>CAZBMH010000033.1:0-23127 GCA_964492685.1 uncultured Micropruina sp.
GGACGCGGTTCAGGTCGGCGCCGAGCTTGATCAGCACCTGGGCGGCGACGCCCTCACCCTCGCGGATCAGCCCGAGCAGGATGTGCTCGGTGCCGATGTAGGGGTGGTTGATCTGCAGCGCCTCGCGCATGCTCAGCTCCAGCACCTTCTTGGCGCGGGGGGTGAACGGGATGTGCCCGGTCGGGGCCTGCTGACCCTGGCCGATGATCTCCTCCACCTGCTCCCGGACGGCCTCGAGCGAGATGCCGAGCGACTCCAGCGCCTTGGCGGCCACGCCCTCACCCTCATGGATCAGGCCGAGCAGGATGTGCTCGGTCCCGATGTAATTGTGGTTGAGCATGCGCGCCTCGTCCTGGGCCAGGACGATCACCCGCCGTGCGCGGTCCGTGAACCGATCGAACATTGCCTCACTCCTCACTCCAGCCGGAAAAGCTGGTGGCTGCCGCAGGGGGCGCGAATGGCCTCCCGGGCAGCCTCCAGTCTATGCAACGGCCACCTGGCCGAGGGTGTTCCGCTGTTCGCCTGCGGCTGACGCCTAGTGCGCGCGCTCGTAGGCCTCGCGGATGTCGGCGGGCACCCGGCCACGCGCGGACACGTTGAGCCCCTGGGCCAACGCCCACGCACGGATGTCGGTGGCGGCGGTGCCGGCACCGCCTCGACGCTTGCCGGCCGGACGGCCGCGGCGGGCCCCCACACGGCGAGCGACCCCCACGTAGGGGGCCAGGACATCGCGCAGCGCCTGCGCGTTGGCCGCCGACAAATCGATCTCGTAGCTGCTCGAATCAATGCCGAAAACGACGGTCTCGGCAGCCTCGGACTGATCGATGTCATCGGTCAGCACGTACAGAACCTTCTGTGCCATTTAACTCTTCCTCTCGGGATGCATCGTTGCTGGTCACCCTCCCCCGCGGCTGCCGCAAACCAGCGTAACCGCAAATGCTGATTCGTCAAAGCGCCGAAACTGTGAGTTTTGATTCACGCAACCCGCTGGCCCTCGCGTTGGCCGGATTGGTTGGCCGCAGCACCCCCGATGCGGCAAGATCACGCCATGCGCGGCGTTTCCCTCACCATTGCCATTGGGTCGCTGTCGGCGGCACTTCCGGACGCGGTGAACGTCGATCTCGGCCCGACTCATCCGATGCGTGCCGGTTTGATCACCCTCGTCGCGAAAGTTGACAAAGGTGTGTTGACAAGCGTCAATGTCGTCCCCGGGGGGCTGCAACGCGGAGCGGAGAAACTGTTCGAGGTGCGGGACTACCGGCAGGGGCTGAGCCTGGCCAACCGGCACGATTGGCAGGCACCGATCTTCGGAGAAATCCTGCTGGCAACCGTCGTGGAGGAATCCCTGGGGGTGACCGTCCCGCCAAGGGCGTCCTGGCTACGGGTGTTGCTCGCCGAGCATTTCCGGATTGGCAGCCATTTGGCATACCTGACCCACCTGGAGGGTGACCGCGCCACGGACACGTCGCTGGCCGGCGTCGCTCGTGCGGCGATCTTGGAACAGAACCTCGCCTTGACCGGCAATAGGGTGCACCCGATGGTGGTCCGACTCGGGGGCATGAGTGCGATTGTTCCAAACGATTGGTTACAAGCCGAACGTGGCTTGACCAAGACCATTCGAGAGGTGGCCAACGCCCTGCGGCTGCGCCTGGAACAGCTGGCCGATCGCCTCGGCGACCTGGCCGTCACCACCCCCTCGGTCGTCTCGGGCTACGGCCTGACCGGTCCGGTCAGCGCCGCGGTCGGGATCGATCTCGACCTGCGGCGCAGCGACCCGCGGATCGACCCCCGGCTGCGCCAGCTGCTGGGGCGGGCAACGCAGCCGGCCGGGGACGCACTTGCCCGCTTCCGGGTGTTGGTCGATCAGTTGGACGAGAGCTGCGACCTCATCGACGCAGCCATCGACGGCCTGCCCGAGGGTCCGGTGGACGTCCGGCTCCCCAAGGTCGTTCGCGTGCCCGAGGGGGACTTCCACGGCGCGATCGAGGCCCCCTGGGGCCACGCGGGGATGCTGCTGGTCAGCCGCGGTCAGAAGACCCCCTGGCGGCTCAAGCTCCGCACCCCGGGGTTTGCCAACCTGAGTGCGTGGGAGGCCGTACTACCGGGAACGCCGCTGGACCGGCTCGCGGACGCGGTCAGGTCGCTGCCCGCGCTGAGCGGGGACGCGACGAAGTAGGGCCGACGTCGCCTAGGCGAGTTCGCGGCGGACGGCGTCGTCCACGAACGGGGCCGCGATGGCCTGCAGGTCGACCACGGTGGGGGAATGCTCGTCGTTCCACAGGTCAACACCCGCAACGGCGTCGCCGGTGCCGGTGGCGCGCCGCGGCAGCGTCAGCACCTCGGCGTCAGCCTCGCTGGAGAGCGCCGTGGCCAGCGCCAACTCCACGCGGAGCGATTCGTTGTTGCCGCGCAGCGTCGAGACGCTCTGCTCCAGGCCCGCATTCTGGGTGCGCAGCTCCCACAGCGTGGCGGCCAGGCCCTTGACTCGCCTGTCAAGCGTGGCGAGCACGTCCTGGTGACGCTGGCGCTCGCGATGCAGCAACGCACCGGCGCGGCGCGTGTCCTCGGTGGCGCGCTGCTCCGCCTCGCGGCGAACCCGGGCCGCCTCGCGCCAGGCCAGCCAGCAGCCCACGGCGCCGCCCAGCCCGGCCACGGCCAGTCCGGCGATCCGGACCGGGAGCTCCGCGCTGAGAAGGGAGATCAGCGAGATCGCGACGGACGCGAACAGCACCAACCAGGACAGGGTCTTCGCCTGGGATCGGGGGGCCACTCGGCCCGGATTGTTCGCTGCCACGGCGGTGATTCTACCCGGGCTCACCCCGGGACCCCGAAGCCGCGCCCGGCGAGTCGTCCGGGTCCTTGGGCACCTGGCAAGCGCGTTCGAGGAACCATCCGGCCGCCCCAAGGCCCGCCGCGGCCGCCGCCGCCAGCACCGCGCCGAAGAGCCGCTCCCGGCCGAGCGGGGCCTCCACCCGCGGCAGGTAGATCAGCGCGGCCGTGAGGTAGGCGGCGGCAAACCCCGTCCCGGCGATCAGGGAGGTCTTGCCGAGGACCAACAGCGCGACCGCCCGCGCCGGTTCCGGGAGCCGGCGCGCCAGGTGGATCCGCCGGTGCGTGATCCGGGCGGCAATGCCGACCCCGATCGCCGCCACCAGCAGCGCCGCCGACCCGAGGAGCGGAATCCTGGGAACCGGCACCCCCAACTGCTCCAGCGTCGAGATACCCAGCCACGCGGTGCCCGCCCCCAGCAGGCCCGCCACCGCCAGGACCAGGGGCTCGGTGTGCTGCACGCTGCCCCGGGGCTCCGGGCCGCCCGAGGGCTCGGTCACTCGATCACCAGATCAGCGCGGCGACGCACGACGCCGGTGTCCAGGCCCGCGATCAGCTCCGCGACCGGTCGTCCGCCCGGTAGGACCGCGTCCGGTTCGAGGTCGTGCCAGGGCACCAGGACGAAGGCGCGCTCCCCCGCCCGCGGATGGGGCAGGGTCAGCGGCACGGTGTTCTTGATCCGCTCACCCACGGCGATCAGGTCGACGTCCAGGGTGCGGGGGCCCCCGGGGATCTCACGCACCCGGCGGAACGCGTTCTCGATGGCTTGGGCCCGCTCCAGCAGCACCAGCGACGCCAGCGTGGAGTCGGCGGTCACCACGATGTTGAGGAAGTCGGGCTGGTCGGTCACCGGCCCCACGGGTGCGGTCTCGTAGACGGCGGACACGCCGGTCACCGTCAGCTGCGGCGTGGCCCGCAGCGCGTCCACGGCGCCCTGCAGGTATTCCAGGCGGTCGCCCAGGTTGGAGCCGATCGAGAAGACGATGTGGCGCGGCACCGGCAGGCCGCCGAGGGTGTCGAGGTCGAAGTGGAGGTGCGCGTTGGGGTTGCTCATCCTTGCCGCCTGGTGATGGTCGCGCTGATGTCGCTGAGGGCCAGCCCGACGGGGGCGTCGGGCTTGTGCACGGTCACCTCGACCTGGGAGACCAGCGGGGAGGACAGGCAGGTGGCCGCGATCCGTTCCGCCAGGCTCTCGATGAGGTTGACCGGCTCGCCGCGGACGTCGTCGGCGATCCGCCCCGCGAGCACGGAGTAGTCGACGGTGGTCCTCAGGTCGTCGTCGCTCGCCGAGCGCTGCAGCTCAAGCGTGACGTCGACCACGAAGCGCTGCGGCGTCTGCCTCTCGAACTCGTGGACGCCGTGAATGGCGTCCAGGGCGATCCCGGTCAACCGGATGCGGTCGCGCGTTGGAACCATGGGTGTCACCTCCGCCAGAGAGGCTACCCGACGCCACCGGCGGGCTCCTGCGCGGCATCGGCCCGGAGCCGCTCCGCCACGGCGATGGCGTCGCGGTGCCCGCGGACGGTGTGCGTGCGCACCGCCCACACCCGCTGCTGGGCGAGCAGGGTGGTCAGCGCGAGCGTGGCGTCGTCGCGTTCCCGCGGGGGGCGCGGGCCGTCGCCGTCGGCCAGCAGGGCGCCGAGGAAGCGCTTGCGGGAGGCGCCGATCAGCAGCGGGAAGCCCAGCCCGCGCAGCCTGTCCAGCCCGGCCAGCAGCGCCCAGTTGTGGTCTGGCTCCTTGGCGAAGCCGAGCCCCGGATCGAGGATGAGCCGCTCCGGCGCGATCCCCGCCGCCAGCGCCGCGTCGCGCCGGGCCGCCAGCTCGGACGCCACGTCGCCCACCACGTCGCCGTAGTCGGTGAGCCGGGTCATCACGTTGGAGAAGCCGCGCCAGTGCATCGCCACGTAGCCGACCTCGAGCCCCGCCACCGTGGCCAACATCGCCGGGTCGGCCAGCCCGCCGGAGACGTCGTTGACGAAGGCGGCCCCGGCCGCGACCGCGGCGGCGGCCACCTCGGCCCGCATTGTGTCGACGGAGCAGACCGCACCCTCGGCGGCCAGGGCCGCCACCACGGGGATCACCCGGTCGAGCTCGACCTGCAGGTCGGCCCGCTCGGCACCGGGACGCGTCGACTCGCCCCCGATGTCGATGATGTCCGCGCCCTCGGCGATCAGCGAGCGGCCGTGCCGGATCGCGTCCGCCGTCGCGAGGCACTGCCCACCGTCGGAGAAGGAGTCCGGGGTGACGTTGACGATCCCCATCACCAGGGTGCGGTCGGTCGGGCGCTGCAGCACGCGCACAGCGTAGCGAGGCGCCGAGGGGGCGTCAGCCGATGATGAGGCTCATCGCCTCGGCGCGGGTGGCCGGGTTGCGCAGCGCCCCGCGGACCGCCGACGTGACGGTCTTCGAACCGGGCTTGCGCACCCCGCGCATGGTCATGCACAGGTGCTCACACTCGACGACCACCATTACTCCCCGCGGGTCCAGGAACTCGACCATGGCGTCCGCGATCTGCGTGGTGAGCCGCTCCTGCACCTGCGGCCGCTTGGCGTAGACGTCCACCAGCCGGGCCAGCTTGCTGAGCCCGGTGATCTTGCCCGTCTTGGACGGGATGTAGGCCACGTGGGCCACGCCGGTGAACGGCACCAGATGGTGCTCGCACGTCGACCACACCTCGATGTCCTTCACCAGGACCATCTCGTCGTGGGCGATGTCGAACGTGGTCGAGAGCACGTCGGACGGGCGGGCGTCCAGGCCCTCGAACAGCTCGGCGTAGGCGCGCGCGACGCGGGCGGGGGTCTCCTGGAGCCCCTCGCGATCCGGGTCCTCGCCGATCGCGATCAGGATCTCCCGGACGGCCGCTGCGACCCGTGGCTGGTCAACCGGCATCGTTCATCACCCCTGTGGTGGCGGACCCCAGCCTTGGGGCGGTTGTTGGGCGGGCGGCTGGCCCGGGTTGGTCGGATAGGACCCGCCGGGGTAGGCCCCCGGGGACTGCGCCGGTGGGTAGCTGCCCGGGGCGGGCGGGCCGTAGGGACCCTCGCCGAATCCGGGGCCGCCGTAGGGCGGCTGGGCCGGGTAGGCGCCGGGGTAGGGGGCCACCGGCACCGGCTGGACCTCGCGCTCGGGCGGGTCCACCGGCGGGATGGACGACGGCACCCGGGTCTCCGAGCCCGTCCAGGGCGGCCGGGCCGGCCAACGCCGGAGCGGTTCGAAGACCTTCGCGACCTGCTCCTTGTCGAGGGTCTCCTTCTCGAACAGCTGCCGGACGAGCTCGTCCAGCACGTCGCGGTTGGCCACCAGGACGTCGAAGGCCTCCTGGTGCGCGTTGTTGATGAGGGCCGCGACCTCCTCGTCGATGGCGGCGGCGATCAGGTCGGAGTAGTCGCGGTGGCCGCTGTTCATCCCGGCCTGCATGCCGAGGAACGGCTCGTCGGAGTCGCTGCCGAGTTTCACCGCCCCCAGCCGCTCGGTCATGCCGTACTTGGTGACCATCGCGCGCGCCACGCTGGTGGCCTTCTCGATGTCGTTGGCCGCCCCGGTGGTCGGGTCGTGGAAGATCAGCTCCTCGGCGGCCCGCCCGCCCAGCATGTAGGCCAGCTGGTCGAGCAGCTCGCCGCGCGTCTTGGAGTACTTGTCGGAGTCGGGCATCACCATCGTGTAGCCCAGCGCCCGGCCGCGCGGCAGGATCGTGACCTTCTGCACCGGGTCGGTGCCCGGCATCGCCGCCGCCACCAGCGCGTGACCGCCCTCGTGGTAGGCGGTGATCAGCAGCTCGCGCTCGTTCATCACCCGGCTGCGCTTCTGCGGCCCGGCGATCACCCGATCGATGGCCTCGTCCAGCTGCCCCTTGCCGATGTAGCGCAGGTTCAGCCGGGCGGTGAGAAGCGCGGCCTCGTTGAGCACGTTGGCCAGGTCGGCGCCGGTGAAACCGGGGGTGCGCTTGGCGACCGACTCCAGCTCGGCGTCCGGGGCCATCGGCTTGTTGGCGGCGTGCACCCGCAGGATCTGCAGCCGGCCCTTCATGTCCGGCGCCTCGACGGGGATCTGCCGGTCGAAGCGGCCCGGGCGCAGCAGCGCCGGGTCGAGGACGTCGGGCCGGTTGGTCGCCGCGATCAGCACGACGCCGCCGCGGACGTCGAAGCCGTCCATCTCGACCAGCAGCTGGTTCAGCGTCTGCTCGCGCTCGTCGTGGCCGCCGCCCATGCCGGCGCCGCGGTGCCGTCCGACGGCGTCGATCTCGTCGATGAAGACGATCGCCGGGGCGGCCTCCTTGGCCTGCTCGAACAGGTCGCGGACGCGGCTGGCGCCGACGCCGACGAACATCTCGACGAAGTCGGAACCGGAGATCGAGAAGAAGGGGACGCCGGCCTCACCGGCCACCGCGCGGGCCAACAGCGTCTTGCCGGTTCCGGGGGGGCCGTACAGCAGGACGCCCTTGGGGATCTTGGCCCCGACCGCCAGGAATTTGCCCGGTTCGGAGAGGAACTCGCGGATCTCCTGCAGCTCCTCGATCGCCTCCTCGCAGCCGGCCACGTCGGCGAAGGTGGTCTTCGGGGTGTCCTTGCTGGCCAGCTTCGCCTTGCTCTTGCCGAAGCCCATGACGCGGTTACCGCCGCCCTGGACCTGGTTCATCATGAAGAAGAACAGCAGGCCGATCACCAGGAACGGCAGGATCGTGAACAGCAGCGTCGTCCAGATGCCCTGGGTCGGCACCTCGCCGCGCCAGGTGTCGAGCGTGCCGGCGGCCACCCGCTGATTCAGCCGGTCGATGATCGGCTGGCTCTGGGTGCCGATCCACTTGGCGCGCAGCTTGGTGCCGGTGGCGTCCTTGCGCTCGACGCGGATCTCCTGGTCGCCGTCGACGAGGACGACCTCCTTGAGGGGCTCGTTGCCCTGGATCAGCGTCACGACCGTGGACGTGGGCTCCTGCTTGTACCCGGTATTGCTGCCGACGAACTCGGCGATCAGGGCGACCGCGAGGAACCCGATGACGATCCAGATGATCGGACCGCGGAACAGCCGTTGCGCCTTCATAACCTGCCTTCAAGTGCGTGGGGAGGGCATTACGACTGTAGCGAAGCGCTCCAAGGGGGACGACCCGCCGCCGGCCGGGCCACGCTGGGGTCCGTCCGCCGGGTTGGTCAGCTGTAGACGTGCGGCGCGAGAGTGCCCACGTCGGTGAGGTTGCGGTAACGGCCGGCGTAGTCGAGGCCGTAGCCGACCACGAACTCGTTCGGCAGGTCGAAGCCGAGGTAATCCACCGCCACGGGCGAGCTGAGTGCCTCCGGCTTGCGGAACATCGTCATCACCTTGAGGCTCGCGGGCTTGCGCGACTTCAGGTTCTGGATCAGGTAGGCCAGCGTCAGGCCGGTGTCGATGATGTCCTCGACGACCAGTACGTGGCGGCCCTCCAGGTTGGTGTTGAGGTCCTTGAGGATCCGGACGACGCCGGAGCTCTGCGTGCCCGAGCCGTAGGACGAGATCGCCATCCAGTCCATCTCGCAGTGCTTCTTCAGGTGGCGGGACAGGTCGGCCATCACCATGAGCGCGCCGTTGAGCACCCCCACCAGCAGGATGTCGTCGTCGCCGTAGTCGGCCTCGATCTGCCGGGCCACCTCGGCGAGTCGTTGGTCGATCTGCTCCCGGGTGTACAGAACGCGGGTCAGATCATTGCTGATGTCGGCTGCCTCCACGGGTGGTAACACTACCGGTCCCGCGGACGGACGAGCCGACGGGTCGCGGCGAACGGACGGGGCGGGTGGGGCGGGTCACCCAGCGGGTGGCGGCGCCGCCACCAGGACCCCCGCGCGGCGGGCCACCCGCAGCCCCGGAAGGTCGATCCAGCGCTGGCCGCGCCAGGCGGTCACCAGCTCGGCGACCGCGTCCAGGTGGGTCTTGGTGACCTCCGCGGCCCCCCGGTCGAGCAGCCAGCGGCGCAGCACCCGGGCCCGGAGGGCGGGCAGCCCGGTCCAGGCCGGATCGAGGCGAAGGCCGTCCCCCGCGCGCGCCCCGGCGAGCGCGCCCGCCGCCAGCTCGTCCAGGGCGTCGGCATCCTGGCGGGCCAGCGCGGCCGTCCGGGCGAGCGCCTCGGCGAAGCCCGGGCCGAGCTCGGCCTCGAGGAGCGGGAGCACGGCATGCCGGATCCGGGCGCGGGCGAAGCGGGCCTCCGCGTTGTGCGGGTCCTCAACCCACCCGACGCCGAACTCCCGGCAGGCCTGGGTGGTGGTCGCCGAGCCGATGCCCAGCAGGGGCCGCAGGAAGGGCCCGCGGGCGGCCGGCATCCCCGCGAGCGAGCGGGTCCCGGAGCCGCGGGCCAGGCCCAGGAGCACGGTCTCGGCCTGATCGTCGCGGGTGTGGCCCAGCAGCACCGTCTCGCCCGGCCCGGCCTCGGCCGCCAGCGCCTCGTAGCGGGCCAACCGCGCGGCGGCCTCCATCCCGAGCCCCGCGGTGAGGTCGACGCTCACCCGGCGCGCCCGGGCCGGGACCCCGCGCGCGCCCAGCCGCCCCACGACCTCGTCCGCGATCGCGGCGGAGGTTGGCTGCAGCCCGTGATCGACGACGACGGCGCGCAGGGCGGTCCCCCGCCGGGCGGCCACCACGGCGGCCCCCAGCGCCAGGGCGGTGGAGTCGCTGCCCCCCGAACAGGCCACGATCACGTGGCCCCCCGGCCAGCACTCGTCGATGGCCCGCACCACGGCGAGGGCCGCCTCGCCGAGGGCCTTGCGCGCCATTCAGGCGCCCATCCGCGTCAGCCAGCGGTCGGGGTCGCGGAGCTCGTCCAGGCTGGGAAGGGCCTCGGTCCCCGCGAAGACCCGGTTGAGGCCAACGACGCCCACGGCGTCCAGCACCGCTCGGCAGAACGCGGCACCCTCCCGGTACTGCTCGCGCTTCAGGTTCAGCCCCAGGAGCCGGCCGATCAGCTGTGCCGGGCCGCCCGCGTCGCGGCGGCGCTCGAAGGACGCACGGAGCGTGCCCAGGCTCCCGATCACGCCGGTCCCGGCGCGGTCCATCAGGACGTCGGCGTGGCCCTCCAGCAGCGACATCACCGCCGTGATGTCCGCCAGCGTCGCGCGCTGGGCGGGCGACAGCACCAGGTCGCCCAGCTGGGCGGTGCCCGGGCGCCAGCCGGTCAGGCCGACGCCCTCGCCCCGCAGCACGTCGCCGAACAGCCCCAGCAGGTGCCCGGGCAGCCAGGGGGCCGCGCCGAACTGGAACCGGTGGGTCTCCTCGTGCAGGCACACCCACAGCCGGAAATCGTCGGGGTCGACGCCGAGCGAGCGCTCGACCGCGACGAGGTTGGGGGCCACCAGCAGCAGCCGCGGCGGGGTCCCGAAGGGGTCGAACTGGCCGAGGATCCGGGTGGCGACCAACGCGAGGACGGCGCCGATCTCGGCGCCCGACACCCGGGCGCCCACGCGCCGCCGCAGGGACAGGGCCGTGGGTTCGGCGTCGTCGCGGGCGCTGTCGACCATCACCCTCGCCATCGCCGCGTTGGCCCGGATCCAGGACGCACGGTCGACCACCAGCACCTCACCGGGCGGCGGCGCGTCCAGCTGGGAGGCGTCCGCCACCAAATCGGTGGCCCGGGCGGCCGAGCGTCGCATCCCGGCCACGAGCGTCGCGATCTCGTGGGGTCGAAGCCGCGGGCCGGGCGGCACCAACGTCGCGCCGAGCGCCGCCGCCGCGGTCCAATCGACGGCCGGGATCGCATCCATGCGGGTCACTCTAGGTGGCCGTCCGGGGTCAGCCGCAGCCGCAGGACGCCAGCGCGGCGCTCGTGCGATCGATCCAGTCCTGGCTGGCAGGGATGTTGGTCACGCCGTTGGCCAGGACGGCGTAGGCGAGGACGGCGCCGTCCCGGGTGACGACGTACCCGGCCAGCGTCGAGACGTCCCGCAGCGTGCCCGTCTTGGCCCGCACCACGCCACGCCCGGCCCGTTCCGCCTTGTCGTCGAAGCGGTTCCACAGGGTGCCCGCGGCGCCGCCAACCGGCAGGCCGGTGGCCAGCGGCCGGAGGGCGTCCTCCCGGAGGGCCAGCGAGACGAGCCGCACCAGGGCGCCCGGGGTCAGCCGGTTCTCGCGGGACAGACCACTGCCGTCCGCGATCCGCATCCCCTCGGCCCACAGGCCTCGCGCCCGCAGCCGCTCGGCGACCACCCGCGCCCCCTCGGCGGCCGTCCCGGCGCGCCCGTCGGCCAGCGCGACGTGGCGCAGCAGCACCTCGGCGGCATCGTTGTCGCTGTCGCGCAGCGTTACCTCCAGCACGCGCTCCAGCGGCGGCGAGGCCACCTCGGCCAGCGGCGTGCCGCTCAACCCGGACGCCTCGCTGAGCGCCCCGACCGTGATGCCACGCGCCCGCAGCCGGGCCCGGAACGCCGCGGCCGCCGCCTTGGCGGGGTTGCTCGCGCGCAGCCCGCTGCTCGTCCTCGCGTGATCGGCCAGCAGCGCCGACACCGGCGCGACGGCGTAGCGGTAGGCCGGCTGCCAGGTGGGATTCCAGGCGGGCCCGCTGAACAGGGACGCGTCGTAGCCGAGGCTCACCTTGGTGATCCCCTGCCCCTTGAGGGCCGCCGCGGTCGCCGCCGCGAGGTCGGTCAGGCTGGCCCGTCCCGGGGTGCGTTTGGTGACCAGCAGCGGGTCGCCGCCCCCCACCAGGACGATCCGGCCGGCGCCCACCTGGACGACGCCGGTGGTGAACCTGGTCCCCGGTTCCAGGACATCGAGGGCCGCCAGGGCGGTCACCAGCTTCATGGTGGACGCGGGAAGGAGGGGGCGATTCCGTGCCGAGAACAGCACCTCCGACGTGCCGGGATCGGCCACCACGAGGCCCCGGGTCGACGCGACGCCGGACGGGAGGGCCGGCAGCCGCGCGGCAAGGGCGGCGCCCCCCGGCGGCGCCACGGATGGCAACGGCGGCAGCAGCGGCTCGTCCGGAACCGCCACCTCACCAGGGGCGAAGGAGCCGGCGGCGGGCGGCAGCGTCCGGGTGAGCGTGGGGCGGGGGGCCAGGACGGCGTCGCGCAGCGGGGGCACCGAGACCAGGAGGCCGCCGGCCGCGACGACCAGCGCGAGCCCCGTCCAGGCGGCGACGCGCCCGATCCTCATCAGTCGTGCCGGGAGGGCAACCACGACCGGTCCGCTAACGCTAGGCTCAGGGCACACATGACCTAGCCATCATGACAGCCCGTTGAAGGGGGATTGCTCGATGCCGTCGTTCCAGCGTCCGAAGATTGCACCCAGCCTGCATTTCGATGTGACCATCGAGATTCCGAAGGGCACCAAGAACAAGTACGAGATGGACCATCACACCGGTCGGATCCGCCTGGACCGCACCCTGTTCACCGCCACCCAGTACCCCAACGACTACGGGTTCATTGAGGGCACCCTGGGCCAGGACGGCGATCCGCTGGACGCCATGGTGCTGGTGCCCGAGGCGACGTTCCCCGGGGCGCTCATCGAGTGCCGCGCGATCGGCATGTTCCGCATGACCGACGAGATGGGCGGCGACGACAAGGTGCTGTGCATCCCCGTGGCCGACCAGCGCCAGGACTACCTGACCGAGCTGAAGGACCTGCCGCAACTCACGTTGCTGGAGATCGAGCACTTCTTCGCGGTCTACAAGGATCTGGAGCCGGGCAAGTCGGTCGAGGGCGCCACCTGGGTGGGCCGGACCGAGGCCGAGGCCGAGATCCACGCGTCGTGGGATCGCGCCCAGGGCACCGACTTCAAGAACGAGTTCACGCGCGAGTGAGGACCCTGTACCTGCTGCGGCACGCGAGTGCCGAGAACTGGGCGGGTGGGCGTGGCGATCACGCCCGGGAGCTGACCGACTACGGTCGCGCCCAGGCCCGCGAGGCCGGCCAGGCCCTGGCCGAGGCCGGCATCCAGCTGATCCTCAGTTCCTCGGCGAGCCGCGCGCTGCAGACCGCCGAGGGGCTGGGGCTGCCCGTCCCGATCGAGGCCAGCGACGACCTGTACAACTGCAGCCCGGACACGATCCTGGACGAGTTGTCGGCGCTGGGTGACGGCGTCGGCGTGGTGGCGGTCGTCGCGCACGCCCCGGGCATTCCGGCGCTGGCGCACGAGCTGGCCGCCGGCTCGGATTCGGTCGCCGAGGCGCTGGCCGTGATCGACGCGCATTTCCCGCCCGGAACGCTGGTCGGGCTGGAGTTCGACGGCGCGTGGTCCGAGCTGAGCTCGGCCCGGCTGTTCACGGCCCGGCGCGGCTGACCGTCGTCCCCGGCGTTCCCGCCGTCCGCCTCGGTGGCCGGCTGCGCTACTCGAAGAGGCCCTGCGCCAGGTAACCGTCGGCGGGGAAGCCGCCGGGGATGGCGAAGACCGCCGAGCCGATGTGGGTGATCCAGTCGTTGAGGGCGTCGCGTTCGTCCAACTGCCGCTGGATCGGGACGAACTGGGTGCCGATGTCGCCCTGGAACGACAGGAAGATCAGGCCCGCCGAGGTCACCAGCCGTCCGCCGACGACCTCCTCGTGGGTGTAGTTGACGCCGCGGCGCACGATCCGGCGGCCGCCGTTGCTGGTGGGGTGGGAGCGCCGGGCGTGGGCGTCGAGCGGGATCATCGGGCGCCCGGCGGCGTCGGTGGCCTGCAGGTTCAGCGCCTCGGTCTCCCGGCTGCCGGTCAGTGGTGCCCCGTCCGAGAGCCGCCGCCCGATGACCTTCTCCTGCCGCTCCCGCGTGGTGGCCTCCCAGAAGTCGAGGTCCATCTCGATGCGGCGCACGACCAGGGTGGTGCCGCCGGCGAACCACGTCGGGGCGTTGTGGGACCACAAGGCGTCCTCGAGATCCTGGCCCTTGGGGTTGCCGGTGCCGTCGACCTGGCCGAAAAGGTTGCGTCCGGTCAGCGGCTGCCCGGACGGATCGGTGCCGCGCCACGACCCGTCCTGCACCCAGGCGACGGTGGCGAACGTCTCGGCGTCCACCACCAGCCGGCGCCCGGCCTGGGCCACCGTGGTGGCGTCGTCGGCGGCGATCAGCAGCAGCAGGTCCCCACCCGACCAGCGCGGCCGCAACCGGTCGCGGCTCAGCGGCGGAACGTCGACCAGCCCGACCGGCCGACGGGTGGCCAGCGGGGCCAGCTCGAAGACACCCGGCCCGAGACCCACCGTGATGGTCAGCGAGACGCCGGGCTGGTTGGTCTCCGGGAACGGGTCCCCGGGCGCGGCCTCCCCCGCCATCAGCGCGGCGATGTCACCGCTCCACAGCTTCAGCAGCCGCTGCAGGGCGGCGGCGTCCGTGGCCTTGCGAAGGGACAGCGCGATCAGGCGGGTGCTAGCCGGGGTCGGGGTGATGATCCCCGCCTGGTGCTCCTCATGCGGGGAGTACGACTGCCGGATCACCTGCTCGGCGAGGGGTTCGGCCACGGGCGCGGGACCGGGCGCGGTAAGGCGTCCGGCGACACCGCCGGCCAGCGCGGCGGCCCCGGCCGTCCCCGCGTACCCGATCAGCCGCCGCCGGGGCAGGCTGGGCTGCTCGCTCATCCGTTGCTGGCCGAGGGGGACGGCGTCGGCGAGTGGTAGTGGTCCTCCTCCTCGGTGAACTTCTTCACCGGGGCGGTGACCGTCGCGGTCTGGCCGGTTGAGAACGTGAGGGTGATCGTGACTTCCTCGCCGATCGCCAGCGGCTTCTTCAGCATCATCAGCATGATGTGATAGCCGCCGGGCTTCAGATGCAGGTGGCTGCCGGCCGGGATCACGGCCCCGTCCTTCGCCTCCTGCATCACCATGCTGTCGCCGCCGCCCACCATCTCGTGGATCTGCGTCATGCCCGCCACGTCCGAGGCCGCCTTGACCAGCCTGACGTCCGCGTCGCCGGGGTTGGTGAGCGACATGAAGGCGGCGCTCATCGTGGCGTCTTTGGAGCCCTCCGTGGTGCGGACCCACGGCTGTTCCACGACGATCTGCGGCGACGAGGGGGGCGCCGAGGGGGCGGCCGACACGCCGGCACAACCGGCAACGAGCACAAGCAGGGTGAACAGCGAGGCGAGGGCTTTGGTCATGACGTTCTTTCCGGGGAGTCGTGCTGGGGATCAACCCATGATCGCACTTCGGCGGGGTGGTTGCCTCGCCCATTGCCGAATACCCCTAGGGGTATATAGGGTGGGGCTGCTGGATCCGCCCAGCGCGTGCCGAAGGGTCGCCGAATCATGGCTGACGTGCTCATTCTCGGGGCCGGGGTGGCGGGGCACACCGCCGCACTGCATGCCCGCCGCCTCCTCTCGCGGGAGCACCGGGTGCAGGTGGTGTCACCGAACTCCCAGTGGAACTGGATCCCGTCCAACATCTGGGTGGGGGTCGGCGAGATGACCAAGGACCAGGTCGTCTTCCCGCTCGCGCCGGTCTACGCCAAGAAGGGCATCGACTTCGTCCAGGCCAAGGCGGTCGCGATCTGGCCCGACGGCGATGTCGACAACCCCCGCGGCGCCGTCGACATCGTCCACACCGGTGGGGCACGGGCGGGCGACACCGAGCGGCTGCGCTTCGACTACCTGATCAACGCCACGGGCCCGCAGCTGAAGTTCGCCGCCACGCCCGGGCTCGGGCCCGACGGCGGCAACTCGTGGTCGGTGTGCACCGCCGACCACGCCGTGGAGGCGGCGCACGCCCTGGGCGAATCCATCGCCGCCATGAAGGCCGGCCGCCCCCAGACGCTGGTCGTCGGCATGGGGCACGGCACCTGCACGTGCGAGGGCGCCGCCTTCGAGTACGTCTTCAACGTCGACCACGAGCTGCGCGAGGCGGGCGTGCGCGAGCTGGCGACGCTGTACTACCTCACCAACGAGGCGCACCTGGGCGACTTCGGGGTGGACGGAATGACGTTCGACCAGCTGGGCTTCGAGACCTCGAGCGAGCTGTGGACCGCCTCGCTCTTCCGGGAGCGCGACGTGCTGCCGATCCTGGGTGCCCACGTCGAACGGGTGGATCCCGGGATCGTCCGCTACGAGACCCTGGACGGCGAGCACCACGCGCTCGAGTTCGACTTCGCCATGCTGCTGCCGCCCTTCGGTGGCGTGCCGCTCAGGGCGTACGCGGCCGACGGTAGCGACATCACCGACCAGCTCTTCGCCCCCAGCGGGTTCATGAGGGTGGACGCGGACTACACGCCCAAGCCCTACGAGGAATGGCGCGGCGAGGACTGGCCGAAGACCTACCTGGCGCGCGGCTACGACAACATCTGGGCCGTTGGGATCGCGTTCGCGCCCCCGCACCAGATCTCGCGGCCGCGCACGTCCCCCAACGGCACCGTGATCGCGCCCTCGCCGCCCCGGACGGGCATGCCGTCGGGCGTGATGGGCAAGACGGCGGCGCTCTCGATCGCCGACCGGATCAAGAACCCGGCCACCCCCGCCCGGCAGGCGTCCATGGCCGACATGGGGGCCGCCTGCGTCGCGTCCGCCGGCGCCGGGCTCACCCGGGGGTCGGCGGCGGCCATGACCATGCTGCCCGTCGTCCCCGACTACACCCGCTTCACCACCGGCCGCGACCTGAAGGAGACCCGCGGCGAGCTCGGCCTGGCCGGGCACTGGATGAAGCTGATGCTCCACTACCTCTTCCTCTACAAGGCCAAGGCCCTGCCGGGCTGGCAACTGATTCCGGAGTGATCGCGATGACCAGTTCCCCCTCCCTCAGCGGCATCGTCGCCGGCGCCGAGCAGCCGATCACGGACCTCACCGCGGCCCCCCTGCCCACCGCCGCCACGCTGAAACAGCGCCGCTCGCTGGGCGTCCAAGTGACCCGCTTCGTGGCCCTCAGCCTGCGCATCATGCGCATGGTGCTGAAGGGCCACGACGGCGGCCACCACTGAGTCGGGCCTCGGCGCCTGGCGCGGCCGTTCAGCGGTGGCCAGGCCATCCACCCGGGCACCCACCCACTTAGCCCGCGAAGTGCACCTTTCGGGGGCGGAGTGGGACGGGGCCCGGCGGCGTCGCGGGCGCAGGACCCTTGCCCTGGCCTCCACGAGGGCCGGGGCGTAGTCTCGCCCTAGGGGAAAGCCACCAACGCCCCCCGGACGAGCGGACGATCGCGTCCCGTCCGGAAGCACCGCACAGGTGAAGGATCCATCCATCATGAAGGAGCAGACATTCACGTCCCTGCACACCATGGGACAACAGCAGGACCGGCGCAGCTGGGCCGAGCCGTACAAGATCAAGGTCGTCGAGCCGCTGCGCACGACCACCCCCCAGGAGCGTGAGGTGGCGCTCCGCGAGGCCGGGTACAACACCTTCCTGCTGCACTCCGCGGACGTCTACATCGACCTGCTGACCGACTCGGGTACCAACGCGATGAGCGATCGGCAGTGGGCCGGGATGATGCTGGGCGATGAGGCCTACGCCGGCTCGGTGAACTTCTACAAGCTGGAACGCACCATCCGGGAGGTCTACGGCTACCGGCACGTCGTCCCCACCCATCAGGGGCGCGGCGCCGAGAACCTGCTCTCGCAGGCGGCCATCAAGCCCGGCGACCACGTGCCCGGGAACATGTACTTCACCACCACCCGCTTCCACCAGGAGAAGGCCGGCGCCACCTTCCACGACGTCATCGTGGACGAGGCGCACGACACGTCCTCGCACGCGCCGTTCAAGGGCAACATCGACCTGGCGAAGCTGCAGCGGCTGATCGACGAGGTGGGCGCGGACCGGATTCCCTACGTCTGCGTGGCCGCCACCGTCAACATGGCGGGCGGCCAGCCCATCTCCATGGCCAACGTCCGCGCCGTGCGGGAACTGACCGATCGCTACGGCATCAAGGTGTACCTGGACGCCACTCGCGCGGTCGAGAACGCCCTGTTCATCCTCGAGCGCGAGGAGGGCTACGCCGACGCGTCGCTGACCGACATCCTGCGGGAGTTCTGCTCCTACTCCGACGGCTGCACCATGTCGGGCAAGAAGGACCCGCTGGTCAACATCGGCGGCTGGCTGGCCACCAACGACGACGCCCTGTTCGAGGAGGCCCGCAACCTGGTCGTGGTCTACGAGGGGCTGCACACCTACGGCGGCATGGCCGGGCGCGACATGGAGGCGATGGCCATCGGCATCACCGAGTCGGTCCAGCTCGACTACATGAAGTCGCGCGTCGGGCAGATCCGCTACCTCGGGCTGCTGCTCGACCAGTGGGGCATCCCGTTCGTCAAGCCGGTGGGCGGGCACGCCATCTTCCTGGACGCCCGCGCCTTCTACCCACACCTCACCCAGGAGCAGTTCCCGGCCCAGACGCTGGCCGCGCAGCTCTACCTGGACTCGGGCATCCGCTCGATGGAGCGCGGCATCGTCTCCGCCGGCCGCGACGCGGTGACTGGCGAGAACCACCGTCCGACGTTGGAGCTCACCCGGCTGACGATCCCGCGGCGCGTCTACACCCAGGCGCACCTGGACGTGGTGGCCGAGTCGGTCAAGGCCTGCTTCGACGCCCGCGAGGCCGCCACGGGGCTCCGGATGGTGTACGAGCCGAGGTACCTGCGCTTCTTCCAGGCCCGCTTCGAGCCGTTGGGCTGACCGAGTCAGGCTGAGCCGTCCTCATCGGTACGTAAGTGACCGCTGTCGGTCACCTACGTACCGGCGGGGATCGCCGCCCATCCCCGCGAGGAGCCAGTGGCCACCGGGGCGTGCCATGCGGCCCGAAGGCCCGAGTCGCCACCGGGGCGGCTCCCACGACGCGCCGTTGGCGTCCTGACTTGGGCAGACCTGGAACCATGGACGAGTGAGCCCCACTTCCTCCTCCCCGCCCCCGACCGTGATCGGCCCGCTGACCGCCACCCTGCTGGCGGCCGGCGGAACCTATGCCTCGTGGCGCTTCTTCGTCGCCACCCGCGTCGGGCAGACCCTGGACGCGCTGGCGCTGGCGGGCTCCACCATCGGCGCCTGGCGGCTCGACACCCAATTCCAGACCCTGCTCGGCACGGTGTCGCAGCCGCTGCTGATCGCGACCATGGCGCTCGTGTTGCTGATCGGCGGCCTGCGCCGCGAGTGGCTGATGGGGACGATCGCCGCCGCCGTCATCGCCGGGGCCAACCTCACCACCCAGGCCCTCAAGTACTGGGTGTTCGACCGCCCGGTGTTCGCCGGGATCCCGACGTCGGCGGGCGGGGACAACACGCTGCCCTCGGGGCACGCCACCGTCGGGGCCGCCATCGCCGTCGCACTGTTGTTGGTGGTGCCGCCCGTCCTGCGCGCTATCACCGCCGTCGCCGGCGCCGTCACGGTGACCGCCTTCGGCTTCGCGACCCTCGTCAACCAATGGCACCGGCCCTCGGACGTGGTCGCCGCCGCGCTCGTGGTCTGCGGCTGGGCGTTCCTCGGGGTGAGCGTGCAGCGGATCGCGCAGCGGCGGGTGTTGGTCCGCACCAAACCGGGGGCGATGTTCGTCGTGCTGCTGCTGGCCGGGATCGTGGCGCTCGCCCTGGCCACCGGGGCCGGCTACCTGTGCTGGAACGTGCCGATCGCCTCGGCCACCCGCAGCCAGCTCTTCCTCGCCTACGCGGGGGGCACCGCGCTGCTGGCCGGCGTGGCCGCCAGCGGGACGGCGATGGTGCTCGCGATGCTGCAGTCGGCCACGAGGCGCTGACTCAGCCCGCGGCCCGCTCCCGCGAGACGAGGTTGACGAAGACGTCCTCGATGGAGGCTTCGACGGGTTCGGCGTGGGCGTCGGCGAAGCCGGCCCCGCGCAGCCGCTCGGCGAGCGCGGCGGCGGCCGCCGCCGGATGATCGCCGCGGCCCTGGAGGACTGCGTGCAGCGTGGCGCCGCTGAGGTAGGCCTCCCGCACCCCGTCCGCGCCGTCCAGCCAGTGCAACGCCGCCTCGGCGTCGGCGAGCGTGAGTTCGACGATCTGCTCGGCCATGAAGTCGTGCCGGATCTCGTGCGGCGACCCCTCGGCGATGATCCGGCCGCGGTAGATGAACGCCAGCCGATTGCAGTGGCTCGCCTCGTCCATGTAGTGCGTGGTGACGAAGAGGGTGACGCCGCGGCTGGCCAGGTCGTACAGCAGGTCCCAGAACTGGCGCCGGGCCGTCGGATCGACCCCGCCGGTCGGCTCGTCCAGGAACAGCAGTTCGGGCTCGTGGATGGTGGCGGCACCGAGTGCGAGGCGCTGCCGCCAGCCGACGCTCAGGTTCTTGGTCAGCTCGTGCTCGCGGCCGACGAGGTCGGCCATCTCCAGGACGTAGGCGCGCCGCTCGGCGAACAGCTCCGGCGCCAGGTCGTAGACGCCCGCATAGAAGGTCAGGTTTTCGTCCACGGTCATGTCCTCGAAGAGGGCGAACTTCTGCGACATGTAGCCGATCCGGCGCTTGACCCGGTCCGCGTGCCGCACCACGTCCTCGCCGAGCACCAGCGCCTGCCCCGCCTGGGGCGCCAGGGTGCCGGTGAGCATCCGGATGGTGGTGGTCTTCCCCGAGCCGTTGGGCCCCAGGAAGCCGAACACCTGGCCGCGGGGGATGTCGAGGTCGATGGCGTCGACGGCGGTGAAGTCGCCGAACCGCTTCACCAGGCCGCGGACGGAGATGGCCGCGTCCGCGTTCGGCGGGGTGCCGCGCAGGGCGTCGGGTTGCCAGGTCATGGGTGCTCCTCCGCTAGTCCGACAGCCGTCGCTGGGTGGCCGCCAGGGCGGCTCCGAAGATCACCACGGCGAACAGCGCGAGGATGAGCAGCGGGGTCGCCAGCGCCTCGAAGCCGCTGCCCTTGATGAACGACGCCCGCAGCACCTGGATGGCGTAGGTGAGCGGGATGGCGTAGCTGAGGGGCTGCATCGCCGCCGGCATCGAGTCGATGGGGAAGATGAAACCCGACAGGACGAAGCTCGGGATCATCACGAACATCACCATCTGCTGCGCCTGCTGGCGGGTGCGCGACACCAGCGACACCAACAGCCCCATGCCGATCGACGTCAGCATGAACAGCGTCAGCCCCACCAGCAGCACGCCGAGCGAGCCGTTGAACGGCACCTTGAACCAGAACAGTCCCACCAGGGCCACAACGCTCAGCTGGACGACGGCGAGCAGCGAGTAGGGCAGGATCTTGCCGATCAGGTACTCGCTGCGCCTGATCGGGGTGACGAACATCTGCTCCAGCGTCCCCGACTCTCTCTCCTTCACCACCGCCTGCGACATGATCGCCATCAGCGACAGCAGCAGGATGGCCGCCACCAGGCCCGGGATCATCGAGTTCACGGCGGCCAGCGTCGGATTGAACATCACCCGCACCCGGGCGTCGATCCCCGGCGCCTGCAGTTCCAGCCCCTGGGCGGCGATCCGCCCCTGGTTGAGCCGCGCCACGATCTGGGTGGCATAGCCCGCCCCCACCGAGGCGATTTGGGAGTCGGAGCCGTCCACGATGATGCCCAGCGGTGCCGCCTGGCCGCGATCCAGGCTGGCCTCGGTGCCCTCGGGGATCACCACGGCCAGCTTGACCTTGCCGGCGTCCATCAGCGGCCGCAGCTCGCCCTCACTGCCGGGACGCGCGGTGACGTTGAAGTAGCCGGACCCGACGAAGGCCGCGTCCACCTGCCGGGAGATGCTCGTCCGATCCAGGTCGATGACCGCGGTGGAGATGTTGGTGACGTCGGCGGCGACCACGTAGCCGAAGAGGATCAGCTGCAGCACCGGCATCAACAGCAGGGCGCGGATCAGGATCGGATCGCGCCGGAGCTGCAGGAACTCTTTCCACATCAGCAGCCGGATGCGGCGCGCGCTCATCGCGACCCCCTCCGGTACAGCACGGTGGCCAGGAGCAGCACGATCGTCGCGAACGCCGACAGCGACAGCAGGTCGGGCCAGACCTCGGCCAGGCCGCTGCCCTTGAGGAAGACGCCGCGGGCGATCGACACCATGTAGCGCCCGGGGAAGATCCGGCTGATCCACTCCAGCGGCCACGGGATGGATTCCAGCGGGAAGGCGAACCCCGACAGCAGGAAGCCGGGCAGGAAGGCCAGCAGCAGCGCAATGATGTTGGCGCTGTCGAGGGTGGGCGCCAGCGACGAGATCACCAGCCCGATGCCCAGGCAGGAGAAGACGAACAGCACCCCCGCCACCGACAGCAGCGCCAGGCTGCCGCGCAGCGGCAGGCCGAACAGCACCATCCCCACCACGCCGATCATCACCATGTCGATGAAGGCCAGCAGCGTCCAGGGCAGCAGCTTACCGATCATCAGCTCGGGCGCCCGCAGCGGGCTCACCATCATCTGTTCGGCCGTGCCCTGGTCGCGTTCGCGGACGAGCGAGACGGCGGTCTGTTGGACGGTGACGATCATGATGATGACCACCATGAGCCCCGGGATCAGGAAGATCGCGGACGTGCGTTCCGGGTTGTACCAGACCCGCACCCGCGGCTCCAGCTGCCCGACGGCAGCCACGTCGATGCCCTGGGTGTCGGCCCACCGGATGGTCAGCTCCTGGCCGTAGACGCGGTTGAGGGCGACGGCGTACGCCTGCCCGATCCGCGCGGCGTTGGGCTCGCTGCCGTCCAGCAGGACGGCGACGCTCGCCCGCTCGTCGGCGGCCAGCGACGCGGCGAACCCGGAGGGGACCACCAGGACGATCCGGGCGGCGTTGGTGTCGAAGGCCACGTCGGCGGCGCCCAGGTCGGTGGCCTCCCCCACGACCTTGAAGAAGCCGGACGCGCGGTAGGTGTCGACGTAGGCGCGGCTCGCCGGCGTCTTGTCCTGGTCGATGACCAGGGTGGAGATGTCCTTCACGTCGAACGAGATCGCGTAGGCGAACAGCAGCAGCTGCACCACCGGCATCAGCACGGCGGCAGCCACCATCCGCGGGTCGCGCCACAGGTGGCGGAACTCCTTAGCGACGATGGCCCCGATCCGGGTGAGCGACTCCCTCATCCGGCCACCCCCGCGGCGTTCTCGACCTCGGCCAGGAAGGCGAAGGCGGTCTCCATGTCGACGGCCACGGCGCGGACGGTGGCCCCGATCCCGGCGCCGGCGAGCGGTCCCGCCAGCACCGCCTGGGCGTCGGCGGGGGCGGCGTCCACCAGCACCCGGACGACGTCGCCGTACAGGTGCGAGCCCAGCACGCCCGGCAGGGTGCGGACGAGGGCCAGCGCGGCCCGCGGCTCGGTGGCGGCGACCTCGAGCAGCACGCCCGGGATCATGGCCTTGATCTCGTCCGGGCTGCCCTGCTGCCGGATCGTGCCGGCGTCGAGGAAGACGACCTGGGTGCAGCGCTCGGCCTCGTCCATGTAGGGGGTGGCGACCAGCACGGTCTTGCCGGCGCGGTGCAGCTCGGCGAGGATGCGCCAGAACTCGCGCCGCGACACCGGGTCGACGCCGGTGGTCG
>CAZBMH010000034.1:0-22678 GCA_964492685.1 uncultured Micropruina sp.
GCTGCGCTACTTCATCGCCGTGGCCGGCCCGGAGAATCAGGACGCCGACTTCACGTGGGACGAGTTCGTCCGCCGCAACAACTTCGAGCTGGCCAACGAGTGGGGGAACCTGGTCAACCGGTCGATCTCGATGGCCCACAAGAACTGCGGGGCCATCCCGGAGGCCGGCGAGCTGACCGAGGCGGACGCCGAGCTGCTGGCGGCCTCGAAGGCGGCGTTCGCGACCATCGGCGACCTGTGGGGGCGCTGCAAGTTCAAGGCGGCCACCACCGAGGCGATGCGGATCGTCGGCCTGGCCAACAAGTACATCTCCGATCAGGAGCCCTGGAAGCTCAAGGACGACCCGGCGCGCCGCGACACGGTGCTCCACGTCGCGCTGCAGGTGGTCAGCGACTGCAACACCCTCCTGACGCCGCTGCTGCCGCACGCCGCCCAGAAGGTGTTCGAGGCGCTCGGCGGCACCGGGGTGTGGGCCGCCCAGCCGGAGCTGCGCACCGTCTCCGAGGAGGGCAGCGCGGACTACCCGGTGCTCCAGGGCGACTACGTGAATCAGCAGGCAGTCTGGGCCTCGCGCCCGCTCGTGGCGGGCACGCCGCTGGCCAGGCCGATCCCGATCTTCGCCAAGCTGGACGAGACCCTGGGCGAGACCGGCCCGGCCTGGGCGCCCGTCGCCTGACGCCCCCGGGGGTGTCCCAGGGCCGCTCCCGGGTAGGAGACTCGCCGGCCCAGGGTGGAGCCGGGTGATGGACGTCCCTCGCGACGTTCGTCGGCCGTGGACACGATCGCGGTCGGCGAGGGGGTGAGCTAGGGGCTCGCCCGCGGTGGTCAGCGCGGGTCGAGTTCCCAGGCTTGGTCGGTCGTGGGCAGCCGTGGGGTCTCAGGCGGCAGGAGGTGCCTGGCCCGCGGCGCCCCGATGACGAGGCTGGCTGCCCGGTCCTCGATTGCTTGGTCGTCGGCGGTGAGCCGACCCTGGTGTTGGCGAAGGTGCTCGTCCCAGGACGAGACGACGAACAGTTCCACGAAGCGGTGGGGGGCCTCTCCCACCCGATAGAGCGTCCACTGGATGGCGCCGCTGCGCAGGCGAGAGCGCCGCATCGCCTGCATGGCCTCCAGGAAGGCCGCTTCGTTCGCCTCGTCGAGGTCGTACTCGACCGAGACCGCGATCGGTCCGTCGTCCGGGCCCGCGTCCAGCAGCAGCGGGGCGTCCCCCCAGAAGGCGGCGGGCGACTGATCCAGGTCGGCGCTCTCGGGGATGCGCAGCGCCAGCCCCGCGGCGGCGCTGACGATCACCAGGGCCGCGGCGATCCCCAGAGCGGTCGGCAGCCCGGCCAGCTGCGTGATGAGCCCCCAGAGCGGAGAGATGAACGCCTGGGTTCCCATGAAGGCCATCATGTACACGGCCAGCGCCCGGGCACGAACCCACCCGGGGAGGAAGAGCTGCAACTCCGAGACCAGGGTGGAGGCGGTGGCCGTCCAGCCGTAGCCGGCGACCATGAGCAGCGGCAGCGCCATCCACAGGGAGTCGGCCACCATGAGGGCGGCGAGCGACAACCCGAAG
Organism: uncultured Micropruina sp.; assembly: GCA_964492685.1. GTDB lineage: Bacteria > Actinomycetota > Actinomycetes > Propionibacteriales > Propionibacteriaceae > Micropruina. The sequence goes on from CAZBMH010000034.1 coordinate 1,559, forward strand.
GCCAGGGCCACCCAGTTGAGGATCGCGTTGGACGACAGTCGGGCCTTCACTCGACCGAGCGTGAGGGCACCGGCGACGGCGCCCACGCCGAGGGCCGCGAAGAGCAGGCCGTACCCGCTGGCGTCCAGGCCGAGTTGGCGGCTGGCGATCAGCGGCAGCAGCGCCCACAGGGCGGTGCCCGGGACGACGAACAGGACCAGGCGTAGCAGGATCATCCGGACGACCGGCTCGTGTCGCACGTAGCGGCCGCCGGCGCGCAGCGCGGGGAGGAACCGCTCCCGGGGGCCGGCGCTCTCGAAGCGGCGCCGCCAGCTCAGCAGGACGACGATCAGCAGCACCGCGCAGCAGGCATTGAAGAGGAAGACCGCCGGGACCCCGGCTCGGGCGATCAAGAGGCCCGCGATGGCCGGTCCGATGGCCCGGGAGACGTTGACGCTCACCATGTCCAGCCGGGTGGCGGCCGCGAGCTGCGAGCGTGGCACCAGCTCTGTGATCAGGGGCTGCCAGGTGGGGATCATCACGGCCATGCCCACCCCCACCGCGAACGTGAACGCCAGCAGCAGCACCGGGGGCATCATGCCGAGGGCCGTGAGCAGCGCCAGCAGGCTGGACACGATGATCGCGTACACCTGGACGCCGAACAGCAGCCACCGTCGGTCGAAGGCGTCCGCCAGCACACCGGCCGGCAGGGCGAGCAGCATCACGGGAAGGGTCGTGGCGCTCTGGACGAGCGTGACGATGGTCGCCGCGTTGGGGTCGTTGACGAACATCCACTGGGCGCCCACCATCTGGGCCCAGCCACCGATGCTGCTGACCAGGACGCCCAGCCAGAGCCACAGGAAGGCGCGGCGCCGGAACGGGGCGAATGGTGAGGTGTCCTCGGCGGCGGGGGTCGCAGTCACTCGGTCATCGTAGGCCCGGGGTCGTGGGTGGCCGGCGCGTTCCCGGCGGGTGGCGAGCGGGGTGCCCGAGGCTGGTCGCGCGGTGCGGCGGGGGATGGGCTGGGGGCTCCGCCTGGCGGGGGTCGGGTCGAACTCGAGGGTGGGCGGGTCCCCGTGCGTCTGGCGTGGCGGGGCCGCTGCGCCGCTCGTCGGCTGCGCGGATCGCGGGGCTGATGGTCGCTGAAGGGTTGGCGCCGCTTGGGGCGCCGCCGGCGTCCGGGACGGGTGATGGTCTCTTGGCCCCGGTCTGGGCTCGGTGCGGTCGGTTCGTGGGCGGTAGCGGGGGGTCGCCCGCCTGACCGGGGCCAGCGCCGGGCGCGGTGGGGAGTCCTCGCGGTTGACACCCGGGAGTGCACGCGGAAGGGTGCCGCTCATGCTGGAGCTGCGTCCGAACTGTGAGTGCTGCGACGTTGACCTGCCTCCGGCCGCCCCGGATGCGGTCATCTGCAGCTTCGAGTGCACGTGGTGCGCGGCGTGCGCTGAGGGCTGCCTGGGCGGAGTGTGCCCGAACTGTGGCGGCGAACTCGTCCGGCGCCCCGTCCGGCCCGCCGTCGCGTTGGAGCGCAGCCCCGCAGGCACCCGACGAGTCCTCCAGGCCGGGCTCCACCGCGGCTGAGCTCGGGCGTGGGCGAAGACGGCTCGGGCGAGCGTCTCGAGCGGCTGCCGCCGCGGCTCGACACTGTCCGCGGCAGCTGATGGTGCTGACGATCGGTGAGCGCGTTCTGGGGGGCGGACACCGGCGCACGGAGCAGCGTTGAAGCCCGACTGCAGACACCGCACCCAGAAACGGGAGCCGATTGGGGTCGGGCGGCACCCCCGAGCCCCCGGCCGACCTTCGCGCGTGTGCTGATGAACGGCGGGGGTGTGTTCGTTCAGGGTGCCGAGCTGACGGGCGCCGTACGCCCGCCCTGTACGCACGTCGCGATCGGAGGGGACCGCCCATGCTTGACAGATACATAGGAATCCTATCTATAGTCAGTTCGTCGTCCCAGGGTGAGCGTTCCCCGCTCGGCTCGGGGCCCGTCCGAACCCAAGGAGAACAGCCATGACCGCATCCATCGCCGGCTACACCTACGACGAGCACCTGCCCACCTCGCCGGTCACCACGGGCGACCTCGACCTGCTGCTGTCCACCCTGCTGTGGACCGACGACGACGCCGCCTCCCTCACCCGGGCCGGCGCGATCCTGGAGCCCCAGGTCGAGGAGATCCTCGACCTCTGGTACGGCTTCGTGGGCGCAAACGCTCACCTCGTGGTGTCGTTCAACGGTGCCGACGGTCAGCCTTCGGGCGACTACCTCGGCGCTGTCCGCGTCCGGTTCGGTCAATGGATCCGTGATCTGTGTGAGCGGCCGTGGGACCAGCGGTGGCTGAACTACCAGCACGAGATCGCCCGACGCCACACCGACACCCTGGGCGACACCGACCACGTCCACTCTCACCAGACCCACATTCCGTTGCGGTACCTGATCGCGTTCATCTGGCCCATCACGGCCACCATTCGCCCGTTCCTCGCCAACGCCGGCGCCGACGCGGACGATCTCGAGGCGATGCACGCGGCGTGGTTCAAGGCCGTCACCTTGACGGTGGCCCTGTGGTCGCAGCCCTATGGCGCCGCCCGGTGGTGAGCCGAGCCGCGCTGGGCGGGCGATAATGACGTCATGAGCGCCGACGCCGACCTCGACCGCAAGGTGCTCGCGGCAGTCGAACGGCTCGGGCGGGCCCTGCGGGCGGCCCGCCAACTGGTAGCGACCGGGCACGCGCTGTCCCTCCTCGGTGTCAGCGTGATCGAGACGCTCATCGATGGTCGGGCTCGCCGGGTGAGCGACCTGGCGGCCGAGCTCGACGTCTCCCAACCCACCGCCAGCGATGCCGTCTCCACCCTCCACAAGCGTGGCCTGCTCGCGCGGTACCGCGACCCCAGCGACCTCCGCAGTACCCTCGTCGGCCTCACCGATGCCGGCCGCGCCGTCGGGTCCGAGATCGCCTTCGCGCTGGGCCCGGTCCTGGCGGCCGAATCCGGTAACGCCACCGATCGCGCCACCACGCTGCGGGTGCTGCTCGGCGAGATTGCGCGCCTCCAGGAGGCCGGCGTGATCAGCGTGAATCGCAGCTGCCCGACGTGTCGCCACTTCCAGCCCCCCGGCACCCGCGGCTCGGCCCGGTGTCTGCTGCTCGGCACGGCGCTGCGCGACCGCGACCTTCGCGTCGACTGCCCCGAGCACGAGCCCGCCGGCTAGGCCCAGGTCTCGCGGTCGGGCTCGCCGGAGAGGCGGACGTCGCGTCGATCGCGGCGAGCGGCAGTGCTCGACGGCGTCGATCTGGATGAAGCCGTCGCCGACGGTGTCCGGCCGCGGCGAAGCGAGCCGGTCGCCGCGTCGGTGCTCTGGGTCTGTCCGCGCATCACCCTCCGGGCCGGGCCTTCAGCGGTCGGTCCGGGCACGCGAAGGTCGGACCAGGTCGCCACCTCGCATTGCCGGGCGTCGTTGCTGCCGGCGGCGACCACCGTCCCGTCGCGGCGCAGGCCGAGGGTGTGCAGGGAGCCCGCCGCCACGGCGACGATGTCGCTCCACCCGCCGACGTCGCATTGGCCCTGCCGGTTGCTGCCGGTGGCCAGGACCCGACCGCTCGCGGTGAGCCCGACCGTGTGGTGGCTGCCGGCAGCCACCTCGACGACATCGCGCCAGCGGGTCACGTCGAGCACGCCCGAGGCCGGGTCCCCGACGGCGAGCACCCGCCCGTCGGCCGTCACGCCCGCGGTGTGCAGGTAGCCGGCCGCCACAGCCGTCAGGCCGGTCCAGCCGGCGACCCGGCACTGCCCCCGCCGGTCCACGCCGACGGCGAGCGCTGTGCCATCGGCCCGGAGGCCGACCGAGTGCCAGTCCCCGCAGGATGCGGCGACGATCTCGTGCCACCCGGACACGTCGCAGGCGCCCTCGTCCGGCCGCCCGGACGACAGCACCGTCCCGTCGCTCCGGACGCCCAGCGTGCGGCGCCAGCCGGCGGCGATGCCCACCACGCCCGTCCACGCGCCCACCTCGCACTGACCGCCGCCGTTCCAGCCGGACGCCCTGACGGTGCCGTCGGCGAGCAGCCCCACCGTGTGCGACCGACCGGTGTTGCCGAAGGTGTGGACGTTCCCGGCCGCCACGGCGACGATGTCCACCCAGTCGGTGACGTCGAGCTCGCCGGCGTGGCCGTTGCCCGCGGCCAGGAGCGTGCCGTCGCGGCGCACTCCCACGGAGTGCCGCCGGCCGCCGGCCACGAGCCCCGGGGGCGGCGTCACGGTGCTCCGCCGGTGGGGGCGGCGAGGGCTCCCATCACCTGCCGCCAACCGTCCTCGGCGGCCCGGCCGCACCGGGCGAACGCGTCGCCGAGCAGCTCCAGTTGGGCGCCACTCAGCCGGGCCTCCAGCTCCTCGCCGCTCGCGGTGACCCACAGCTCGCGGACGCGTCCGTCGCGCTCGGCGCGCTTCGAGGCGATCAGCCCCTCCCGCTCCAGCTCGCGCAGTGGGCCGTGGGCGGCCTGCTTGGTGATGCCGAGGATGGCCAGCAGGGCGCCGACGGAGATTCCCGGGTCGCGATGGACGAAGTAGAGGATCCGGTGATGCGTCCGGCCGAGGCCGCGCGCGGCGAGGATCTCGTCCGGGGGCGCGGTGAAGGCGCGGAAGCCGAAGAAGAACGCCTCGATGGCATCCCGCAGCTCCGTCTCACGATCTGAGTCAACCATCTTGACCTTTCGCCGCGCACGACCCCACCATGTGGGTCAACCTGCCTGACCAAAGCATAGGAGTTTCGGTGGCCCTCTCGACCCGTCTCGCCGACCTGCGCCCGTCGCCCATCCGACAGATCCTCTCGGTGATCGATCGCGACGGCATGGTCTCCTTCGCCGGCGGCCTCCCGGCCGCGGCCACCTTCCCCGACTTCCAGCTCGCGCTCCCGCCGGAGATCCTGCAGTACGGACCCTCCGAGGGCGACCCGGAACTCCGCGCCGAGGTGTCGTCGTCGCTCACCAGGCTGGGGATCGACGCGCCACCGGAGCGCGTGATGATCCTGTCGGGCAGCCAGCAGGGGATCGACCTGGTCGCGAAGCTCTTCATCGACCCGGGCACGCCGGTCGCGCTCGAGGCGCCCACGTACCTGGCGGCGCTGCAGGCCTTCCGCTTCTTCGGCGCCGCGTTCATCCCCCTGTCGTGGGATGCCGCCCCGGCCGCGCCGCTGGCCTACGTCGTCCCCACGTTCGCCAACCCCACGGGGCGCTGCGCCTCGGAGGCCGAGCGCCGCACGCTGGGCGCCCGGTGCGCCGAGGCCGGGGTGACCCTGTTCGAGGACGACCCCTACCGCGATCTGGTCTACGGTCCCGCCGACCGCACGCCCGTCGTGGCGGCCATGGCCGGGGCGTCCTGGATCTACCAGGGTTCGTTCTCCAAGACCATGGCGCCGGGGCTACGGTTGGGCTTCCTCGCGGCCTCGGACGACCTGTTCGCGCCCCTGGTCATGCTGAAACAGGCCAGCGACCTGCACAGCTCGCGCGTGGGGCAGCACCTCGTGATGCGCGAGCTGCGCTCGGGCGGTCGCCCGCGGCGCGTGAGCGAACTCGCCGCCTTCTACTCGGCCCGGCGCGACAGCTTCGAGGCGGCGCTGCGCCGCCACCTGGGCGAGCTCGCCGACTGGCGGACGCCCCAGGGCGGCCTGTTCTTCTGGCTGCGCCTCCGCCGCCCGATCGACACTCGCACCCTGCTGGCGGAGGCCCTCGACGAGGGGGTGGCGTTCATGCCGGGGGAGGACTTCTACCCGGGTGAGCCGGTCCTGGGGACGATGCGGCTCAACTTCAGCCACGCCTCGCCCGAGCAGGCCGAGCGGGGGCTGGCGACGCTGGCGTCGCTGCTGCAAGCGCGCGCGTCGCGCGCCCCATCGAGTAGGGGGTGAACCCCGCCGCGACCGCGTGCTCCCGCAGCTGCGGCTGCGCCCGCCACAGGGCAAACCCGCGGCGCAGGAGCACCGACAGCGACTTGCGCTTCTGCTTCAGGTCGCGCCGCAGCCGCAGGAACGCCACCAGCGTCCGGGGCCGGTCGAGGTAGACGCCCTCCACGTCGAGCCCGGCGGCGCGGCACAGCGGCAGGGCCTCGATGGCGAAGATCCCCTCCGCCAGCAGCAGCGGGGCGTCGACCCCGATGGTGACCGTCTTGGAGCCCACGGCGCGGCTCAGCGGGATGCTGTACTCCGGGGTCTCAGCGGTGCCCGTGGCCACGAGCGCGCCGATGGCCGCCACGGCGGCGGCGCCGTCCCAGCTGGCCACGTCGTCCCAGTCGACGATGCCGAGGGTGCGCGGCAGCCCGGGGGCGTCGGCGTCGCGATAGAAGTCGTCCAGGCGCAGGCACGGGCAGCCCGCGCGCCGGACCAGCAGCGACTTGCCGCTCCCCGAGGGGCCGGCCACGAGGACCACCCGGGTCACAGCCCCAGGGCCCCCGCGATGTCGGCGCGCGCCTGTGCCATGACCGCGTCCGCGGCGGGACGGGCCGCCGACAGGTCCTGGCTGTCGGCCACGGGCAGCTTCACCTGGAGGTAGCACTTCAGCTTCGGTTCGGTCCCGGACGGCCGGACGACCACCCGGACGCGCTCGCCCTCCAGCAGGATGCCGTCCGTGGGCGGCAGATGCAGCCCCTCGGCCAGGTCCTCCACGCGCACCGGGTCCCCGGCCAGGGAGGCGGGCGGGTTGGACCGCAGCCGCGCCATGGCGTCGCCGATCAGCGACAGGTCCGACACCCGGTAGGACAGCTGCGTGGTGAGGTGCAGCCCGTAGCGGCGGGCGATGTCGTCCAGCAGGCCGGCGATCGAACCGCCCTCGGCCTTGAGCCGCGCCGCCAGCGTGAGCAGCCGCACGAGGGTGGTGATGCCGTCCTTGTCGGGCACCGCGGACGGGTCCGTGCAGTAGCCGATGGCCTCCTCGTAGCCGAAAGCGAGGCCGGGCACCCGGCCGATCCACTTGAACCCGGTGAGCGTGGCCTCGAACGGCTGGCCGTGGGCGCGGGCCATCTCGCCCAGCAGCGTGCTGGAGACGATGGAGCAGGCGTAGACGCCCTCCCGTCCCTCGCGCAGCGCCGCCTCGGCGAGGATCGAGCCGAGCTCGTCGCCCGACAGCATCCGCCAGGCCCCGCCGATCGGGGCGGCCATCGCGCAGCGGTCGGCGTCCGGGTCGTTGGCGATGGCGATGTCGGCGTCGATGCCGCGGGCCACCGCGAGCGCCAGGTCCATGGCGCCCTTCTCCTCGGGGTTGGGGAAGGCGACGGTCGGGAAGTCCGGATCCGGGTCGATCTGCTCGGCCACCTCGGCCGGCGCGGTGAAGCCGCAGCGGGCCACCGCACCCCGGACGACGGCCGCACCGACCCCGTGCATCGCGGTGTAGGCCCACGCCAGCTCGCGGGGGGCGCCCTCGGGGACCAGCGTGGCGGCCCGGTCCAGGTAGGCCCCGACCAGGTCGTCGCCGACGCTCGTCCAGGAGTTCGTCCGGGCGATGGCGGCCAGCGGGCGGGCGGCGACGGCGGCGATCTGGGCGGCGATCTCGGCGTCGGCGGGGGGCACGATCTGGGAGCCGTCGCCCAGGTAGACCTTGTAGCCGTTGTCCTGGGGCGGGTTGTGCGAGGCCGTGACCACCACGCCGGCCACGCAGCCGAAGTGGTGGATGCCGAACGCGACCACCGGGGTGGGCAACGCGCGGGTGCACAGCAGCGGCTCCAGCCCGGCGGCGGCCATGATCTCGGCGGTGTCGCGGGCGAAGACGTCGGAGTTGTAGCGGGCGTCGAAGCCGATGATCACCTTGCCGCCGCCGAGCCCGTTGGCGTTGAGGTAGGCGGCCAGGCCCGCGGCGGCCTGCGAAACGACGACCCGGTTCATGCGGTTGGGCCCGGGGCCGAGTGCCCCCCGCAGCCCGGCGGTGCCGAAGGTGAGCGGGCCGACGAACGCGTCGGCGAGCTCGGCCCCGGCGTCGGCGTCGCCGGCGAGCGCTCGCTCGCGCAGCCGTCCCAGCGCGGCGGCGGTCGCGGCGTCGGGATCCTCGGCCAGCCAGGCGTCGATGGCGGTCAGCAGTGCGGCGTCCATGAGCGTCTCCTTACAGCCGTTCGAGCAGCCCGGCGATGAGGCCGCGCAGTCGGGGTTGGGCGTTGCGGCCGGCCTCGACGACCTCGTCGTGGTGCAGCGGGGTCGGGCTGATGCCGGCGGCGGCGTTGGTCACCAGGCTGATCCCCAGCACCTCCAGACCTGCGGCGCGGGCGGCAATGACCTCCAGCGCGGTGGACATGCCGACCAGGTCGCCCCCGATCGCCGCCGCGTAGCGGACCTCCGCCGGCGTCTCGTACTGGGGCCCGGTGAACTGGCAGTAGACGCCCTCGTCCAGGCTCGGGTCGACCTCGTGCGCCAGGGCACGCAGCCGCCGGCTGTAGGCCTCGGTGAGGTCGATGAACGTCGGCCCGACCAGCGGCGTGGCGGCGGTCAGGTTGATGTGGTCGGCGATCAGGACGGGGGTGCCGGGCGCCCAGGCGGGGTTCAGCCCGCCGCACCCGTTGGTGACCACCAGGGTCGTGGCGCCGGCCGCGGCCGCCGTCCGCACGCCGTGCACGACCGCCGCGACGCCCTTGCCCTCGTAGTAGTGGGTGCGCCCGGTGAACAGCCCCGCCAGCTTCCCGTTGGCGGTGCGGACGACGCGCAGCGCGCCGCCGTGGCCGGCAACGACCGGCGCGCTGAAGCCGGGGAGCTCGCCCAGAGGGATCTCGCCGACGGTCTCGCCCAGCCCCTCCGCGGCCCCGGACCAGCCGGACCCGAGAACCAGGGCGAGATCGAGGCCGTCGATCGACAGGCGCGAACGGAGGGCGGCGGCGGCCTCGGCCGCGGCGGTGAAGGGATCGATGGCGGTCACGGCTGTGACTATAGCCCCGGGCCCGGGGCCACTTCGAGGGGTACGGTGGCGTCCGCTCGCCGCATCCTGGAGTGTCCGGCGAGGCGCGTGGAACAATGCACCCGTGACGGACGTGGTGATCATCGGTGGCGGTCCGGGGGGCTACGAGGCGGCGCTGGTCGGCAGGCAACTCGGCGGCCAGGTGACGCTGATCGAGCGGGCCGGGATGGGCGGGGCCGCCGTCCTGACCGATGTGGTTCCCTCGAAGACCCTGATCGCCACCGCGGAGGTGATGTCGACCCTGCGCGGGGCGCACGAGCTCGGCCTGTGCGGGGCGGACGGTGCCGACCCGTTCGGCGCGTTGTCGGTGGACCTGGCGCGGGTCAACCGGCGGGTTCTGGACCTGGCCAAGGCGCAGTCCGCCGACATCCGCCGTCGGCTGGAGGGCGAGGGCATCCGGATCATCGCGGGCACCGGGCGGCTGGACGGAACCGATGCGGTCGTCGCGACCACCCCGTCCGGCGAGGAGCGGCTGCCCGCCGATATCACGCTGGTCGCCACGGGCGCCACGCCGCGGGAACTGCCCAGCGCCAGGACGGACGGCGAGCGCATCCTCAACTGGACGCAGCTGTACAACCTGCAGACCCTGCCTGAGCGGCTCATCGTGGTGGGCTCCGGCGTCACCGGCGCCGAGTTCGCCAGCGCCTACAACGCCCTGGGGGTCGACGTCGTCCTGGTGTCCTCGCGCGATCAGGTGCTGCCCGGCCAGGATGCCGAGGCGGCCCGGGTGCTGCAGGACGTCTTCGAGCGCTCCGGCGTCACGATCCTGGCCCGCAGTCGCGCGGTGGGCGCGGCGCGCGTCGGCGACACGGTCGAGGTGACCCTCGCCGACGGCCGGACGGTCACCGGCTCGCACTGCCTGATGGCGGTGGGCGCCACCCCCAACACGGCCGGCATCGGCCTGGAGGAGGCCGGGGTCCAGCTGACTCCCTCCGGCCACATCACGGTGGACAAGGTCTCCCGGACGACCGCCCGTGGCGTCTATGCCGCCGGCGACTGCACCGGCGTCTTCGCACTTGCCTCCGTGGCCGCCATGCAGGGACGGATCGCGCTGTGGCACTCGCTGGGCGACGCGGTGCAGCCGCTCGACTTCCGGACGATCTCGTCCAACGTGTTCACCGCCCCGGAGATCGCCACCGTGGGCGTCTCCCAGGAGCAGGTGGACGCCGGGCTGGTCCGGGCGCTGTCGGTGATGGTGCCGCTGCGGACCAACGCCCGCGCGAAGATGCGCGGCCTCACCGATGGCTTCGTCAAGATCTTCTGCCTGCCGACCACCGGCATCATCGTCGGCGGTGTGGTGGTGGCGCCGGACGCCGGCGAGCTGATTCACAGCCTGTCACTGGCCGTCGCCCGGAAGCTCACCGTGGACGAGCTGTCGCAGTCGTTCACCGTGTACCCGTCGCTGAGCGGCTCCATCGCCGAGGCCGCGCGGCGGCTCCACGGGCACTCCGCCGAGCAGGTCGTCAGCTACTGATCTTCGGGCGGGGGCGCGGCGCTCGCCCGAGCGTCACTCGGGGTCGACGATCTCGCAGAGCACCTGGCCGCTGGTGACGCTCGCCCCGGGCTCGGCGCTGATCCCGGTGATGACGCCGCCGCGGTGGGCATTGATGGGCTGCTCCATCTTCATCGCCTCCAGGACCACCACGAGGTCGCCCTCGGCCACCAGCTGGCCCTCGGTGACGGCCACGGTCACGATGGTGCCCTGCATCGGCGCCGCCAGGGCATTCGACGAGGCCGGTTTGGCGTGGGCGCCCCCGGTGCTGCGCCGGGTCGGCCGCTTCGCGGTCGCCGCCCGGGTCGGGGCGCTGAGGGCGGCGGGCAGCCGCACCTCGACGCGGCGGCCGTTGACCTCGACCACGAACATCTGCTGTTCCGGCGGGTCGGACTCGCCGACCACCCCGGTGTAGGGCTCGATCCGGGTGGCGAACTCGGTCTCGATCCAGCGGGTGTGAACCCCCAGCGTCCCGTCGGCGGCAAGGAACGCCGGCTCGTCCAGCACCGCCAGGTGGAACGGGATCACCGAGGGCATCCCCCCCAGGACGGTCTCGCGCAGGGCGCGGCGGGAGCGGGCCAGGGCCTGCTCGCGATCGGCGCCGGTGACGATGATCTTGGCCACCAGCGAGTCGAACGCCCCGGGGACGACCATCCCGACCCGGTAGCCCTCGTCCACCCGGACGCCCGGCCCGGCGGGGGGCTGCCACGCGGTGACGGTTCCCGGCGCGGGCAGGAAGCCGCGCCCGGCGTCCTCGGCGTTGATCCGGAACTCGAACGAGTGGCCCCGCAGCACCGGATCGCCGTAGCCCAGGGCCTCCCCGTCCGCGATCCGGAACATCTCGCGCACGAGGTCGAGGCCGCTGACCTCCTCGGAGACCGGATGCTCGACCTGCAGCCGCGTGTTGACCTCCAGGAAGGAGATCGTGCCGTCCTGGCCGACCAGGAATTCGCAGGTGCCCGCCCCGACGTAACCCGCCTCGCGGAGGATCGCCTTGCTGGACTCGTACAGCTGGCGCTCCTGTGCCTCGGTGAGGAACGGCGCCGGCGCCTCCTCGACCAGCTTCTGGTGCCGCCGCTGCAGCGAGCAGTCGCGGGTGGAGACGACCACGACGTTGCCGTGGCTGTCGGCCAGGCACTGGGTCTCGACGTGCCGCGGGCGGTCCAGGTAGCGCTCCACGAAGCATTCGCCGCGGCCGAAGGCGGCGATCGCCTCGCGGGTGGCCGAGGCGAACAGCTCGGGGATCTCCTCGCGCGTGCGGGCCACCTTCAGCCCGCGCCCGCCGCCGCCGAAGGCCGCCTTGATGGCGATCGGCAGCCCGTGGGCATCGGCGAAGGCGACGATCTCATGCGCGTCCGCCACGGGGTCGGCCGTCCCGGGGACGAGCGGGGCCCCGGCCCGCTGGGCGAGGTGGCGCGCGCTCACCTTGTCTCCCAGCGCCTCGATGGCCGACGGCGGGGGACCGATCCAGGTCAGACCGGCGTCGATCACGGCCTGGGCGAAGGAGGCGTTCTCCGCCAGGAAGCCGTAGCCGGGGTGGACGGCGTCGGCGCCCGAGCGGGCGGCGATCGCCAGGAGCTTCGCCACATCGAGGTAGGTGTCCGCCGGCGACGACCCGTTCAGGGCGAACGCCTCGTCCGCCAGCGTGACGAACAGCGCCTCGGTGTCCTGGTCGGCGTAGGGGGCGACGCTGGCCAGGCCCGCGTCGTGCGCCGCCCGGATGACCCGGACGGCGATCTCGCCGCGGTTGGCCACCAGGACCTTGCTGATCGGCATGGGGTTCATCCTCCCGCGGGGTGTCGGCTTAGCCGGAGTCTATTGCGGCGGCCCTGGGCGCCGCGTCCCCGGTTGAGGCGAAGCTGTGCGGCCGGTGCCCGGCGTGCACCAGTCCGGTCACCATCGCCCGGGCCAGGTCGATCCCCGCGGGATGCACCCGGGGGAGGCGGATCGTGGCGTAGCGGCCGCTGTCGGCGGCGTCGATCGCCCGGCGCGTCACCAGGTGGGGGTCGGCGATCAGTCGCCCGTCCTCGGTCGAGGTGCGCGGCATCCGGTGCGGCAGGAACTCCAGCGCCGTGGGCACCCCATGGCGCTCCGCCGTGGTCACCAGGGCGGAGTTCGGCGGGCCGACGACGACCAGCGTCGGGTCGTAGTCGAGCACGGCGTTCACGATCGCCCAGGCGTGGTGGCGATCGGTCTCGACGGCCTCCATGAGCGCGCCCGCGGGGCGCAGGTGGCTGACCCGGCTGCCCTCGGTCAGGGCGAGCCCGTCGAGGGCCCCGAGCTGGTAGATGATCTCGGCCGTGAGGTCGTCGGCGTCGTAGTCGATGAAGCGCCGCCCGCCGCCGAACGGGTCCCGATATCCGATCAGCGCGCCGATGGCCACCCCCGAGGCGGACGCCTCGCCGCAGGCGTTGAGAATCGTCGCCGGGTCGCCCACGTGCGCACCGCAGGCGATGTTGGCGCTGGTGGCCAAGGCGAGGAAGAGCCGGTCAAGCTCCCCGTTCGATTCTCCGCAGCCCGCCCCGAGGTCCGCGTTGAGGTCGATCGACACGCTTGCAAGGTAACCCATATGGGGACGTCCGAGCGACCCGCTCACGGGGGTGGGCACCCGTGTCGTGGCCCACCGTGCGACACAGCCCGTTCGCCTCGGCGTGGCGTGGGCCGGGCCGTCGCAACTGCGGCTGTGCGAAGCTGGCCGGGTGACGACGATCCAGAGCCGGGTCTGGAAGGCGGGCCAGCTGGTCGGCGAGGACTTCCCGCTGGGGGAGCTCGACACCTGGTTGGCGGACGAGGCCGCGCTGGTGTGGGTGGACCTGCTGCGCCCCGACCCGGAGGTTCTGTCCGTGCTGGCCGACGAGCTGGGCCTCGACCCGCTGGCGGTCGAGGACGCGGTCGAACCGAGGGAGCGTCCGAAGGCTACCCGGCACGCCACCCACACGTTCGTCACCTGCTACGGCGCCACCCTGGTGGAGGGCGAGGAGAAGGTCCCCGTGCTGCGCACGGGGCGGGTGTCCGGCTTCGTGATGCCGCGGGGGCTGATCACCGTCCGTACCGACGACGAGCTCGACCTGCCCGAGGTGCTCGGGCGCTGGGCGGAGGACGGGCTGCTCGAGTTCGGCCCCGGGGCGCTGGTTCACGGGTTGCTGGACACCATCGTCGACGGGCACTTCGCCACCATTCAGTCGATGGACGACGCCCTGGAGGAACTGGAGGACCTCCTCTTCGACGAGGCCACCGGGACCAGGCAGATCCAGCAGCGGGTCTTCGCGCTGCGTAAGGCGTTGGTGCAGCTGCGCCGGGTGGTGCTGCCGATGCGCGAGGTGGTGGCGTCGGTGATGCGGCACCGGCTGTCGAACCCGGCCTCGCACCGCGAGCTGGACGGCGAGTTCAACGACCTCTACGACCACGTCCTGCGCGCCGCGGAGTGGACCGAGTCGCTGCGCGACATGGTCGGCTCGGTGTTCGAGACCAACCTGTCGCTGCAGGACGCGCGGCTGAACACCGTGATGAAGAAGCTGGCGTCCTGGGGCGCCATCATCGCCGTGCCCACCGCGGTCACCGGCTGGTTCGGACAGAACGTCCCCTACCCGGGGTTCAGCGCCGAGTTCGGCCTGTGGCAGAGCGCCGTGCTGATCCTGGTGGGGACTGTGGGGCTGTACGTCCTGTTCCGGAAGTTCGACTGGCTCTGATCCGCCGCCTCGCCGCCGATCAGCCCGCGGCCTTCTCGATCTGCTTCGCCAGCTCCTCGGTGGGGGTCCACAGGTAGTCCTTGCCGTCCAACCGGTAGGTGTAGCTTCCGGCGCAGGCGTCGGGGGCCAGGCTCAGCACGTCCCCCCAGCCGTTGAGCAGGGCGATCGCGAGCAGGCCCTGGCCGGGCGGCCGCTGCGGGCAGGGCCGCGGCTCCCAGGGCATGGAGTGCGAGGCGAGATCGCCGGCGATCTTCAGGGTGAGATCGCCCCAGATCGGCTGCTGGGTCGTCGGCGTGGTCGCGGCCTCATCGGCGAAGCGGCAGACGGCGCCGATTCTCGCGGCGCCCGGAGTGAACGGCATCACCGAGTGCTGGGGCCAGCGGCTGCACAGCACCCCGGTCCGGTCGACGGGCCCAACTGGGCCAGCGTAGGGGGGCGTCGCCCGCCGCTGCTGTGCCAGCGCCACTCGGAAGGCGTCCAGCACCTCGTCGGCGCCCAGGCGCCGGTCCGTGGCGGTGCCGACCTCGCGGCAGCCGTAGAGCCGCAGGTCCATCACGACGGGCTCGCGGCCGGAGTAGCCGGCGACCAGCCGGAAGGCGGGGCCGAGTTCCATGGTGCACACCCTGTCGGCGGGCGCCGCGGGTCGCGCCCGAAGCGCGGTCAGGACTGTCTCGGCCCCGTCCGCGTCCAGGGCATCAAGCGGGACGAACTGCCGCAGGGACTCCTCGCCGGCCGGGCACAGCCGCAGCGAGAGCGCCCCCTCCGGGATGTCGCCGGACGAGGCCGAGGCCGCCTCGCAGGCGGCCGCCGGCGGCGGCTGCTCCGTGCTGCTCACGCCCGGCGGCAGGGGCTGTGCCGCGTCGAACGCGCGCTCGATGGTGGCCGTGGCCTCGCCGCCGGGCTCCCAGTAGAGCTGGTCCTGGTGGTCTCGGCCCGTCAACGCGAACCACTGGCCTCCCCCCACATCCCAGAACACCAACGGGTTGCCCCAGGCGGACTGCAGGGAGAGTTGGCGGCCCGTCGGCAGTGAGTCTTCGTTCGCCCCGGGTCGGGCCCGCTCACGAAGATCGGACACGAGGACAGCCAGGTCCTCGGCGGACAGCGGCCGCGATCGCTCGAGGCTCCACCCGGTGCCCCGATCGAAGGCGTAGCCGCACGCCGCCCCGGTGGTGAGCTGGGCCGGGTCGACGCTGAGCAGCGACGGGCGGTGCCCGTCGGCGCAGGGGGCCGTCGCCGACTCCGGGGTCCGCGGCGCGCGCTCCTGCTGCCACAGGCCCTCGATGTCCCTGGTCAGGCTCGTCCAGCGGGTGGTGGCGTCGGGGTCCGCGGGCGGCGGGCAGCCCTCGGCGGTGATGGCCTCCAGCACGATCCGCGCGCCGTCGCCGGAGGTGAACACCAGCAGGTAGCGGCGGGGGGAGGCCTCGGCATCCTCGCAGGCGGCGCCGGGGGCCACCCAGGGCAGCTTGACGACCGCCGCGAAGAGGCGCGGCGCCAGCGTGGTCAGGGAGTCTGCGGGGACCGCGAACGTCTCGCCCGTCGCCGCGGGACACAGGCTGGCCCGCACCACCCCGGCGCCGTCGGCCGGAGTCGGGGCCCTAGTCGCGGGGGTCAGGTCGCCGAAGCAGTCGGGGTTCACCGCCTTGGCCGGCATGGCGGGGGCCGCCGTCCCCGCGGGGGACGAGGCGGGAACGCCGATCGTTCCCCCGGTCGGCAGGTTGACCGCCACCAGGGAGCCGACAACCACCAGGCTGGCGGCCACGGCCGCCGCCGCGCCGCCCCGGGCGCGGGCCGCCCGGCCGCGGGCCGCCCTGGCCCAGCCGTCCGGGCTCGGGCCCTCGGGCACCGCCTCGTGCAGGGCGTTCTTCAGTTCGTCCTCGTTCATCGTCCACTCCCATCCAGTCGTGGCGAGACCCGCAGCTTCGCCAGCGCCCGCGCGAGCGTGCTCTTCACCGTTCCGACGCTCACGCCCAGCATGCGGGCCGCCTCGGGGTGCGTCAGGTCCTCGAAATAGGTGAGGACGACGACCGCCCGCTGCTGCCGGGGCAGCTCCGCGAGCGCCCGGGCCACGTCGTGACGCAGCGCCAGATCCGGCTCCGGGGCCGCCGACGCGGCCACCTCGGCCGGGAGTTCGCCCGTCCATTTGCGCCGCCACCAGGACAGGTAGGTGTGGTACATCGTCGTCCGGACGTAGGCCTCGAACGACCCCGACCCCAGCCGGGCGTGGTGCGGGTAGGCCTTGGCGAGCGCGGTCTGCACCAGGTCCTCGGCGCGGTGGGCGTCGCCGGTGAGCAGCCAGGCGCTGCGCCACAGCGCCCGGCCCCGGGCGGTCACGAACGCGTCGAAGTCACCGCCGGCCTGGTTGGGAGCGATCACCTGCACCTCCGCGACCATCATCGTGCCTCCTCACCCCTGACAAGCGGGTGGGGGTCGCGAATGGTTGTCAGGACGGGCGGATGCTCAGCGATTCCACCTGGGCGTTCGCGGGCGCGTCCACGGCGAGCCGGACGGTGGCGGCCACCGACTCGGGCGTCAGGAAGCGCTCGGGGTGGTACTCGCGACCCTCGGCGGCGACGATGCCCCGCTGCATGTCGGTGGCGACCCGGCCGGGATGGATCGACGTGACCCGCAGGGCGCCGCGCTCCTCCGCCCTCAGCGCGTCGGCCAGCGCCCGCAGCCCGAACTTGGACGCCGCGTAGCCGCCCCAGCCGGGCGAGGCCGTCAGCCCGGCGCCGGAGTTGATGAACACGACCAGCCCGCGGGCCGTCCGGAGCGGGCGAAGCAGCAGCCGGGTGAGCGTGGCGGGCGCCACCAGGTTCACGGCCAGCTGATCGCCCCAGTCGTCTGAGGAGGAGTCGGCGAGGGTGCCCAGCCGGACGATGCCGGCGGAGTGGACCAACAGGTCGAGGGACGCGAGGCCAGCGACGGCTTCCGCGACGGCGGCCTCGTCGGTGAGCTCGGCGAGGAACGGCTCGGCCGAGGGAAGCTCGGCGACCACCGCGGCGACGGCCGCGGCGTCCCGTCCGCCCACGAGGACGTGATGGTCCCGGCCCAGGTCGAGGGCGATGGCCCGGCCGATGCCGCGGGACGCGCCCGTCACCAGGGCGACGGGGAGGCTCACCCGAACAGGCCGACGCTCAGCGGGATCAGCCACAGCACGGCCAGCACCTGCAGCACCCGGTCGTTGAGCACGACGTCCTCGGGCTCGCCGGCGTTGCCGGCGTCGATGTCCATCGCGTAGCGCAACAGGGCAAGGGTGAACGGGACGATCGAGATCGCCGTCCAGGCGACGCCGAACGGCTCCGCGTCACGGTGCTCGAACGTCCACAGCGAGTAGCTCATGATGACGATCGAGCAGGAGATCGCCCACACGAAACGCAGGTACGACAATGAGTAACGCTGCAGCGCGGGGCGGGTTCCCGCATCCGAGCCCAGCTCCTTCATCTCCGAGTAGCGCTTGCCCGCCACCATGAACAGCGACCCGAAGGAGGCGACCAGGAGGAACCACTGGCTCAGCTCCAGGTGCGAGGCGACGCCGCCGGCGACCGCGCGCAGCAGGAAGCCGGACGACACCATGGCCAGGTCGATGATCGGCTGGTGCTTCAGGAACAGGGAGTAGCCGACCTGCAGCACCCAGTACGTGGCCAGGGTCACCATGAGCAGCGGCGCTACCCACCAGCCGAGCGCCAGGGCCGCCACCAGGCAGACCCCCGCCATCACCCAGGCGACGGTCGGGGAGAGTTCGCCGGCCGCGATCGGGCGGAACCGCTTCTTCGGGTGGAGCCGGTCGGCCTCGACGTCGCGGATGTCGTTGATCAGGTAGATCGACGCGCTGACCAGCGAGAACGACACGAACGCCCACAGCGAGTTGGCCAGCACCTGGGGGACGAACAGCTGCCCGGCCGCCAGGGGCGCGGCCAGCACAAGGATGTTCTTCACCCACTGCTTGGGCCGCATCGCGCGGAGCCAGGCAGGCAGCAGGGACTTCTTGGGCGCTTCGACAAGCGCGGTGTCAGGAGAATTCATGGCCCATCAAGGCTACCGGAGCCTCCAGCGGCTGACGATTGGCCTCGACGGGGCCGACCGGCGCCCGCCGGCCTCCGCTACCGACGGGCGCGCGGAGAACGGTGCGGCTGTCGGCAACTTTCTCCGGACGGCCCCGCGAGAGGCGCCTAGGTAAAGGTGGGGGATGAGGCGCTGGGGAGGCGCCTCCCGCCCCGGCCGTCGGCAGGTTGTGCGGAGAACGGTGCGGCTGTCGGCAACTTTCTCCGGACGGCCTCGCTGGTTCGCGCGGGGCAGGGGGAGTGGTGGGGTCGGCGCCGACCGGCCCGGACCGGCGCGGGTCGCACGGAGAACGATGTCGCTGTCGACAACTTTCTCCGCACAACCGGCGCCGTGGGTTGCGAAGGCGACGGGCGGGAGCCCCGGGGATGGGTGCGTCAGGGCGACGCCGGCGACCAGAGGGTGGTCCAACCGACGCCGAGTTCGGCGAGCAGGCGGCGGAGCAGGGGGAGGCTGATGCCGACCACCGTGTGCGGATCGCCCTCGATGCCGTCGATGAAGGGGCCGCCGAGGCCGTCGATGGTGAAGGCGCCGGCCACCCGGAGCGGCTCGCCGGTGGCGACGTAGGCGTCGATCTCGTCGTCGCTCACCTCGCCGAAGTGGACGATCGTGGAGGCCACGCCGGACCGCTGGCTCGTCGCGCCGTCGGGACTCACCCGGACGATGCAGTGCCCCGTATGCAGCACGCCGCCGCGCCCCCGCATCGCGCGCCAGCGCTCGGTCGCCTCCTCGGCGGAGGACGGCTTCCCCTGGGGTTCGCCGTCGAGGTCGAGCAGCGAGTCGCAGCCGATGATCAGGAGCGGCCGGTCCCCGGGGGCGAGGTCGGCGGCGACGGCCGCCGCCTTCGCCGTGGCGAGGATCTCGGTGAGCTCGGCCGGGGTCGGGGCGTCGAGGGCGTCCTCGTCCACACCCGAGACGATCACCTCAGGGCTGAGCCCCGCCCGGTTGAGGGTGGTCAACCGGGCGGGGCTCGCCGAGGCCAGGATCAGCCGGTGATCCGTCAACGGCCGAAGATCTGACCCAGCAGCCCGCCGAGGCCGCCCTGCTGCTCCTGCTGGGCCGCCTGGGTGTCCTGGGTGTCGTTCAGGTCCATCTGCGGCTCGCCCGCCTTCGGGGCGCCCGGGTACTGCTGGAACGGGCCAGCGCCGTCGGTGACGGGGGACGAGGTGTCCGCCGCCGCGCCACCGCCGCCGAGCACCTGGCCCAGGATCTGGCCGAGGATGTCGCCCGATCCGCCCTGGGACGGCTGGGTGGCCTGCGATCCGCCGCCGAGGACCTGACCCAGGATCTGGCCGAAGATGTCGCCGCCGCCGGCGGGGGCCTGGGCCTGGCTCTGGGAGCCGCCGCCCAGGGCGCCGCCCACGGCGCCGCCGAGCACGCTGCCCAGGATCGGGCCGAGCAGGTCGCCCAGGCCGCCGGCGGCGGAGCCCGACGACTTCGAGGAGCCGACGCCCAGCCGCTTGGCGATGTAGGACATGACGATCGGCGCCAGGATCGGCAGCAGCTTGCTCATCAGGGAGCCGCCCACGCCGCCGAGGGTCTGGACCTGATCGGGGGCCGCCCCGAAGATGTGCTGGACGATCTTCGCGCCGTCCTCGACGTCGATGGCCTCCAGGTCGACCCCGCCGTCGGGATCGACGTCGGCATGCTCGGTCAGCGCCTCGGCCAGGCCCATCGCGCCCTGCGGATCGGCCACGTTGGCCTGCAGGCCACTGAAGAGCGCCGGGACCGCCTCGCGGACCGCCTGCTCGGTGGTGTCGGGGTCGACGCCCAGCTGGGCGGCCAGCTGGTCGATGGGAAGGCCGGCAATGATCTCGTCAACTGCGCCCATGGTGTGTTCCTCTCGTGGTGATGAATGTGACCCGCGTCAACCGCGGAACGTGCTGCGCCAGGCCTCGCGACCGGGATGCAGGGGGTTGCGGACGGTGTACCAATAGGAGCGCCAGCCGCCGGCCAGGGTGGCCGTCGACGGCATGTGTGGTTTATCACGCTGGCGGCGCACCGCGACCAGCACGGAGACCAACGCGGCCAATTCGTCATCGGACGGTGATCCGCCGACGATCCTCAGCTCGGGTTCCTGCTCGGTCACAGCGGAATGTTCCCATGCTTCTTGGGCGGAAGCTGCTGCCGCTTGGTGCGCAGCAGCCGCAGCACCCGGATGATCTCCGAGCGGGTCAGATGCGGCGCGATCACCTGATCGACGTAGCCGCGCTCGGCGGCCAGGTAGGGGTTGGCCAGCTCGTCGTTGTAGGCGGTGATCAGCTCGGCGCGGCGGGCCACCGGATCGGCGGCCTCGGCCAGCTCCCGCCGGTAGAGGATGTTGACGGCCCCCTCGGCCCCCATCACCGCGATCTGAGCGGTTGGCCAAGCAAGGTTGACATCCGCGCCGAGGTGCTTGCTGCCCATCACGTCGTAGGCGCCGCCGTAGGCCTTGCGGGTGATGATCGTCACCAGCGGCACGGTGGCCTCGGCGTAGGCGTAGATCAGCTTGGCGCCGCGCCGGATGATGCCGTCCCACTCCTGGTCGGTGCCCGGCAGGAACCCGGGGACGTCGACGAACGTGATCACCGGGATGTTGAACGAGTCGCACGTCCGGACGAAGCGGGCCGCCTTTTCGGAGGCCTTGATGTCCAGGCAGCCGGCGAACACCAGCGGCTGGTTGGCCACCACGCCGACCGCGCGCCCCTCGATCCGCCCGAAGCCGCAGACCATGTTCCGGGCGTAGAGCTCGTGCACCTCCAAGAACTCATCGTCGTCGAGCACCCGGGAGATGACCTCCTTGATGTCGTAGGGCTGGTTGGGCGAGTCGGGGATGACCGTGTCGAGGTAGCGGTCGTGGTCGGTGACGGCGAGGTCGGCCTCCTCCTCGTCGAAGACGGGCGGCTCCTCCAGGTTGTTCTGCGGCAGGTAGGTGAGGAGCTGCCGGACGTACTCGAGGGCGTCGTTCTCGTCCGCGGCCAGGTAGTGGGAGTTGCCGGACTTGGTGGAGT
>CAZBMH010000035.1:0-21787 GCA_964492685.1 uncultured Micropruina sp.
AGTACATCGACCTGCCGGACGCCTACCTGTCGGTCTCCGAGGCGCTGCGCGCCGGCGCGTTCGCCAACTGGGCCAAGGTACACATCAAGTGGGTGGCCTCCGACAGCTGCGAGACCGAGGAGGGCGCCGCCCACGAGCTCGTCGACTGCGACGGCATCGTGGTGCCCGGCGGATTCGGCATCCGCGGCGTCGAGGGCAAGCTCGGGGCGTTGCGCTACGCCCGCGAGAACCAGATCCCGACGCTCGGGCTGTGCCTGGGGCTGCAGTGCATGGTGATCGAGGTCGCCCGCGACCTGTGCGGGCTGCCCGAGGCCGCCTCCACCGAGTTCGACCCGGACACCACGTCCCCCGTGATCGCCACGATGGCCGAGCAGCTGCACATCGTGGACGGGGCCGGCGACCTCGGCGGCACCATGCGGCTGGGTTCCTACAAGGCCAAGCTCAAGAAGCACTCGCTGGTCGCCGAGCTGTACGGGACCACGGAGGTGACCGAGCGGCACCGCCACCGCTACGAGGTCAACAACGACTACCGCGACGCCCTCGCCGCCGCCGGCCTCCAGGTCACCGGCACGTCGCCCGACGGCAAGCTGGTCGAGTTCGTGGAGCTGGACCGCAAGCAGCACCCGTTCTTCGTGGCCACCCAGGCGCACCCGGAGCTGAAGTCGCGGCCGGTGCACGCCCACCCCCTGTTCCGGGGGCTGATCGAGGCGGCGCTTCAGCGCAAGCTGTCGGCGCGGCTCCCCGTCGAGGAGGCCTGAGCCATGCGGCCGCTCCGGGTGCTCACCGCCACGGAGGCGATCGACGCCCCGACCACGTGGCCGATCGTGGCCCACCGGGTCCTGGGCCGGGGGGCGGTGTCCGACTTCGTCAACGACGGGGTTGCCACCCCCGACGGCGAGGTGATGCAGCGGCAGTACCTGCTGCACCCGGGGGCCGTCGCCGTGATCGCGCTGGACGAGCGGGACCGCGTCGTGGTGGTGCGGCAGTACCGGCACCCGGTCGGGTTCCGGCTGAACGAGCCGCCCGCCGGGTTGCTGGACGCCGAGGACGACAGCTACCTGGCGGCCGCCCAGCGCGAACTCGCCGAGGAGGCGATGCTGGCGGCCGACGACTGGCGGGTGCTGATCGACATGTTCACCTCGCCCGGCTGCAACCAGGAGGGCATCCGCTTCTTCCTGGCCCGCGGGCTGCGCCCGGTCGGGCGCCCGGACGGCTTCGTGGTGGAGCACGAGGAGCTGGACATGGAGACGTGCCTGGTCGACCTCGACGTCCTCACCGAGGCGATCTATGCCGGCGACATCCAGAGCCCGACGACTGTGGCCGGCGTGCTGGCCCTGGTGGCCGCCCGGGCCTCGGGACGGCTGGACGCGCTGCGCCCGGCCGACGCGCCGTGGCCGGCGCGCGTGGTGCGCCGCGCCCACAACGCCGCCCTGGCCGAGGCGCCCGGTGACCGCACTTGAGCGTCTGCTGCGCGGCTACCTCGACCACCTGAGGGTGGAGCGGGGGGCCTCGCCCCACACCGTGGCGGCCTACCGCCGCGACCTGACCCGCTACGTCGGCTTCCTGGCCGAGCGGGGCATCGACGAGCCGGCCGGCATCGGCGAGGCGCAGGTGACCGACTTCGGCGCCTGGCTGCGCGTCGGGGGGCCCGAGCGCCCCGCCCTCGCGCCGGCCAGCGTGGCCCGCGCCATCGTCGCGGTCCGCTCGCTGCACCGCTTCGCCGTGCTGGAGGGGTCCGTGGCCCAGGACGTGGCGGCCGCCGTCCGCCCCCCGCGCCAGGGTCGCCGCCTGCCCAAGGCGCTGTCGGTCTCCCAGGTTCAGGCCCTGCTCGACACCCCCGACCCGACCACGGCCGAGGGGCTCCGGGACGCCGCGCTGCTCGAGCTGCTCTACGGCACGGGGGCGCGCGTCTCGGAGGTGTGCTCGCTGGACGTGGACGACGTCGTCCGGGTGCTCGCCGAGGGGCCGGACGCCGGGCTGCGCCTGTTCGGCAAAGGCCGCAAGGAGCGGGTGGTGCCCCTGGGCAGCTACGCCCGGGCGGCGTTGGACGCCTGGCTGGTTCGGGGGCGTCCGGCGTTCGCCCAGCGCGGCCAGCGCGCAGGGGCGGCGCTGCTGCTCAACGCCCGCGGCGAGCGGCTCAGCCGACAGAGCGCCTGGGCGGTGCTGCAACGCGCCGCCGAGGCCGCCCACCTGGGCGTGGAGATCAGCCCGCATACGCTGCGCCACTCCTTCGCCACCCACCTGTTGGACGGCGGCGCCGACGTCCGGGTCGTGCAGGAGCTGCTGGGGCACGCTTCGGTGACCACCACCCAGATCTACACGCTGGTCACGGTCGACCACCTGCGGGAGGTCTTCCTCGCCTCGCATCCTCGGGCCCGCTGACGACCGGCGGCCCTGGACGTGGCGGCTCGCCGAGACGATTTGTCGATATAGCTACCGCTGGGGGCCTATGCTGGCGCCCGTGAGTGCCACCCAGGAAACGCCCCTCTTCGAGAACGCCGAGCCCCTGGCCGAGGGACTCGGGCCGACCGGCCGGCCGCTGCCGGACCTGCCCGTCCCGACCGTTCCCGACCCCACCAAGCCCAAGCGGGCGCTGGTCATCGCCATGTGCAACCAGAAGGGCGGCGTCGGCAAGACCACGACGACCATCAACCTGGGGGCGGCGCTGGCGGAGACCGGCCGGCGGGTGTTGCTGGTCGACTTCGATCCGCAGGGGTCGCTGTCGGTGGGGCTCGGGGTCAACCCCCACACGCTGGCGACGTCCATCTATGACCTGCTGCTCAGCAAGTCGACCCCGGTCGCCGAGGTGATCCGGCCGACGGGCGTCGAGGACCTGGACCTGCTGCCGGCCAACATCGACCTCTCCGCCGCCGAGGTGCAGCTGGTCTCCGAGGTGGCCCGCGAGCAGACCCTGAAGCGGGTGCTCACCAAGGTGCGCCACGACTACGACATCATCCTCATCGACTGCGCCCCCTCCCTCGGCCTGCTCACCGTGAACGCGCTGACCGCCGCGGACAAGGTGCTGATGCCCCTGGAGTGCGAGTTCTTCGCGCTGCGGGGGATCGCGCTGCTCACCGACACCATCGCGAAGGTGCGCGATCGGCTGAACCCCGAGCTGGAGGTGCTGGGCATCCTCGGCACCATGTACGACGCCCGGACGCTGCACGCGCGGGAGGTGCTGGAGCGGGTGGTTGAGGCGTTCGGCGAGACCGTCTTCCACACCGTGATCCGGCGGACGATCAAGTTCCCGGAGACCACGGTCGCCGGTGAGCCGATCACCACCTACGCCACCAACTCGCCGGGGGCCGCCGCCTACCGGATGCTCGCGGTGGAGGTGCTGGCGCGATGCCCCGGCGCCTAGGCCTCCCCGGCGCCTCCGAGCTCTTCCGCCAGACGGAGGCCACTCCGGACGCCCCGGAGGCGAGCGATGTCGCCGGCCGGGTCAGCGGCCGGGTGAAGCACGACGAGAAGATCACCGTCTACGTCAGCGGCGAGGAGCTGCTGGCGCTGGAGCAGGCCCGGCTGCGGCTGCGTGCCGAGCACGGCATCGCGGTGGACCGTGGCCGCATCGTCCGGGCCGCGCTCGCGGTGATGATGGACGACCTGGAGGCGCGCGGCGCCGAATCCGACCTCGTGGTGCAGCTGGGCGGGTCGTGACCCAGCCCGTCGAGGAACGGGCGCCCGAGTTCAACGTCCGGCTCGCCAACTTCGAGGGCCCCTTCGACCTCCTGCTCCAGCTGATCTCGCGGCACCGGCTCGACATCACCGAGATCGCGCTCTCGCGCGTCACCGACGAGTTCGTGGCGCACATCCGCTCCGGTCAGGCCGAGCGGGGGGCCGGCCGGTGGGACCTGGACCAGCTCAGCCAGTTCATCGTGGTCGCGGCGACGCTGCTGGATCTGAAGGCGGCCCGGCTGCTGCCGCAGGGCGAGGTCGACGACCCCGAGGACCTGGCGCTGCTGGAGGCCCGCGACCTGCTGTTCGCCCGGCTGCTGCAGTACCGGGCGTTCAAGCTGGTGAGCGGCTGGATCGCCGAGACGCTCGCCGATCAGGGCCGCCGCTTCCCGCGGCCGGGCGGGCTGGAGGGGGCCTTCGCCAAGCTGCTGCCCGAGGTGAGGATCGACATCACCGCCGACGGGCTGGCCTGGCTGGCCGGGGGAGCGCTCACGCCCAAGCCGGCCGAGGAGGTGTCGCTGGCCCACCTGCATCAGGCGCAGGTCAGCGTCCGGGAGCAGGCCGAGCTGATGATCGAGCGGCTGCGCCGCGGCACCAGCCTGAGCTTTCGCGACCTGGTCGCCGACGCGGGCGATCGGCTGGTCGTGGTGGCGCGGTTCCTGGCGTTGCTGGAGCTGTACCGTGAGGCCGCCGTGAGTTTCGAACAGCTGACCGCGCTGGGCGAGTTGACCGTCCGGTGGGTCGGGAGTGAGGTGGGGGAGTTGGCGATATCGGACGAGTTCGACGGCGCCGACGCGCCCCCGACGGGGGAGAGGGAGAACGCATGAGCGCGCTGCACGGGCCGTTGGAGGCCCTGCTGCTGATGGCCACCGAGCCGATGTCGGCGCTGGAGCTGGCCGAGGCGGTGCAGGCACCGGAGCCGGACGTGGCCAGCGCCCTGGACGAGTTGGCGGCGTTCTACAACGAGACCGGCCGCGGCTTCGAGCTGCGGCGGGTGGGCACCGGGTGGCGCTACTACACCCGACCCGAGCACGCCGAGCTGATCGGCGCCTGGGTGCTGGAAGGTCAGTCGGCCCGGCTCTCGCAGGCGGCCCTGGAGACCCTGGCGGTGGTGGCCTACCTGCAGCCGATCTCGCGCGGCCGGGTGTCGGCGGTCCGCGGCGTCAACGTGGACGGGGTGATGCGCACGCTGGTCACCCGGGAACTGGTCGAGGAGGTCGGCCGCGACGCCGAGTCCGGGGCGATGCAGTTCGGCACGACGTCCTACTTCCTGGAGCGGATGGGGCTGACCTCGCTCGCCGAGCTGCCCCCGATCGCGCCCCACCTGCCCGACGCCCGTACCCTGGACGAGGAACTGGCCGCCCGCGACCTGCAGGGCACCGACCCGGCGCCCGCCGGGGCGGCCGACAATTCACCGGACACCGAACACGAGGAGACCCATGACCGAGGATGAGGGAGTCCGGCCGCCGGAGGACGAGGGGGTCCGGCTGCAGAAGGTGCTGGCGCAGGCCGGCCTCGGCTCGCGCCGCGCCTGCGAGCTGCTCATCGACGACGGCCGCGTCGAGGTGAACGGCAAGGTGGTCGTCGAACAGGGCATGCGCGTCGACCCCGACACGGCCGTCATCCGGGTGGACGGCTCCCGGATCCCGCCGCCCCGGCGGCACTCCTACGTGCTGTTCAACAAGCCCCGCGGCGTGGTGGCGACCATGGACGACCCCGAGGGCCGCACCACGATCAGCGACTACCTGGGCCGTCGCGCCAAGGACCGGCTGTTCCACGTGGGTCGGCTCGACACCCCTACCGAGGGGCTCATCCTGCTCACCAACGACGGGGAGTTCGCCCAGCGGATGGCTCACCCCTCGTACGTGGTGACGAAGACCTACGTGGCCGAGGTGCTCGGCGTCGTGGAGAACAAGACGCTGCGCCGCCTCACCAAGGGGCTGCTGTTGGAGGACGGGCCGGTCAAGCCGGACGCGGTCAAGCTGGTGCAGCGCGGCAACGATCGCTCGATCGTCACCGTGGTGCTCCACGAGGGCCGCAACCGGATCGTCCGCCGGATGTTCGACGCGGTGGGCCACCCGGTCCGCAAGCTGACCCGTACCGCGATCGGTCCCGTCCGGGTGGGCCAGCTGAAGGCCGGCGACCTGCGGGACCTGACCCGCGAGGAGCTGGGCTCGCTGATGGATCTGGTCGGTCTGTAGGCCGATGCCGCGGATCCACGGTGTCGAGACCGAGTACGGGCTGCGGGCCCGCTCGGTCGCCGTGGGGGTGCGGGGGCGGCTGAGCCCGCCCGAGGCCGCCCAGCTGCTGTTCGCGCCCGTCGAGCATGCCTACGCCTCGTCCAACGTCTTCCTGCGCAACGGGGGTCGGCTGTACCTGGACGTGGGGTCCCACCCCGAGTACGCGACCGCGGAGTGCCGGGGCGTGGGCGACCTGCTCGTCCAGGAGCGCGCGGGCGACCAGATCATGGATCGGCTGGCCGCCCGGGCCGAGGCGTGGGCGGCGGAGCGCGGGCGCAGCGTCGAGCTGCGGCTGTTCAAGAACAACGTGGACTCCCACCGCAATTCTTACGGCAGTCACGAGAACTACAGCCTCGACCGCTCCCTGGACCTGGCGGAGGTGGCCAGGCTGCTCACCCCCTTCCTGGTCACCCGCCAACTGCTGTGCGGCAGCGGACGCTGGACGCCGGACGGGTTCCTGATCAGCCAGCGCGCCGACCACGTCCACGACGGGCTGTCGCCGATGACCACCCGCGCCCGCCCGCTGATCAACACCCGGGACGAGCCGCTGGCCGACCCTGCCCGGTTCCGCCGGCTGCACGTCCTGGCGGGGGACTCGAACCTGAGCGAGCCCAGCGCGGCGCTGAAGCTCGGCTCGCTCGGCCTCGTCCTGGATGCCCTGGAGGCGGGACGGCTCCCGGACCTGACGCTGGCGGACCCGGGCCGGTGCGTCCGCGACGTCGCCCGGGACCCGGCGGCGCCGCTCACCCTGGCCGACGGCACGACCACCTCGGCGGTGGCGGTGCAGCGTCGCTACCTGGAGGCGGTCGCGGTCGTGCCCGCCGTCACCGACGCCTGGGCCGCGGTGCTGGACGCGCTGGCGGCCGGACGGCCGGAGGTGCTGGAGGCCGACGTCGAATGGGTCGCCAAGCGCCGGCTGCTCGAGCGGTTCGCCGCCCGGCATCACCTGTCCTGGGGCGATCGCCGGCTGGCCCAGGTCGATCTGGCCTTTCACGACATCACCACGGACGCCGACGGAGCGCCCCGGGGGCTGTTCCGGCTGCTGGAGCGCTCCGGGGCCGTGCGTCGGCTCACCGACCCGGCCGCCGTCGACGCGGCCGTCTCCCGGCCGCCCGCCGACACCCGGGCGGTGTTGCGCGGGCGGCTGATCGCGGCCGCCCAGCGCCACGGCCGCAGCTACACCGTCGACTGGCTGGACTTCGCCGCCCACGACGTCGTGGCGGGGCCGGGGACCACCGCGGAGGTCGCGGTGCGGCTGCCCGACCCGTTCGCCACCACCGACCCCGCCGCCGAGGCGCTGATCGAGGCGCTGGAGCGGGGCTGGCAGCCACCGGGGTGACCGTGCGACACCCCGGCCGTTCGCGCCCGCGGGCCCGGTCCCGGCGGGGGTGGGGGAGCGGCTACAGTCGGTGCGTGGCTTTTCCCTTGATGCGTCCCACGTCCCTCGCCGCCGCCGCGGCCCTGGCGGCCCTCGTGCTGTCCGCCTGCAGCCCGGCGGCCACCCCCTCGCCCTCCGCGAGTCCGTCGACGAGCCCGTCGACCACCGCGTCGCCCTCGGCGAGCCCGTCGGCAAGCGTCACGGTGTCGAACAACCTCGACGCCATCAGCGTCAAGGGCGCCTACGGTGTGAAGCCGACCATCGCGGTGAAGGCCCCCTTTGCGATCGACGAGACCCGCGTGAAGGTGCTGCACGAGGGCACGGGCACCACGATCCCCACCGACGGGGTCGTCGACGCCTACTACCTCGGCACGGACGGGCGCACTGGCAAGGTCTTCGACCAGAACTTCGACGCCAAGACCGGGGCCGTCTTCCCGCTGGCCAACGTGGTGCCCGGCTTCGCCAAGGGCCTCGCGGGCCAGCGCGTCGGCAGCCGCGTGCTGATCGCGATGCCCGGCTCCGACGGCTATGACGCGGCCGGCGGCCAGGCGAGCGCCGGGATCGAGGTGGGCGACACGCTGATCTTCGTCGTCGACATCGTGTCCGGCTCGGTCGCGGGGCCCACCGGCAAGGCCATCGCCCCGGCCGCCGGGCTGCCTGCGGTCACCGAGACCGACGGCAAGCCCACCATCGCGATCCCGACCGGCAACCCGCCCACCTCGCTGCAGGTACAGCCGCTGACCGCGGGCACCGGCGCGAAGGTCGCCGCCGGCGACAGCATCGTGGCCCGCTACGTGGGCGTGTCGTGGAAGACCGGCAAGGTCATCGACGACCAGTTCGCCACCCCGAGCTCCGGCGCCCTGGCCGACACCATCCCCGGCTGGAAGAAGGGGCTCGTCGGCAAGCGCATCGGCCAGCGGGTGCTCCTGGTGCTGCCGCCCGCCGAGGGCTTCCCCCAGGGCAGCAACAACCCGCCCGTGGAGGCCGGCGACACCGTGGTCTACGTGGTCGACATCCTGTTCGCGGCCAGCCAGGGCTGAGCCGAGACCACCCACGGTTGCCGTGGGAGGGCCGACGGATCGAAGCGGTCCAGCAGCTCCGCCGGGGTGACGACCTCGTCCGGGGTCGCCAGGTTCAGGGAGTGGGCCAGCACCGCCAGCACGCGCCGCGGCCCGAGCCCTGCCGCCGCGAGATCGGCCATCGTGACCGCGCCGTCGCGCTTGGCCAACCGACGCCCCTCGCCGTTCACCGCCAGCGGCACGTGGGCGTACGTCGGGGCGGCGCCCCCCAGCCGCTCGGCGAGCCAGGCCTGACGGGGCGAGCTCGCCAGCAGGTCGTCCCCGCGCACCACCTGGTCGACGCCCTGGGCCAGATCGTCCACGACCGCGGCCAGGTTGTAGGCGGGCACCCCGTCGCCCCGCACCAGGACGAAGTCGTCCACCACACCACTCACCTCGCCGGCCCACAGATCGCTCACCCGCTGCGTGGCGCCCGCCGCGCGCAGCCGGATCGCGGGTGCCCGCTCCCGCCGCCGGGCGGAGCGTTCGGCCGCGGAGAGGTGGCGACAGGTACCCGGGTAGCGCCGGTAGCCATCGCCGTGGGGGGCGCTGGCGGCCTCGGCGATCTCGCGGCGGCTGCAGAAGCACTCGTAGGTGAGCCCGGCCAGCCGGGACAGCGCCTCGTCGTAGCCCGCGCGCCGCTCGGACTGGCGCACGATTTCGCCGTCGAAGTCGAGCCCCAGCGCGAGCAGATCGGCCACCTGGCGCTCGGCGACCCGCGGGGCGGCGGCCACCCGCTGGGTGTCGAGGTCCTCGATCCGCAGCAGGAAGCGGCGACCGGTGCTGCGTGCCAGCAACCAGGCCACCAGCGCGGTGCGGAGATTGCCCACATGCAGTGCGGACGTGGGGCTCGGGGCGAAACGTCCCGCCATCGTCGTGTCTCCCGTTCTCTCCCGGCGTGCCCGGGCCGCTCCCGATTGTGCCAATGACAAGCTGGTAGCGTCACGCCACAGCGACCGAGGAGGGATGGGGGATGGCAGCGCGCAAGTCCGAGCGGATCCTCAACCTCACCATCTGCCTGCTCAACACCCGCCGCTTCATCGACCGCGAGAGCATCCGGGGCTCGGTCGAGGGCTATGCCGGGCTCAGCGACGGGGCCTTCGAGCGCACGTTCGAGCGCGACAAGGACGACCTTCGCGCCATGGGCGTCCCCGTGGAGACGGGCAGCAACTCCGCGTTCTTCCCCGACGAGATCGGCTACCGGATCCGACGCCAGGATTTCGAGCTGCCGCCGCTGCAGGTCGACGCCGGCGAGGCCGCCGCCCTCGGGCTGGCCGCCCGGACCTGGGACAGCGCGACGCTGGCCGAGCGCACCGTCTCGGCCCTGGCCAAGCTGCGGGCCGCCGGCGTGGAGCTCGAGGTGGCCCCGCCGTTGGGGCTGGCGCCCTCGGTGGGCGCCCGCGAGGAGTCGTTCGAGCCGCTGTGGGGGGCGACCATCACCCGGACGGCGGTGCGCTTCGCTTACCGGGGGCAGCCGCGCGACGTCGAGCCCTGGAGCATGACGTATCGCCGCGGCGCCTGGTACCTGCTCGGCTTCGACCGCGCCCGCTCCGCCCCCCGGATGTTCAAGGTGGCCCGGATGGAGACGGTGGCGGCTCCCACCGGCAAGCCGGGCGGCTACACGATCCCGCCCGGGGTGGACCTCGCCGCGCTGGCGGCCTCGCTGGACCCGCCGCAGCCCGACGCCGAGGCGGTGCTGGCGATCCGCGGTGACACCGCCCCGGAGCTGCGCCGCCGGGCGTGGGGCGCGGTCGAGGTCGACGGACTGCCCCCCGGCTACACCGGGTACCGGGTTCCCTACGCCAATCGGGGCGACTTCGCGTCCGAGGTGGCGGCTCATGGCCCCGACGTGGTGGTGGTCGCTCCGGACGACCTGCGTCACCGGGTGATCGCCCATCTCGGGGCCGTGATCGGGGTGGGCTCGTGACGTCCTCGCATCAGGTGTCCCGGCTGCTGGCGCTGGTGCCCTACCTGCAGCACCACCCCGACGCGGACCTGGCCGCCGTCGCGTCCGACTTCGGGGTTAGCCCCAAGCAGGTGGTCTCGGACCTGGAGGTGCTTTGGTACTGCGGCCTCCCCGGCGGCCTTCCCGGCGACCTCATCGAGATCGACATGGACGCGGTCCGCGCGGAGGGTCGGATCCGGCTCAGCAACGCCGACTACCTGCCCCGGCCGATGCGGTTCACGCTGGACGAGGCCACGAGCCTGGTGGTGGCGTTGCAGGCGGTGCGGGAGCTGGCCGGCGACAGCGCCACCGGGTCGATCGACTCCTTGCTGACCAAGCTGCGCAAGCTGACCGGCGAGGCCGAGCCCCGGATCGCGGTCTCGATGGCGGGCGGCAAGGCCGACATCCGCGGCGTGCTGGCGGACGCGATCGCGCGCCGGGTGGCGGTCCGGCTGACCTACGACGGGCAGAACCGGGCGCACACGACCACCCCGGTGGTGGAGCCCGCCCGCCTGGCCACCCGGGACGGGTACGCCTACCTGGACGCCTGGAGCCGCGACCGGCAGGGATGGCGGACGTTCCGGGTCGACCGGATCGCCTCGGCCACCGTCCTGGACGAGCCGAGCGAGGAGCGCGGCGATCCGCCGCGGGTCGACGGCAACTGGCTGGAGGCGCGGCCGGACGCGGTGCTCGTCACCCTCGACCTGGACGAGCGAGCGCGCTGGGTCGCCGAGTACTACCCGGTCCGCTCGGTGACGCACCAGCGTGACGGCGTCCGGGTGGAACTGCTGGTCGCCGACGCCGCCTGGCTGCGCTCGCTGCTGCTGCGGCTGGGGCCCTCGGTGCGCGCGGTTCATCCGCCCGAGCTGGCGTCCTCGGCCACCGAGGCGGCCCGTGAGGCCCTGGCGGCGTATCAGCGCGCACGGCCGCTGCGGTAGGGTCGGGGCGTGATCTGGGTGGGGATCTTTCTGTTCATCGCGCTGGCCGGCGCGGTGATGACGGCCTCGTACGCGGTCTGGCTGTGGCACAAGACCTCGGACCTGCTCAGCGAACTCGCCATGCTGGGGATCAGGGCCGAGGAGCTGGCCGAGGTGCTCTCGCAGCTGAGGCTGCCGGAGGCCACCAGTTCCGCCCCCGGCCTTCGCAACTAGACTTACCTCGTCCGCACGTTAGGAGTCATCCAATGCTTGGTCTGCCCGGTGGCATGGAATGGGTCATTCTGGCCATCATCGCCCTGCTCGTCTTCGGCGGCAGTCGCCTCGCCAACGCGGGCAAGAACGCCGGCAAGGCGATCCGCGAGTTCAAGGAGGAGACCACCGCGCTCCGCAAGGACGCGACGCCGCCCGCCGAGCCCGAGGGCACCGTGCTTGAGGGTGAGATCGTCAACGACGACAAGCCCCGCCCGAACGCCTGATCAGCGGTGGCCGGGCGCTTCAGCCTCGGCTGGCTGAAACCGCCGCCGATCTCCGCCGACGGCGTCATGTCGTTGGGCGACCACCTGCGTGAGCTGCGCTACCGGGTGGTCTTCTCGCTGGTCTTCGTCATTGTGGCGATGATCGTTTCCGCCATCTTCTACAACCAGATCCTCGCCGTCATGCTCCAGCCCTGGTACCAGGCCCAGGAGCTGCTCAAGGTCAGCTCCCCGAACCTGGATCCCCAGACGGTGATCAACGGCGTCTCCAGCCCGCTCACCCTGGCACTGCAGATCGTCGCCGTCACCGGGCTGGTGCTCTCCTCGCCGGTCTGGCTCTACCAGCTGTGGGCCTACATCGTTCCGGCCCTACTGGCCAAGGAGAAGAAGTACGCGCTGGTGTTCATCGGCACGGCCGTTCCGTTGTTCTGCCTCGGGGTGGCCGTCGGCTACTTCGTGCTTCCGCAGGGCATCTCCCTGATGCTCGCCTTCACCCCCACCCTGGGCGCGACCACCGTGGTGAACCTGGTGGACCTCCAGGCGTTCCTGGAGCTGATGCTGCGGCTGATGATCGTCTTCGGCCTGGGCTTCCTGATGCCCGTCGTCGTGGTCGGCGCGAACCTGGTGGGCGTGGTGAAGGCCAGCCAGCTCGCGAGGGCGCGGGTCTACGTCATCTTCGGAACCTTCGTGTTCGGCGCCGCCGCCACCCCGTCGACCGACCCGGTCTCGATGCTGGCCCTGGCCGTGCCCATGTCGCTGCTCTATCTCGGCGCCGAGGTGGTGTGTCGCCTCAACGACCGGCGCAAGGCCAAGCGCGCGCTGGCGGAGGCGGCCGCCGGATGAGCCTGGCGCGCTTCGACGGGCCCACCCTGACCCTGGTGGTCAACCCGAGCGCCGGCGGGGGTCGTGCCAAGCGGCTGCTCCCCAAGGTGTGCACGACCCTGCTGACGGAGCTGCCCGGGGCGAACCTCAGGGTGTTCCAGACCACCGACTACGCCGAGGCGCGGCTGCGCTGCGTCCAGGCGGTCGCGCACGCCCGGCCCGCGGTCGAGGGCGTCCGCGGCGACGCGCTGCTGGTCATGGGCGGCGACGGGATGGCTCATCTGGGGCTGAACGCCTGCGCCGAGTCCGAGGTGGCGCTCGGCGTGATCCCCGCCGGGACGGGCAACGACTTCTGCCGCGGGGTGGGGATCCCGGCCTCCGTGCCCGCGGCCCTGCGCACCATCGTCGCGGGACACCACACCCGGATCGATCTGCTCGAGGTGAGCGGCCGGCTGGTTGGCGGCGCGGAGCGTCGCTTCGTGGGCTGCATCCTGTCGACGGGGTTCGACTCCCGGGTCGGGCTGCGGGCCTCGGCGGTGAAGCTGCCGCTCGGCTCCCTCTCGTACGCCTACGTCGCCCTCTCCGAGCTGGCCACGTTCGAGCCGCTGAGCTACCGGCTGACCGTCGACTCCCACCCGCGCAGCGAGCCGGCGATGATGGTGTGCGTCGGCAACACGGCCGTGTTCGGCGGCGGCATGCGGGCCTGCCCGGACGCCGACCCGACCGACGGGCTGCTGGACGTCACCATCATCCATCCGGTCTCGAAGGCGACGTTCCTGCGCCTGCTGCCCACGATGTACACCGGCGGCTTCGCCAAGGACCCTGCGGTCGAGCGCTTCCGGGCGCGCGAGGTCGTCGTCGACGGAGTCGGGCTCCACGGCTCCGCCGACGGCGAGGAGCTCGGGCCGGTGCCCCTGGTGGCGACGAGCCGGCCGGGCGTCCTGACGATCTTCACCCCCGGGGTGCCCGGGTCGGCGCGCTGAGCGCCCGGCCGACCACCCTGGGTCGCCTCAGAGCTCGGGCCGCGGCAGGATCGCGCCGTCCCGGACGAACGTGATCGCCGCGTCCAGGTCGTAGGCGTGCACGGCGGACGCCGC
This sequence comes from uncultured Micropruina sp., assembly GCA_964492685.1. Taxonomy (GTDB): domain Bacteria; phylum Actinomycetota; class Actinomycetes; order Propionibacteriales; family Propionibacteriaceae; genus Micropruina. The sequence continues at coordinate 13,627 of CAZBMH010000035.1, forward strand.
CGGGGCGAGCAGGGCGGTGAGCTTCGCCGCCTCGCCGCCGGCGAAGAAGGCATCCCGCGCCCGATCGTCGGCGAACCCGAGGATCAGCGAGGCATGCAGGTGCTCGGCGGCGGGGTTGTCGTGGGCGACGTGCGGGGTGTCCCACAGGTTCTCGCTCCAGGGCAGGAAGACCTGCGTGCGCAGTTCCGTCAGCATCCCGAGGTGGACGAGCGCCGGGGCCAGCCGCTTCTTGACCAGCCGCGCGAAGGCCAGGGCGCCGACGTCGTCGCGGCGGCGCAGGTACACCACGGCACGGGAGCCGGTCGCCTGGCCGGCGCCGACCCCGTACCAGCGCGACGTTCCGGGGGCACCGGCGTACAGCAGCGTGCGGCGGAAGACGTTCACCTCGTCCTCGAACGCCAGCGCGGTCTGGGTGCGGCCCGCCAGCGGGGAGAGGGCCGACTCGAAGGTGACCTCGGCGATGCCGTCGATCCGGCGGTCGGCCGGGATCGCGGTCTCGATGCCGTCGGTGGCCGGCCACCGACCCGGGTTGTCCTCGGCGAGGTGGAGCTGGCGGTACTCCGACAACCCCGGGCTGGCGGCGATGATCCCTGAGTGCGGGCCCTTCCAGTAGTCCATCCCGGTGGCGCGCGGCTGGTCGTCGCGCACCCACAGCAGGACAGAGGAGGAGAAGTGCTTGGCGACGGTGACGTCGGCGGCCGAGGGGGACATGGTTGCTCCGTGGTGTCGGGGGTGAGGCCCATCGCCTCACCAATGACGAGGATACTCAGTTATGAGGGTACTCGTTAATGTCGAGGGGTTCTCCGTCGAGCGGGTGCCGGCGTCCGGGCGTCACCGGCCCGGCTTGCCGGGGCCCCCGCGGGCGGGCGCTAGGTTGTTCGGGTGAGCGGATCGGTGTTTGCGGCGTTCGCCGCCGGTTACGACTTCGCCCTCGACGACTACCAGGCGCAGGCGTGCGCCCATGTCGAGGCCGGGTCGGGTGTCCTGGTGGCGGCCCCCACGGGCGCCGGCAAGACCGTGGTGGGGGAGTTCGCCGTCTTCCTCGCCCTCGTCCAAGGCCGCAAGTGCTTCTACACCACCCCGATCAAGGCACTGAGTAACCAGAAGTACAACGACCTGGTGGCCCGCCACGGCGCCGAACGGGTCGGACTCTTGACCGGCGATACCTCGATCAACTCCGAGGCCCCCGTGGTCGTGATGACCACCGAGGTGCTGCGCAACATGATCTACGCCGGCTCCGCGACCCTGCGGGGGCTCGGCTTCGTGGTGATGGACGAGGTGCACTACCTGGCCGACCGCAGCCGCGGCGCGGTCTGGGAGGAGGTCATCATCGGGCTGGCGCCCTCGGTGCAGGTGATCTCGCTGTCGGCGACCGTCAGCAACGCTGAGGAGTTCGGGGCGTGGCTCGACGAGGTGCGCGGCGGCGTCCAGATCGTCGTCAGCGAGCGGCGCCCGGTGCCGCTGTTCCAGCACGTGATGGTCGCCCGGCGCCTCTACGACCTGTTCGACTCGGTGGCGCCCACGGCCACCGAGCTCCCCGGGCTGAGCGCCGACGTCAACCCGGAGCTGGTGCGCATCGCCCGGGAGGAGTCTCGCTACGTCCGCGACGACGGCCGCCGACCACGCGGGCGGGCCGTCCGTGGCAAGATCGAGGCCCGACGCGGCGACTCGTTCCGCGGCGCGTCCGGCGGGCCCAGCCACCTGATCCCGCGGCGCGACGGTGCCGTGGAGAAGCTGGCCGCCGAGGGGCTGCTACCCGCGATCTACTTCATCTTCTCCCGCCAGGGCTGCGACCAGGCAGTGAAGCAATTGCTCCAGTCGGGCGTGAACCTCGTCACCGCCCACCAGCGCCGGGAGCTGGAGCAGCTGGCCGACACCCTCACCCAGGGTTTGACCCCCGACGACCTGGACGCCCTCGACTACGCGACGTTCCTCGAGGCGCTGCGGCGGGGCATCGCCTCCCACCACGCCGGCATGCTGCCGGCCTTCAAGGAGTGCGTGGAGCAGGGCTTCGTCCGCGGCCTGGTCAAGGTCGTGTTCGCCACCGAGACGCTCGCGCTCGGCATCAACATGCCGGCCCGCAGCGTGGTGCTGGAGAAGCTGGTCAAGTTCAACGGCGAGCAGCACGCCGACATCACCCCCGGCGAGTACACCCAGTTGACCGGACGGGCCGGCCGCCGCGGCATCGACGTGGAGGGCCACGCCGTCGTGCTGTGGCAGCGCAACACCGACCCGCGGCGGATCGCCGGCCTGGCCTCGCGCCGCACCTACCCGCTACGGTCCTCCTTCGCGCCCACCTACAACATGGCTGTGAACCTGGTCGGCACCGTCGGCCGGGAACGCGCCCGCACGCTGCTGGAGCAGTCGTTCGCGCAGTTCCAGTCGGACCGGGGCGTGGTGGGCCTGGCGCGCGGCATCGCCGCCGGACGCGGCCGGGCGCAGGAGGCCTTCGCCGAGGCGGCGTGTGAGCGCGGCGACTTCACCGAGTACGCCCGGCTGCGGGACGACATCTCGCGGTTCGAGGCCGAGGTAGCCCGCAACCGCCGCGCCGATCGGCGGGCCGAGTCCCTGACCGTGCTCCTGGGGCTGCGCCCCGGCGACATCCTGCGGGTGCCGGCGGGCCGCCACAGCGGCTGGGCGGTGGTCGTGGACCCGGGGCTCGGCAAGGCCGACCCGCAGCCCATGGTGATGACGGACGCCCGGCAGCTGAAGCGGCTCTCCGTCGTCGACTTCCCCACCCCGCCGCCGGTGGTCGGCCGGATGCGGATTCCGAAGCACTTCGACCCGCGGCAGGCGGCCTCCCGGCGCAACCTGTCCGCGGCGTTCGCGGCCAAGCTGTCGGAGGTCGACCTCACCCCGGCGGGCCACCGGGTTGAGGCCGCCGACTCCGAGCTCGCCGAGTCCATCGACCGGCTCCGGACGGCCCTGCGGGAGCACCCGTGCCACGGCTGCCCGGAGCGGGAGAGCCACGCCCGGTGGGCCGAGGAGGGCCTGCGGCTGGAGCGGGAGACCGCCACGCTCGAGCGGCAGGCGGAGCGGCGCACCAACACCATCGCCGTGCGTTTCGACCGGATCTGCACCGTGCTGGAGTCCCTGGGCTATCTGGGCGAGGGCGGCGAGACGGTCACCGACGACGGACGGATGCTGGCGCGGATCTACTCCGAGCTCGACCTGGTGTGCGCCGAGGCCATCCGGGCCGGGGTCTTCGCCCGGCTCGCCCCGCCCCAGCTGGCGGCGGTGCTGTCCAGCCTGATCTTCGAGTCCCGGGGCGCGGACGCCCGCAAACCGGTGCGGATGCCGGATCGGGTCAGCGAGCAGGCCCAGTCGGCGCTGCGCGCGGTGTGGCGCGAGGTGGGGCTCACCGAGCGGGACCAGCGGCTGCCGCGCTCGCGCGAGCTCGACCTCGGCTTCGCCGAGGCCATCCACGACTGGGCCTCGGGCCGCGAGCTGGGGACCGTGCTGGACTACTCCGGCCTGACCGCCGGCGACTTCGTTCGTTGGGCCCGGCAGGTCGTCGATTTGGCCGGGCAGGTCGGCGAGGCGGCCGGGCCCGGCGAGCTGCGGGCATGCTGCCGGCGGCTCATCGACCTCATCCGGCGCGGCGTCGTGGACGCGGCCCCGCTGGAGGATTGACCGGTCGCGCCGCGGTTCGGCTGCCGAGAGCGGCCACCCCGTGGTCGACGCGAACGCCTATCGTGGGCGCCATGAGCCTTGCGATCCGCGTCATTCCGTGCCTGGACGTCCACGACGGCCGGGTGGTGAAGGGGGTCAACTTCCTCAACCTGCGCGACGCCGGCGACCCGGTGGAGCTGGCGGCGGCCTACGGCGCCCAGGGGGCCGACGAGGTGACCTTCCTCGACATCTCGGCCTCGTCCCAGGGCCGGGCCACCACGTTCGACATGGTCCGCCGCACCGCGGAGACCGTCTTCATCCCGCTGACCGTCGGCGGGGGAGTGCGCGGCGTGGCCGACGTCGACGCCCTGCTGCGCACCGGGGCCGACAAGGTCGGCATCAACACCGGCGCGATCGCCCGGCCGCAGGCCATCGACGAGATCGCGCAGCGCTTCGGCAACCAGGTGCTCGTGCTGTCGCTGGACGCCCGCCGCGACGCGTCCCAGCCCTCGGGGTTCGGGGTGACCACGCACGGCGGCCGCCGGGACGCCGGCCTGGACGCCATCGCGTGGGTCCGGGAGGCGGTCGAGCGGGGGGCCGGTGAGATCCTGCTCAACTCCATGGACGCCGACGGCACGACGGCCGGCTTCGACACCGAGATGATCGCCGCCGTCCGGGCGGTGGTCGGCGTCCCGGTCATCGCCAGCGGGGGAGCGGGCCAGGTCTCCGATTTCGTGGCCGCCGTCGGGGCGGGCGCCGACGCGGTGCTGGCCGCCTCCGTCTTCCACTACGGCACCCTGACCGTGGCCGACGTCAAGCGCGGCCTCGCCGAGGCGGGCTACCCCGTCCGGCTGCCGACGTCCATCGAAGGGAATCCGTTGTGAGCTGCCTGTTCTGCGCCATCGTCGCCGGCGACATCCCGTCGCGCCAGGTCTACGCCGACGAGCACGCCTACGCCTTCCTCGACATCAACCCGTTCACGCGCGGGCACACGCTCGTGGTGCCGCGACGTCACGTCGATGATGTCCTGGCCCCCGATGAGGCCCTCAGCGAGATCGCGCCGGCGATCAGTGAGGTGTCGCGGCTGCTGGTGGAGCGACTCGGAGCCGACGGCCTGAACCTGCTGAGCAACGCGGGCCCGGTGGCGGGCCAGGAGGTCTTCCACCTGCACGTCCACCTGATTCCCCGCTACGCCGCTCGTCCGGGTTTGGCGACGCTGACGCGCCACGAGCCCGGCATCGACCAGGACGAGGTAGTCGCGGCGCTCAGCCGAGGCTGACCACGCATTCCTTGCCCGTGGGGCAGGTGATCCGCCCCTTCTGGAAGTAGGCGCGGACGTACCCGTCGCCCTTCTCCGCGTCGGTCCGCGGGAAGCCGAGGTCGCCCGCGGGGCCGCCGGCCCGCGCGTAGGCCCCGATCAGCGCGCCCGTCAGGTAGTGCGAACCGGTCCCCGACGACCAGTACAGCGAGGCATCGTCGAAGCGCGCGGCGAGCCCGCCGGCCACCTTCACCTCGGAGCTGATCGGGGCCCCCACCCACGAGGTGGTGCCGCCGAGGGCCTGCCAGCGGTCCCAGTTGCCGGTGCCGGGGGCCAGCCCGGCGACCGCGTGGAACAGCCGCTCGCGCAGCCCCAGCCTGCTCTTGAAGGTGCCGCCCGACACGGTGACCGAGCCGCTGCTGCCCACCAGGGTCACCTTGTCCACGCGCCCGCCCCACGAGCCGGAGCCGTCGCGGTCGACGATCGTGAGCGCCCGGAAGGTGCCGATGCTCGGAAAGAGCTTCTGGATCCGGGCCGAGGAGACGGCCTGGGACCACGCCTGGTTGCGCATCCGCCCGTCGTAGGGGTCCTTCTTGGCGACGAGGTAGGGCGTGCCGCCGTCGGCGGACCAGCCGCCGTTGCTGGAGCTGAACATCGTGAGCGCGATCGCGGTGCCGCTGCGCAGCACCTGGCCGGCGGTGTCCTGCGCGGCCGCCGTGCTGGCCTCGTACTCGTGGATGGTCCGCGTCGAACCCGAGCGGGTGGCCAGCCCCCGATACACCTGGCAGTAGGTGGTGTCACAGATGTCGTACACGCTGGTGAGTGGGCGGACGAGGTAGCGGGCCGCGTAGCTGCGGGCGGCCACCGACTGGGCCCGGACGGCCGCGGCGGGCCAGGACGCGGGCATCTCGGAGGGGACCACCGAGCGGAGGTAGTTCTCCATCGTCAGCGAGTTGACGGTCCGGGCACCCGTGCCCAGGAACCGCAGCCACACCCGATCGCGCAGGTCGCGGTAGCTGCCGCCGGGGAGCCGCACGGTGACGTAGCCGCGGTCAGGGTTGGACACGGCCCAGTTCCGCGAGGCCGACAGCGGCGTCGACTTCTTCACCCAGGTGCCGCTCGCGTTCAGGTAGTGCAGCACGCGGCCGCTCCCGGAGCGGCTGATTCGCCACCGCTTGTAATTGCTCCCGCTCGGCAGCGTCCACGTCGTCCCGGCGGAGTCCTTGAGCCGCAGCCCCGTGGCGGGAGCGACGTCGAGGCGCCCGTCGTTGTCCGCGCTGATGAGCACCCGGATCCGCCTGCCCGCCGCCAGTGTGGAGACGGTGGTCGTCGGGTAGTAGAACGCGAGGATCTCGCGGTAGCTCAGCCCGGCGTCGGCGGCCCCGTAGGCACCCCACTGGCTCATGCCCTTGCCGTGCCCCCAGCCCGCGCCGGTGATCACGATGTTGCTGTTGAGCGGGGTCAGGCTGTCGTCGACCGCGGCGGCGCTCGTGGCGCCCGACAGCGCGGCGACGCCGAGCGTGGCCAGCGCGGCGACGGTGGCGGCGAAACGGCCCTGGAACCGGTGAGACGGCATCGAGCTTCCTCCGGGTAGGGGTTGCGAACCGTTCCATCCTGGCCAGGGGCGGCGCGTCGGGGCCAGCCGAGGACGCCTGGGACGCCGAAAGTCGTGACCCCCGGTTGAGCCCGGGGCCGCGGACGGGCGCCGTCCGTCCGCATGGTGGAAAGGCGGGCCCAGCGGTTGACACGCGGGTGCCCCGCCCGGGAGCATGAACCCGTGCGGAAGATTGTGCTCGTAGTTCCCTGGCGTGTCGCCTGACCCAAGAGTCGACGACACGCTCCCTCGCCTGCATCAGCAGCGGGGGTTTTTTCATGCGAGAAACCCGTACGAACCACGATCGAGAAGGAAGGCCGAGTGATGACCGAGCAATCGCCCACCCAGCTGACGGGCGCCGAGGCGCTCGTCGAGTCCCTGGAGCGAGTGGGGGTCGAGGTCATCTTCGGCATCCCCGGCGGCGCCATCCTCCCCGCCTACGACCCGCTGGGCCAGTCGAAGCTGATCCGGCACATCCTGGTGCGCCACGAGCAGGGCGCCGGCCACGCGGCCGAGGGCTACGCGATGGTCACCGGCACGGTGGGTGTGTGCATGGCCACCTCCGGGCCGGGCGCCACGAACCTGGTCACCGCGATCGCCGACGCCTACATGGACTCGGTGCCCATCGTCGCGATCACCGGCCAGGTGAGCAGCGCCGCCATCGGCACCGACGCCTTCCAGGAGGCGGACATCCGGGGCATCACGTTCCCGATCACGAAGCACAGCTTCCTGGTGACCCGGGCCGAGGACATCCCGGCCGCCATCGTGAGCGCCTTCCACCTGGCCAAGACGGGCCGCCCCGGCCCGGTGCTGGTCGACATCGCCAAGGACGCGCTGTCCAGCCGGGCCCCGTTCACCTGGCCCGAAGGCATCGAGCTGCCGGGCTATCGTCCGGTGACGCAGCCGCACGTCAAGCAGATCCGCGAGGCGGCCCGGCTGATCGCCGAGGCGAGCCGACCCGTCCTCTACATCGGGGGCGGCGTGGTCAAGGCCGGCGCCGCGGACGAGCTGGCCGAGCTGGTGAAGGTCACCGGGATCCCGGTGGTCACCACACTGATGGCGCGTGGCGTGTTCCCCGACAGCCACGAGCTGCACATGGGCATGCCCGGCATGCACGGCACGGTGGCGGCGGTGGGCGCGCTGCAGCGCTCCGACCTGCTGATCGCCCTCGGCACCCGCTTCGATGACCGGGTGACCGGCAAGCTCGACTCGTTCGCGCCGGAGGCCAAGGTCATTCACGCGGACATCGACCCGGCCGAGATCTCCAAGAACCGGATCGCGGACGTGCCGATCGTCGGGGACGTCAAGGAGGTCATCACCCAGCTGATCGGGGTGCTTCGGGGCGCCGATCTGGGCGACTACGAGGCGTGGCGTCGCTACCTGGGCGCGCTGAAGGACAAGTATGTGGTGGCTCCCGAGCCCACCAAGGACGGGCAGCTGAGCCCCGAGTACGTGATCAAGCGGATCGGCGAGGTCTCCGGCCCGGACACCTACTGGGCCGCGGGCGTCGGCCAGCACCAGATGTGGTCCGCGCAGCTGTTGCCCTTCGAGAAGCCCGGACGGTGGCTCAACTCCGGCGGTGCCGGGACGATGGGCTACTGCGTGCCCGCCGCCATGGGTGCCAAGGTCGGTCGTCCGGACTCGGTGGTCTGGGGGATCGACGGCGACGGCTGCTTCCAGATGACCAACCAGGAGCT
>CAZBMH010000036.1:0-21048 GCA_964492685.1 uncultured Micropruina sp.
CCTGCAGCGCCTGGACGGCCTTGGCCACCGCCAGGTAGGTCTTGCCGGTGCCGGCGGGGCCGATCCCGAACACGACGGTGTGGTGGTCGATGGCGTCCACGTAGCGCTTCTGGTTCAGCGTCTTGGGACGGATGGTCTTGCCCCGGCTGGACAGGATGTTCTGGGTCAGCACCTCGGCGGCCGTCGCCTCCTCGCCGTGGCTGGTGGTCATCCCGATGACCCGCTCGACGACGTCCGGGGTGAGGCCCTGGCCGGTGCGGACGATGGTGATCAGCTCGGTGAGCACCTCGGCGGCGATCGTCACGTCCTGCGGGCTGCCGGTGAAGGTGACCTCGTTGCCGCGGGCGTGGACGGCCGCGCCCAGGTCACGCTCCAGGATCCGCAGGAAGGAGTCGCGGGGGCCGAGCACGTTCACCATGTCGAGGGAGGCGGGGACGGTGACGCGCCGTTCAGCGGTGGCCGGGGCCGTGTGGTCGGCAGTGTTCACGTTGTCCTTTCGCAGAGCGCCCCCCATGCTAGGCGATCCCGCCCTGGCCCGGCCGCGGGCCCCGATAGGCTCGGCCCGATCAGACGAAAGGACGGACCATGCGCTGGTTGTTCCTCGGGGCCGGGGCCATCGGCACCTACGTGGGTGGATCGCTGGCCGCCGCCGGCGAGCAGGTCACGTTCAGCGAGCAGCCCGCGACCGTCAAGGCGATCACGGAGAAGGGGCTGGTGCTGCACCGCGGCGCCGAGACCCGCACAGTCCGCGACTTCCGCATCGTCGGCAGCGCCGCCGAGGCGCTGGCGGCCGGGCCCTACGACGTGGGCGTGTTCGCCCTGAAGTCGTTCGATACCGCGGCCGCGGTCGATCAGCTCGTGGCCACCGGACACCCGGTGCCGCCGATCCTGTCGCTGCAGAACGGCGTCGACAACGAGGCCACCATCGCAGCCAGGCTGGGCGCCGACCGGGTCATCACGGGCACCGTCACCACCGCCGTGGGCAAGCCCGGCGTCGGCGAGGTGATCGAGGAGAAGCGCCGCGGCATGGGCATCGCCCTGGGGCACCCGCTGTCCGAGCCGATCGCGGCCGCGCTGGACCGCGCCGGGCTGGCGGCCCGCACATTCCCCGAGGCCGGGCCGATGAAGTGGTCCAAGCTGCTCACCAACCTGACCGGCAACGCCACCTCGGCCATCCTCGACCTGCCCGTCGCCACCCTCTTCGCCGACCGCCGGCTGTACCAGGTGGAGGTGGCGGTGCTGCGCGAGTGCCTGGCCGTGATGCGGGCCCTCGGCTATCCGCCGGTCGACCTGCCCGGCACGCCCGTCCGGCTGCTGGCGCTGGCCGCCGGCAAGCTGCCCCGCTTCATCGCCCAGCCGGCCCTGACCAAGGCACTCGGCTCGGGTCGCGGCGACAAGATGCCGTCCTTCCATATCGACCTGCACTCGGGTCGCGGCAAGTCCGAGGTCTACTGGCTCAACGGGGCGGTGGCGCGGGTCGGCGCCGAACACGGGGTGGACGCGCCGGTCAACCGGGTGCTCACCGACGTGCTCCAGGCGCTCACCGACGGCACCGAGCCGCTGGACGCCTACCGGGGGAAGCCGGACGCCCTGCTCGCCCGGATCGCGTCCGGCCGGTGAGCGAGCTCAGCTTCCGCACCAGCGTCGTGCCGTTCGGACCGGCGGCGGCGGTGCTGCTCACCGACGCGCAGGTCACCGCGCTGGGATCGGTGAAGAATCCGCCGGTCACCCTGACCATCGGCGGGGTCACGGTGCGCCTGCGGGTCGCCCGGATGGGCGGGGAGAACTGCATCGGGCTGAGCAAGGCGGCCCGCGCCACCCTGGGCGTCGAGGTCGGCGCCGAGGTGGACGTCGTCGTTGCCCTGGACGTCGCCGAGCGGACCGTCGAGCTGCCGCCGGAACTCGCCGCCGCGCTGGCGGCCGACCCGCGCGCGAGCGCGGCCTTCGACGCCTGGGCCTACACCCGCCGCAAGGAGGCTGCGCGCACGATCGCCGAGGCCAAGGCGGAGGCCACCCGGGAGCGACGGCTCGCGAAGATCCTCGCCGACCTCGCCGGCTAGGCGCTCAGCCCGCGAAGCGATCCGTGGCCGCCACCAGCTCGGCGGCGATCGCCGGCTCGCCGCTGGCGTGCCCGGCGAGCACCGGCCGGTAATCGGCCTCCGGCCAGGCCCGATGCAGGTCGTACGCGGTCACCTGCGGGCAGGGCAGGTCGTAGCTCCCCTGGACGATGACCGCCGGGATGTGGCGGATCCGGTCCACCTCGGCGATCAGCTGCCCCTCGGCGAGCCACCCGCGGTGGACGAAGAAGTGGTTCTCGATGCGGGCGAAGGCCAGGGCGAACGCCGGGTCGGAGAACTCGTCCACCAGCTCTTGGGAGAACTCCAGGGTGGAGGTGGCCGCCTCCCACGTCGTCCAGGCGACGCCGGCCGGGCCGTGGACCGCGGGGTCGGGGTCGAAGAGCAGCTGATGGTAGGCGGCCATGCAGTCGAACTGACCCTCGCCCTGACCCAGCGGGCCGTCCACCACGTCGCCGAAGCGCTCCCGCAGCGGGGCCAGGTAGCGCTGCCACCACGCGGGCGCCAGGTTGCCGGCGCCGCCGTTGTAGTACCAGTCCAGCTCGCGGCGCCGCAGCGTGAAGATGCCGCGGAGCACCAGCTCGGTGACCGCCTCCGGGTGCGCCTGCGCGTAGGCCAGCGCCAGGGTGCTCCCCCACGAGCCGCCGAACACCAGCCACCGGTCGATGCCCCGGTCGAGGCGCAGCCGCTCCAGGTCCGCCACGAGCGCCCCGGTGGTGTTGGTCGACAGGTCGGCGTCCGGCTCGGCGGCGTGCGGGGTGCTGCGCCCGCACATCCGCTGATCGAACAGGATCACCCGGTAGCGGGCGGGGTCGAAGAAGCCGCGGTAGGCCGGGACGATGCCCCCGCCCGGGCCGCCGTGGACGAAGACGGCGGGCTTGCCGTCCGGGTTCCCGCACTCCTCCCACGCCAGCTCGTGGCCGTCGCCGACCGACAGCCGACCGGTGGCGTACGGCTCGATGCCGAGGTAGCGCGGATCGTTAATCGTCGTCGTCCTCGTAGTCGTCGATCACGTGCATCGCGGCCTCCTCGGCCGTGGCGGCGCCGCCGTCGATGCCGACCATGTGGCCGAGCAGGTCGTCCTCGTCGGCGACGAGCCGGCCCGCCCGCAGCCGCCCCACCTGGCGGATCTCGCTGGGGTCGTCGTTCCAGGGCTCATCGCGGGGAGCGACCTCGGGAATCTCCTGCGCCAGCCGCTGCTCGAACGTCTCGCCACGCCGCATCTCGGCCCGGGTGTTGCCGAAGGTTTGAGCCGGAGACCAGTGCTCGGGGGCGATGTAGCCCTCGTCCAGGACGTCCCCCACGCCTCGATCGATCAGGGTCTCGTCGGGCTGCAACTGATCGAGCTGCTCCGACTCGTCTGGCATCGTGTGATCGAACTCGCTCATGGCCTTAGCCTGCCACGCGCGTGCCGGTGGCGGGAGTGATGACCTCGAATGGCCGTCGCGTAGGATGCCGCTTCGTGACCTCGCAACAACCGCGCTTCGCCAGTGGTGGCCGCGGCAACTATGACCTCGTGGTGGCCGCCTTCGTGGGGCTGCTGCTGATCTCCAACATCGGGGCCACCAAGCTGATCCAGTTCGGACCGATCATCACCGACGGGGGCGCCTTCCTCTTCCCGCTCACCTACGTGCTCGGCGACGTGCTGGCGGAGGTGTACGGGCTCAAGCGGGCCAATCGGGCCATCCTTACCGGCTTCGTGCTGGCCGCGCTGATGTCGGTCACGTTCCTGCTGGTGAGCGTCGCGCCCCCGGCCGACGGCTGGCCCAACCAGGACGCCTGGGCCGCCGTGCTGGGCTTCGTCCCCCGGATCGTGGTGGCCAGCCTGGCCGGCTACCTGGCCGGGCAATTCCTCAACGCCTACGTGCTGGTGCGGATCAAGCGGGTGACGCAGGAGGGCCGGTTGTGGGTCCGGCTGCTCGGCTCGACGGTGGTCGGCGAGTTCGCCGACACGCTCGTGTTCTGCTCGCTGGCCTTCGGCCTGCCGGGCGCCTTCCTCGGCGGCCCGTCGCTGGACTGGCCCAGCCTCGCCAACTACACGATCGTCGGCTGGGTCTACAAGGTGCTGGTGGAGACCGTGTGCCTGCCGATCACCTACCGCGTCATCGCGTGGATCAAGCGACACGAGCCCGACTACGAGGCGCACGGGGCCGATCGGCCCGTCAGCTCGGCGGCGCCTCGAACGTGACGGTGAGCACGCCCGCCAGGACGAGCACCGTCCCGGGGACGATCGTCAGCGACTGACCCGCCAGCAGGGGCTGGGGCTGCCGCCCCGGAAGCGTCACTTCCGTGCCGTTGGTGGAGCCCAGGTCGCGAACGCTGACCTCCCACCCGTCGATGGTGAGCGCCAGGTGCTGGCTGGAGACGTCCTTGTCGGGGTCGTTCAGCCGCACCAGCCGCGGGGGCTCGCCCACGCTGCCGTCGGGGACCCGCGGATTGCGCCCCAGGACGCAGTTCTGATCGAGGACCATCTCGTCGCCGTTGACGAACCGCAGCACCCCCAGCGCGGGCCGGGGCAGCCGCACCGGCGGCTGCGGCGGGATCGGGTCGCCGCACACCCGGCACAGCGAGGCCAGCGGCGGATTGAGGTGCCCGCGCAGGCAGATCACGCTCGGGATCGCGTCCGGCCCACCCGTGGGAGCGCCGGGCGTCAGCGGCAGCCGCTCGGTCAGTTCGCCCTCGGGGGCGACGGGCGGCGCCGGGGTCGGCTCGGGCGGCGGGGTCGGCTCGGGTGGGGGCGGGGAGATCAGCACCCCGGGGAGCGTGTGCCCGGAACCGCTCGCGACCTCGACCTCCGGCGGGGCTGCCTCCACCGGCGGCGCTGCGTCCACCGGCGGCTGCCGCACCGCGGCCGCCTCGGCCACGGCGTCGGCGAGAACCTGCCCCGCCGCCAGCGGCAACCAGGAGTCCGCCTCGACGGCCGGCAGCGCCAGCGACGCCGCGGCGCCCGGCTCGCCCACCGTGTCCGTCCACAGGCCGGTCCCGCTGACGGCTCGCTCACCGAGCCGGGCGGTCACGCTGCCCCGGACGACCACGCGGGTGCCCTGCGGGCCGGGCTGCAGGATGCCGAAACCGGGGGCCGTCCGCAGCCCGTCGGCGATCAGCGCCTCCAGCGCCTCGTCCAGCACCCGGGTGGGGTCGGCCACCACCCGGCGGACGCGGGCAAGCACCTCCGGCGCCACGCCCGCGGCCACCAGCACCGCCAACCGGGGCCCGCACAGGACCCACGACCCACCGGGCGCGTACACGAACGGCCACTGCGTCATCTTGTGTCTCCCTGCTCGATCACCACGGAGTTCCGCCGACACCATTGTGTCGCCCCGCGGCCCCGCGGTCAGCCGCGAGCCCGAGCCGAGGCGTAATAGCGTCCCAGGAAGTCCTCACGCAGCGCGTCGAACGAGCCGTCCTCGATGGAGCCTCGGATCCGGTCGACGAGCCGGACGATGAACCGCTCGTTGTGGATCGTGGCCAGCGTCGAGGCCAGCATCTCCTTGGCCTTGAACAGGTGGTGCAGGTAGGCCCGGGTGTAGTGGGCGCACGTGTAGCAGTCGCACTCGGGGTCGATCGGTTCGAACGTGCGCCGGTTGGCGGCCACCGTGACGTTCACCCGGCCGCGCGTGGTGTACACGGCCGCGTTGCGCGCCACCCGGGACGGCATCACGCAGTCGAAGGTGTCGGCGCCGGCCGCGACGGCGGCGAAGAAGTCGTCCGGCTCGGCGATCCCCAGCAGGTGTCGCGGCTTGTCGAACGGCAGTTCGTCGGAGACCCAGTCGACGATGGTGCCCAGATTCTCCTTCTCCAGGGCGCCGCCGATGCCGTACCCGTCGAAGCGCCGGCCGTCGACCTCCAGCCCCGCCAGGTCGCGCGCCGCGCGGCGCCGCAGGTCCTCGTACTGGGCGCCCTGGACCACGCCGAACAGGGCCTGATACGGCTTGCCGACCCGCTGCTCGGTGAGCTGGCCGTGCGCCGCCAGGCAGCGGGCCGCCCACTCCTGGGTGCGCCGCAGGCTCTGTTCCTGGTAGCCGCGGGTGTTCATCAGCGTGGTGCACTCGTCGAAGGCGAACATGATGTCGGCCCCCAGCTCGTGCTGGATCCGCATCGACACCTCGGGGGTGAACCGGTGCCGCGAACCGTCCAGGTGGGACGTGAACGTGACGCCCTCGTCGTCCACGTGCGCCAGGCGGGACTTGCCCGCGGCGATCACGTCGTCGTCGGCCAGACCGACGGTGTTCATGGCCAGCACCTTCTTGAACCCCACCCCGAGGCTCATCACCTGGAAGCCACCCGAGTCGGTGAACGTGGGGCCCGGCCAGTTCATGAAGGCACCCAACCCGCCGGCCTCGTCCACGATGTCCGAGCCCGGACGCAGGTAGAGGTGGTAGGCGTTGGCGAGCACCGCCTGGGCACCCAGCGCGGCGACGCTCTCGGGCAGCACGGCCTTGACAGTCGCCTTGGTCCCCACCGCCACGAAGGCGGGGGTCGCGATGTCGCCGTGGGGGGTGTGGATCACGCCGGTGCGACCCCGCCCGTTGGGCAGCGTCACCCCCGGGGTGAAGCCGAAGGGCTGCTCAGCCACGCGCGGCGGCCAGCGCCTGGGCCTGCGCCAGGCCGACGACCCCCGCCGTCGACGTCCGCAGCACGGCGTCCGCCACCAGCACCTTCACCCCGCCGGCCGCGGTGAACGCGTCCAGCTCCGCCGGCGACAGCCCGCCCTCGGGGCCGACGATGAACATGATCTCGCCCTCGGTGGGCAGCTCCAGGTCGGCCAGCCGCGCCTCGGCGTCCTCGTGCAGCACCAGGGTGAGCGCCGGCTCGCTGAGTCGCAGCGCCAGCTCGGCGGTGGTCATGGGCGGCGACACCCGCGGCACCCGGAAACGCCGCGACTGCTTGGTGGCCTCGCGGGCCGTGGCCCGCCACCGGGCCAGCGCCCGCTCCACGCGGTCGGGCGCCCACCGGACGATGGAGCGCTCGGCCTGCCAGGGGACGATCTCGTCCACCCCGAGCTCGGTCAGCATCTCGACGGCGGCCTCCGCCCGGTCGCCCTTGGCCAGGGCCTGGACGACGGTGAAGCGCAGCGGCTTGGTCGGGGTGTGCAGCACCTCCGAGACCTCGAGGGTCAGCCCGTTGACGTCGGCCATGGTGACGACGCCTCGCACCGCGGTGCCGATGCCGTTGCTGACCATCACCACCTCGCCCTTGCGGATGCGGCGGACGAGCGCGGCGTGCCGCCCCTCGTCCCCGGTCACCTGAACGGTGGAGCCGACCTCGGGGGATTCCAGATCCGCCAGGAACAGTGCATCGGTCATTGCGTGAACGCGTCCTTCAGCCAGCTGAAAACACCTTTGTGGTGACGCTCGACCATGGCCTCGGGGCGAGACTCGTCGCGAACCTCCGCCAGCCTGCGGAGCAGGTCGCGCTGAGCCTCGTCCAGCCGGGTCGGCGTCTGCACCAACAGCGTAACGCCGAGGTCGCCGCGCCCCGAACCGCGCAGCCGCGGCACGCCCCGCCCCGCAACCGTGATCCGCGTGCCCGACTGGGTGCCGCTGGGGATCGTGAGCGTGACGGTGGCACGGCCCGGCTCGCTGTCGTCCCGTTCGGCCTCCAGCGTGGTCAGCGTCACCTCCGTGCCGAGCGCGGCCGCCGTCATCGGCACCTTCGCGACCATCTCCAGATCGTCGCCGTTGCGCTTGAAGACCTCGTGCGGAAGGACGTTCAGCTCCACGTACAGGTCGCCTGCGGGGCCGCCGCCGGGGCCGACCTCGCCCTGCGAGTCCAAGTGGATCCTGTTGCCGCCGCTGACGCCCGGCGGGATCTTGACGTTGATCGTCCGCTGACTGCGCACGCGACCCTCGCCCGAGCACTCCGAGCAGGGGTGCGGGATGATCGTCCCGTAGCCGCGGCACGTCGGGCACGGCTGGGTGGTGCGGATGTCGCCGAGGAACGACCGCTGGATCTGGGTGATGTCGCCCTGCCCGTGGCAGGTGGAGCAGGTGACGGGCTCGCTGCCCTCGTTCGCCCCGTTGCCGTTGCAGCGCGGGCAGACAACCGCGGTGTCGACCCGCAGCGGACGGGTGATGCCGAACGCCGCCTCGGCCAGCGTCAGCTCCAGCCGGACCAGCGCGTCCTGGCCGCGACGCACCCGGGAGCGGGGCCCCCGCGACGTCGCCCCGCCGAACATGGCGTCCACCAGGTTGGTGAAGTCGAAGCCGGCGGCCCCGCCCGGGAAGCCACCGAAGCCACCGGCCCCGCCGAAACCGCCGCCCAGCGGATCGCCGCCGCGGTCGTACATGGCCCGCTTGTTGGCGTCGTGGAGCACCTCGTAGGCCTCGCCGATCTCCTTGAAGCGATCGGCGGCATCGGGCGCATCGGCCACATCGGGGTGGTACTTCATCGCGAGCTTGCGATAGGCCTTCTTGATCTGCTCGGTGGTGGCGTCGCGTTCGACGCCAAGAACCGCGTAGTAGTCAGTGCTCACACTCATCCTTCTGCCAGGAAGCCGCTGAGATAGCGGGCCACGGCCCGCACGGACGCCATGGTGGCCGGGTAGTCCATCCGGGTCGGGCCGACCACCCCAAGGCTCGCCCAGGAGTCGCCGGCCTGCCCGTACGTGCTTGCCACCAGCGAGGTGGCCCGCAGCGGGTGGTACACGTTCTCATGCCCGATCCGAACCGTCACATCGGCCGAGGTGCCCGCCTCGCCGAGCAGCCGCAGCAGCACGACCTGCTCCTCCAGCGCCTCCAGGACCGGCTTGACGGTGGTCTCGAACTGATCGCCGAAGCGGGTCAGGTTCGGGACGCCGCCCACCATCACGCGCGTGGACGGATCGGCGGTCGCCAGCTCCAACAGGCTCGCCACGATCACCGTCGCCAGCGGACGCTGCCCCGGGGCGACGTCGTTGAGCAGTTGGGTGAGCCGGTCCACGACCTGGGTGGCGGGGAAGCCGAGGACCGCCGCGGCCACCCGGACCCGCAGGTCGCTGAGGTCGTCGGGTTGGGCGCCGCCGAGCTCGACCTGGCGCTGGTCGACCCGTCCCGAGGAGTTGACCATGATCACCAGGCCCCGCTCGGGGGTCAGCTGGACGATGTCGACGTGCCGGATGATCGCCGAGGACATCACCGGGTACTGGACGATGGCCACCTGGCGGGTGATCTGGGCCAGCAGCCGGACGGTGCGCCGGACGATCTCGTCCACGTCCACGGCGCCGGCCATGAAAGCCTCGATGGCGCGGCGCTCGGCCGCCGAGAGCGGCTTGACCGCGCCCAGCCGGTCGACGAACAGGCGATACCCCTTGTCGGTGGGGATGCGGCCGGCGCTGGTGTGGGGCCGGGTGATGTAGCCCTCCTCCTCCCGCGCCGCCATGTCGTTGCGGCCGGTGGCCGGGGACACGTTCAGGTTGTGGCGCTCCACCAGGGCGCGGGAGCCGACGGGCTCGCGGCTGGCCACGTAGTCGGTGACGATGGCCCGCAGGATCTCCAGCTTCCGATCGTCGAGCATCCCATCACCTCCCGTCCTGGCACTCGGCAACCAAGAGTGCCAGTCTAGCCCAGAGCACCCCCGGGCCCCTCGCGCCTGCGGGGCCGGCGGTCGGCTCAGGCCAGCCAGGGGGCGCCGTGGAATATCCCCCAGCCGCTCGGGTCGGCCAGGATCCGCTTGACCTCGCCGACGTCGTACTCCCCCGAGGCACGCCAGCCAGTCGGAGCGAGATCCACGATGACGCGGTCCCCGCGGGTCAACCGGCGGTACCGGCCCCCGACGATGGCGAGAAGATGCTCATCGAGGGTGTCCAGGACGGGTTCCGACCCGTTGTCGCAGGCGTCACAGCCGCAGTGGGGAAACCAGCCCACGCACTCCGCGGGGTCGCCCAGCCCCAGGGCGATGCCGGCATCGGGCACGTCGCCGCTGGCGTTCCTGGCAACGATCAGCGGCAGGGCGCCCGCGGCGACCGGCACGACCCGCACGGCGGAGGTGAGTCGTGGCAGGAGCGGCGCCCAGGTGATCTCTCGCAGGTCGATCGGATGGACGGCGGCGAGCTGTCGATCGAGCAGCACACGCACCCAGGCGTCCACCCGGGCCCCGAGGATCCGCCACTTGGCGGCATCGGTGATGCGCGAGTACTCCTCGGGGAGCGACTCTCGTCCCCCCGCCTGCGGGTCGGGCCACGTCGCCAGCGCGGGGTCGCGCATCGCGAAGGCCTGGTCGACCGCGCCCACCAGGGACGCCAGCTCGCTCGTCATGGCTCCATCATGTCCCGGGACCCTCTCGGCGGGTCTCATCGATGAGATCACGGTCTCGATCGCCGGTCCTCATCGGTGGCGGGAGTCGCCTCTGTGGAGACCTCGACCGGGACGTCCTGCTGACCATCCGGGGGCACCACTCGACTGACGGCGATGGCCTCCTGCGAGCGACCTACGACGTCCTGCCACGCTGAGTCAGAACCGATCCCTCTCGGACGGTCGGGGATCCGTTATCGGGGATGGCACGCAACAAGGGAGCCATGGACGGATCGCGGCCGGCAGTCCCGACGCACGCACCGCACGTGGCATCCACGGCAACTTTTCTTCAGAACATTCGCGCCAATTAGTCCTTGTCAGTGAGCTTTCATGCGGCTATAATCGAACGTATGGACGAACGAGTGTTCGGGGAGGTCTCGCCGGCCGTGGAGCGGTTGCGGCTGGCGATCGAGGCGCGCATCCACGCCGAGATCGCCGAGGCCGAGGCCATCGCCGACCTGGCCGCCGAGCACTCCTGGACCACCCACGACGAGTACGACGTCATCGGACAGCGACCCGTCCGGCTCGGGGCCGACGGCACCGCCCTGGTCGGCGAATTCCTTCCCCTCGAGATCGCGGCCCTGAAGGGCATCTCCGTCGGGGCCGCCACCTGGCTGATCCGCGACATCCTGAACCTGCAACACCGGCACCCCCACCTGTGGGCGGCCGTCCGCCGCGGCGCCGTGCCCGTGTATCGGGCAGCTCAGCTCACCACCCTGGCGGCCGGCTTCGAGCTCACCGGCGAGCAGGCGCTCGCGGTGGACGCCGAGGTCGCCCCGAAACTCGGCCGCCTCGGCTGGCGACGCATCCTCGAACTCACCCGCGCCGCCATCACCCGCCACGCCCCCAACGCCGTCCTGGCCAAGTCCACGTCTGCCCGGAGCGAGCGCTTCGCCCGCGTGCACCCCACCGACGACCCCACCCTCGCCTACCTATCCGCCCGCCTCGACACCGTGGATGCCGCCAACCTCGACCACACCCTGAACCAGGTCGCCGACGCCCTCGCCACCAACGGCGACGACGACACCCACGACATCCGGCGCGCCAAAGCCCTCGGCATCCTCGCCAGCCCCGCACGCGCCGCCGAGCTGCTCGCCACCGGCAACGACAACCAACGAGGCCTCCCCCGCGCCGTCGTCCACCTGCACCTCAGCGGAGGCGACCTCAACGGCGAGAACGGCGTCGCCCGCGCCGAACGACTCGGCCCCCTCCACGTCCAACAACTCCGCCACCTGCTCGGCCACAGCCGCGTCACCCTCGGCCGCATCGTCCGCGGCGACGCCGACACCGGAGTCGCGACCTATGAGATCCCCGACCGCATCCGCGACATCGTCATCGCCCGCGACCGCTACGAGATCTTCCCCTTCAGCAGCCGACCCGCCCGCACCCAAGACCTCGACCACACGAGAGAATTCGACCCCACCGACACCCACAGCACCCTACAAACCAGGCCCGACAACCTCGGACCACTCAGCCGCAAAGCCCACCGCGCCAAAACCTTCGGCGCCTGGCACCGAACCAACCCCGACCCGGCATCTTCTGGTGGCACTCCCCCGGCGGCATCACCTACCGCGTCAGCCCCGACGGCACCACCCAACTCACCGGCCACTACTCCCTGGCCGAGCACCACCTCCGCCGACTCATCGACGAATACCGCGCGCCACCCTGAGGTGGCCATCCCCTGCCGTAAACTCAGCCGGCGACCCCCGCGACGAACCGGGTGGTCGCCTCGCTGAGCTGCCGCCGCGCGGCGTCGTGGTCGACGGTGGGGACGCCGTCGCCGTCCTGGGGGCCGTAGTCCCCGAAGGACGAGTGGACGGCACCGTCGATCACGGTGAACGTTGCCGACGCCGGGAGCATCGCCCGCGACGCCTCGATCTTCGCCGGGGTCGCGAGCCCGTCGTTGCTCGCCGACACCGACAGCACCGCGGCGGTGAGGGTGTCGCTCAGGTCGCCGGCCGGGTACGAGGCGAACAGCAGCAGCCCCACCACGGGCGCGGCCGCGTCGTCATCGTGAGCGGCGGCGTCCGACGCCGCGACGACCCCGCCGAGGGAATGACCGCCCACGACCCAGCGGGTGATCGCCGGGTAGTTGGGCCGCGTGCTCGCGAAGGCGTCGGTGGCCAGGAAGGCGAGGCTCAGCGGCTGCTTGGCGATGACGACGAGTCGTCCGTCCTCGGCGAGCGGGCGCAGCACGGCGGCATAGGCCCTGGCGTCCACCTTCGCGCCGGGCTGGAAGAACATCCCCGTCGAGGGCTCGGTTCCCGCAGGCGCGAGCACGATCCGGGTCGCGTCCTCGGTCACCGTGACCGACGCGTCCGACACCAGCGCCGCGAGCGCCGGCTCGACGGCCGCGCTCGGCCGCAGCCACACGATCGCCGCTACCCAGGCGAACGCCGCCACTGCGGCCGCGATCCGCCACACGATCCGCCAAACGCCTCCGCTAGACCGCCGACCGGCGCCGAGGGCCCGATGCCGGCGGGCCCGCACGACCGCCGCGAGGGCAACGAGCGCGGTCAGCCCCAGCAGGATGGGGTAGGCGGGATGGGCGTGCACGATGGCCGACCACGCGCTGACCAGGCACCACCCAACCGCGAGAAGCGCCCCCAGGGCAGCCATCTGCCGGACCCGCGCACCGCGCACCGCATCGTCCTGGTCACCCATCGGTCCCCCTTCCGCGAGGGCAGACTAGCGAAAACCACCGTCCGGGAGCCTCCGCCGGGCCTTCTATGCTGCACCCATGCCCACGTTCTCACTGTCCACCTTCGACGAGGTCGTCCCCGGGGTCTGGCGCGCCGTGGCGCAGCCCGAGGCCGTCAACATCGGCGTGGTCGTCGGCGAGACCGGCTGCCTGGTGATCGACACGGGGTCTTCCCCCGCCCAGGGCGCCGCGATCCGGGACGAGGTCGAGCGCGCGACCGGGAGGCCAGTCACCGCCGTCGTCGTCACGCACGACCACAGCGACCACTTCTTCGGGCTGGCCGGCTTCGGCGAGGTGCCCAGCTACGCCCACGAGACGGTCCGCCCGGACGGGGAATCCGTCGCCGCCGCGGCGGCCGAGCTCGGACTCGACCCGGCGAACCTAGCCGCGCCGACCGTCCCCTTCGCCCTGGCCCGCGCCCTCGACCTGGGCGGCATCCGCGCCGAGCTCGTGCACTTCGGGCCGGGGCACACCGGCGGCGACGTCGTCGTCATCGTCCCCGAGGCCAAGGTGGTGTTCGCGGGCGACCTGCTTGAGCAGTCGGCCCCGCCGTCGTATGGCCCCGACAGCCATCCGATCGCCTGGCCCACCGCCATCGACGGGATGCTCGGCGTCCTCGGCGGCGATTGGCTGCTGATCCCCGGCCACGGCGAGCCGGTGGACCGCTTCTTCGCATTCAACCAACGCGCCGAGATCTCGGCGATCTACGGCCAGGTGGAGCACCTGATCGGCCGCGGCGTCCGGGAGGCCGACGCCCACGAACAGGGCACCTGGCCCGACTGGCCCGCCGACGTGATCGAAGGCCTGATCCCCCACGTGTACGCCGCCCTCGCGGCCACCGGACGGGTCCCCCGGGCCCAACTGCCGCTCGCCTGAGGGCAACCTCGGGCATTGTGCTGCGCCCGAACGCCCCCACGCGATAGATTGCCTCGCCACGCGGCCAAGGCAACGCGAGAGGGTGACGACGTGAGCGATGGTGCAAAGACGCCGACCGGGGACGCGGTCACCGCGGCCAACGGGGCGCCCCTGACGACGCCGGAACCCCTGCAGCGCCGGACGGCCATCGACTACGACTTGACGCCGCACCACGACCATTGGGTCGTCAAGGCGATCCAGGCGGCCACCCCTGGCCTGACGTTCCTGACGACGCGTTTCCAGCGCGAATGGCTGCGCACCGACATCGTCGCGGGGTTGGCGGTGGCGGCGTACATGGTGCCGCAGGTCATCGCCTACACCTCGATCGTCAATGTGCCGCCCGTGGTAGGACTCTGGACCGCGCTCATCGGCATCCTGGCCTACGCGGTGATGGGCGGCTCGCGGCTGCTCTCGATCGGCCCCGAGTCCACCATCGCGCTGATGGCGGGCGTGGCGATCGCGCCGATGGCCGGCGGCGATGTCGCCAAGACGGTCGAGCTCGCCGCGGCCCTGAGCATCGTCGTCGGCGGCTGGTGCCTGGTCGGACGGATGTTTCGGCTGGGCGTGACCGCCGACCTGCTGTCGCAGCCGCTGCTGATCGGCTATCTGGCCGCCGCCGCCGTCCTGATGGTGGCGGGTCAGCTCGGGGGCATGACCAAGACCCCGGTGCACGGCGAGTCGATCATCGACCAGATCGTGTCCTTCGCCCAGGTGTGGCCGCAGACCCACCTGGCCACCATCGGCGTCGCGGCGGCCACGCTGGCGCTGATCTTCGCGATCCACTGGCTCGCCCCCAAGTGGCCCGCCCCGCTGATCGCCGTCACCGTCGCCTCGGTCGCCACGGGGGTCTTCCGGCTGAAGGACTACGGCATCGCGGTGGTCGGCACCGTCCCGACCGGCCTGGTCACCCCCCGGCTGCCGAACGTGAGCATGGCCGAGCTGACCACGCTGGCGGTGGCCGGCCTCGGCGTCGCGCTGATGTCCTACAGCGACAACATGCTCAACAGCCGGGCGTTCCCCCCACCGTTGCTGCCCGGGGAGCGCCCCTCCGATCGCGAGGTCGACCCCCAGAAGGAGATGGTGGCACTCGGCGGGGTGAGCATCGCCGTCGGAATGTTCGGCGGCTTCCCCGTGTCGAGTTCGATGTCGCGCACGGCGCTCGCGCAGAGCAGCCGCGCGCACACCCAGCTGTACTCGCTGGTCGCGGCCGTCGTCCTGGTGCTGATGCTGGTGGTCGCGGGCCCGATCATGGAGTTCCTGCCCAAGCCGGCGCTGGCCGCCGTGGTGGTCTACGCCGCCACGAAGCTGGTGAAGCTCGGCGAGTTCCGCCGCCTGGCGAAGTTCCGCAGCCGGGAGCTGCTGCTGGCCCTGGTCACGCTGGTCGGCACCGTCGTCTACGGCATCCTCGCCGGCGTGCTGATCGCCATCACCCTCTCCTTGCTGGAGATGGGCCAGCGGCTCGCCCGTCCCCGCGACGCGGTCCTGGGCCGGGTACCGGGCCTGGCCGGGATGCACGACGTGAGCGACTACAAGGCGGCCCAGACGCTGCCGGGGCTGGTCATCTACCGCTACGAGGCCCCGCTGTTCTTCGCCAACGTCGGCGACCTGCGCCGCCGGGTCCAGCGGGTCGTGGACATCGAAACCAAGGCCTACCCCGACACCCCGCCGCGCTGGTTCCTGCTCAACGCCGAGGCCAACACCCAGGTCGACATCACCGCCACCGACGGCCTGCGGGAGCTCACCGGCGACCTGGCGCTGCAGGGCATCAAACTCGGCATCGTCCGGATCAAGCACGACCTGTACGACGAACTCAAGCGGGCCGGCGTGATCGACCTGATCGGCGAGGACATGCTCTTCCCGACCCTGCCGGTCGCCGAGGAGGCCTACCTGGACTGGGCCGAGGCCCACCCCTATGAGGCCCCCGTCGCCGCGTCGACCGAGGAGGCACCCGAGGCTACGCCCTTCGGACGGCTGAACACCCGGGCCACCCCGGACGGGGCCGCGTCGCCCGCCTCAGCCGAGGACGCCGGCGACCCGCCCCCACACGTCGGGCGTGGCGGCGACGACCAGTAGCGAGCCGTCGACCCCGGCGGCGTAGTCCCGCCCCTCCAGGGTCGCCACCCGGCCACCCGACTCGGTCACGAGCAGGGCACCGGGCAGGTGATCCCAGGGTTTGATCGTCCGGTACGACAGGAAGTCGCGTCCCCCCTCGAGCAGCGCCGGGTACTCCACCCCGCAGCACCGCCTGCTTCCGGCGACCCGGAGCCGGTCGCCGACCCCCGCCCGCCTGCTGCCCGGCACGGTGCCCACGGGGACGCCGTCCCGCGGCCGCGGCTCGATCGCCGCGCCGTTGCAGGAGGCGCCGCGGCCCCGCTCGGCGACGTAGAGCCGCTCGTGCACGGGCTGCCAAATCCAGGCCCGTTCGGTGACGCCGCCGATGAGCTCCGCCACCATGACGGCGAAGTCGGCGCTGCCGCGGGCAAAATTCCCGGTACCGTCGACCGGGTCGATCAGCCACGCCTGGCGTGCGCCCGCGAGGCCGGCCACGGAGGCGGCGCCCTCGGCGACCGACTCCTCGCCGACGATCAGGGCGCCCGGGGACGAGGCGGCCAGCGAGGCGGCGATCTCCCGCTCCGCCTCCCGGTCCGCCACCGTCACCAGGTCGCCGTGCCCCTTGTCGAAGATCTCGTCGGAGGCCAGCCGCCGCCACCGCGGCAGCACGACGCGGGCCGCCACGTCGACGAGGAGAGCGGAGACGTCCGC
Organism: uncultured Micropruina sp.; assembly: GCA_964492685.1. Taxonomy (GTDB): domain Bacteria; phylum Actinomycetota; class Actinomycetes; order Propionibacteriales; family Propionibacteriaceae; genus Micropruina. Next base: position 16,725 of record CAZBMH010000036.1, read on the forward strand.
GGTCTCCATCACGCCTCCTGGTGGTCGGCGGTCACGAAGTCGATCAGCCGCTCCACCTCGGTCAACAGCTGCGGGTCGAGGTCGGTCCAGCTCTCCACCCGCGCCAGGATCCGACGCCAGGCGGTGGCGATGTCCGCCTGGGTCCGGTGGGGCCACCCGAGCGCCGAGCAGAGGCCGTGCTTGTAGTCCTGGCCGCGCGGGATCTCGGGCCAGGCGGCCAGGCCGAGCCGCTGCGGCTTGACCGCCGTCCAGATGTCGACGAAGCGATGGCCGGTGACCAGCACGTGCGGCGAGGTCACCTGGTCGACGATCCGCGTCTCCTTCGTCCCGGCGACCAGATGATCCACCAGCACCCCGAGGCGTCGCCCCGGCCCGGGGGCGAAGTCGGCGACGACCGCCGGCAGGTCGTCGATGCCCCCCAGGTACTCCACCACGACCCCGACGTGGCGCAGGTCATCGCCCCAGACCTTCTCCACGAGTTCGGCGTCGTGGCGCCCCTCGACGTAGAGCCGGCTCGGCAGGGCAACCTTGGCCCCGGTCGAGGGCCCGACCCGCGAGCCCGACGCGGTGTGGGTGGCGCGCCCCGGGACCGCCCGCGGCGGGGGCGTCAGCGCCACCGGCCGGCCGTCCAGCCAGAAGCCGGGGCCGAAGGGGAAGCTGCGGCGCTTGCCGTGCCGGTCCTCCAGCACCACCAGGCCGTTCTCCCAACGCAGGACCGCGCCGCAGAAGCCCGAGGTCGGATCTTCGACCACCAGGCCGAGCTTGACGGGCACCTCGACGGTGACGGGTTTACCGGCCCGCTGCCACCCGGCGGCCAGGACGTCGGCGGAGTATCGATTCACCCTGCGAGGGTACGGGCTGCCCCCGACCGGGTCGCTGAGCGACGCGGGTTCGCCCCCGATTGGCCGCCCGCGTCAGCCCACCAGCTCGCGGACGACCGCGTCGGCCAGCAGCCGGCCCCGCAGCGTGAGCGTCAGCCGCCCCCCGGCGAGCCGGACGAGCGGGTCGTCCTGGAGCGCCAGGGCGTCCGCCCGGTGGCGCTCGGCCGGCGACAACACCGCCAGGTCGAGCCCCTCGGCCAGGCGGGATTCGAGCAGGATCCGCTCCACGTGCCGGGTCTCCTCGTCCAGGACCTCTCGGGCCTCGGCCGGGGACTCCCCCTGATCGAGGCGTTCGCTGTAGCGCCGCGGGTGCCGGACGTTCCACCAGCGGACGCCGGCCACGTGGGAGTGGGCCCCCGGCCCCGCCCCCCACCAGTCGTGCCCGCGCCAGTAGGCCAGGTTGTGGCGGCACTCGTGGCCGGGGGCGGCCCAGTTGCTGAGCTCGTACCAGGCCAGGCCGGCCGCGGTCAGCGCCTCGTCGGCCAGCAGGTACATGTCGGCCTGCAGGTCGTCGTCCGGCATCGCCAGCTCGCCGCGGCGGATCCGGGCCACCAGCCGGGTGCCCTGCTCCACGATGAGCGCGTAGGCGCTGACGTGGTCGGGCGCGCAGGCGACGGCAGCCTCCACCGTATGGCGCCACTGGTCGAGGGTCTCGCCGGGCGTCCCGTAGATCGCGTCGAGGCTCACCGACTCGAACCCGGCCTCGCGCGCCCAGCCGACCACCTCGGGCACCCGGCCCGGCGTGTGCTGTCGCTCCAGGACCGCGAGCACGGCGGGGACGGCGGACTGCATCCCGAACGACACCCGGGTGAAGCCCCCCTCGCGCAGCCGCGCGAGCGACTCCCGGCTGACCGACTCGGGGTTGGCCTCCAGCGTCACCTCGGCGCTCGCTTCGAGGCCGAACCCCCGGCGGAGCTCAGCGAGGACGCCCACGAGCTCGTCGGCGGCCAGCAGGCTGGGGGTGCCGCCGCCGAAGAAGATCGTCGACAGCGCGGGCCGTTTGGGCCCCAGAACCCCGGCGGCGAGGCCGATCTCGCCCGCCAGCGCGGCCAGGTACGCGGCGCGGCTCGACCCCGGGGCGCTGCCCAGCTCGTCCGAGGTGTAGGTGTTGAAGTCGCAGTAGCCGCAGCGGGTGGCGCAGAACGGCACGTGGACGTAGGCCGACAGCGGGGCGGCCCCGACACGGGACAGCACCGGCGCGGGGAGCGTCCCGTCGCGGGGCGACGGCTCGCCCGCGGGTGGCACCGACGGCATCGACCCCTCCTCTCGCGCGGCTCGGATCACCCTAGCGCCCGGGGTGGGACAGCGGATTCACAGGAAGTTGTGATTGACGAATCAAGCACTTGCGCCCCGGTGGGACGATTTACTAGCTCCCATGCATGCGCTCATCATCCCCGCCGAGGGCGGCCTGTTCGACCAGATCACCGGCCTCCCGGTTCACCCCCTCGTGGTCCATTTCGCCGTGGTCCTCCTTCCCCTGGCGTCGCTGGCGCTGATCCTGCTCGTGCTCGTGCCCCGGCTCCGCACCCACTTCGCCGGGCTGACCACGTTCGTCCTGGCGATCGGCGCCGCCTCCACGTGGGTCGCCGAGGAGTCCGGGGAGGAGCTGGCCGCCCGCATCGGGGAGCCGGCGCAGCACGCCTGGTTCGCGGGCTTCCTGGTTCCGGTCGCCGCCGCCACCGCCGTCCTGGCCGTGGTGTGGTACCTGGTGCAGCGCGGGGGGCGCCGCTCCGGGTTGGTCACCGGGACCGGCGTGGTGACCTCGATCGCGGCGCTGGCGTCCGTCGGGCTGACCGCCCTGGTCGGCCACAGTGGCGCCGTCGCCGTCTGGGAGGGCCAGACGACCCCCGCCACCGCGTCGGCCAGCGCGTCGGCCTCGGCCAGCGCCACCGCGTCGGCGACCACGAGCGCGGCCGCCACCCCCACGACGAGCACGACGCCCGCCGGCACGTTCACGCTGGCCGAGATCGCCACCCACGCGACCGCCGCCGACTGCTGGGTCGCCGTCGAGGGCAGTGCCTACGACCTCACCGACTGGATCCCGACCCACCCCGGCGGACCGGCCGTCCTCACCGCCCTGTGCGGCACGGACGCCACCACCGCCTTCGCCCGGCAGCACGGCGCCCAGTCCGAGCCCAACGCCAAGCTGGACTCCTACCTGCTGGGCAAACTCGCCTGACGCCTCGCCCCCCCTCCCCTCCCCTCCCCGCCACCCTCCCGAAAGGCGCCGCGATGAACCGTGTCACCCTGCTGATCTCCGCCGCCGCCCCGCTGGTCCTGCTGGCCGGCTGCTCCGGCGCCCCGGCCACCACCACCGCCGCCACCAGCTCGTCCGCGACCGCCAGCGCCGCCGCCACCAGCGCCAGCGCGAGCGCCTCGGCCACCACCGCCAGCCTCACCATGGCGGAGGTCGCTCAGCACGCCGACGCCACGTCCTGCTGGACGGTCGTCGACGGCAAGGTCTACGACCTCACCAAGTGGATCCCGAACCATCCGGGCGGCCCCGACAAGATCAAGGCGCTCTGCGGCAAGGACGGCACGGCCGCGTTCAGCCAGCAGCACGGCACCGCCCAGAAGCAGAACGACACCCTGGCGACCTTCCTGCTGGGCCCCCTTGCCTGAGCGCGGTTTGGCCCGCGTCCGCACACTGGTGCCATGAGCTCCGCGTCGCGCACCCCCACGTCGTCCCGAACGCCGACCCCCAAGACGGCACTGGTCGTCATGGGGGGCGGGCTGGCGCTGCTGTGGCTGCTGGAGCTGGTCGATCAGCTGACGTCCCACTGGCTCGATACCTTCGGGATCGTGACCCGCCAGGTGGAGTCGCTGCCGGCCATCTTCACGGCGCCGTTCCTGCACGCCGGCTGGAACCATCTGATCGCGAACTCGGGGCCGTTCGCGGTCCTGGGCTTCCTGGTGTTCCTCGGCGGGCTGGCGCGCTGGGTGTGGACCAGCCTGATCTCCATCACCACCAGCGGCCTCACCGCCTGGCTGATCAGCCCGCCGCACACCATCACGCTGGGGGCCAGCGGGCTGATCTTCGGCTGGCTGACCTACCTGCTCGCGCGGGGCATCTTCTCCCGGAACCTCACCCAGATCCTGATCGCCGTGGCCGTCTTCCTGGTGTACGGCTCCGTGCTGTGGGGGGTCTTCCCCTCGACCCAGCTGGTGTCCTGGCAGGGGCACCTCGGCGGCGCGATCGGCGGCGTCCTGGCGGCCTACTGGCTGGACCGGCGGGCGAGCAGGCGGCCGGTCATCTAGGCCGGCTCGGGCCTACTTGTCCTTCTTGGACGTCTCGCCCGTGGAGAGCGCGGCCACGAAGGCCTCCTGCGGCACCTCGACCCGTCCGACCATCTTCATGCGCTTCTTGCCCTCCTTCTGCTTCTCCAGGAGCTTGCGCTTGCGGGTGATGTCGCCGCCGTAGCACTTGGCGAGCACGTCCTTGC
>CAZBMH010000037.1:0-20609 GCA_964492685.1 uncultured Micropruina sp.
CCTGGGCGGTGAAGATGGCGCCGTTGGCGCTCAGCAGGTCGCCGCGCTCCATGCCCGCGGTGCGAGGACGGGCGCCCACCAGCATGGCCAGGTTGACGCCGTCGAAGACCTTGGTGGCGTCGTCGCCGATCTCGACCTTCGACAGCAGCGGGAACGCGCAGTCGTCCAGCTCCATGACGACGCCCTCGAGCGCCTTCAGGGCGGGGGTGATCTCCAACAGGCGCAACTCGACGGGCTGATCGGGGCCGAGCAGGGCGCCGCTGGCGATGCGGAACAGCAGGCTGTAGCAGATCTGGCCGGCGGCGCCGGTGACTGCGACCTTGACGGGGGTTGGGCTCACGGTTTGTTCTCCTCGAAAGCGAGTTGGTGACACCAGAGACGCTAGCAGTTTGCGTCCCGGCGACCGGCGGCGCTCCTGCCCCCGGGACGCGCGCTCTCGTGGAGTGGGACGGGGGTATGCAACGGCTTGTGGGAGCACGGAATCCGGCACCGTCCTGGGCTCGCCGCGCCGTCGCGACGGGCATTCGCGGGGGCCGAGCCCCCGCGGGATTGCGACACTGTCGGAGGCCGGGGATGGTGAGCTGAGCGATCGCAGGGGGGGTAGCGGGGGGCGGCCGATGCCGGCGACCCAGGAATGCGGAAGCATTGTGGAATTCACGACCGAGCAGCGACGCGGGTTGTCACGGGAACTGTGGCGGAGGCATTCGGCGACGATGAATTGTGGCTCCACGATTTCGGCCGACCGCGGCAGGGAGCTTCGATTGTGGCGAACGCGCGCCGCCCCATCCAGTTCGAAAGTGGGGGTTCTTTCGCGTACGCTTCGAGTAATCACCCCTCTACTTCCTAGTCACGCCTCCTGCCTACCCCGCTTACTCAGCAACACTCCTTCAACCTGGCGAAGGCGTAAAACCTGGGTTGCACCCCCTGAACCGCCGTGGAGAGAGTCCTGCCGATGACCAAGAACACCCGGGGGACGCATCGTCCCGCCGCCCGTCTCGTCGCTTCCGCTCTGGCGGTCGCGCTGACCGCGACGTCCCTGGCCCTGGCGGCCACGCGGGCGCAGGCGGCCAGCGAGGTCAGCGAGCCGCTGCCGAGAGTCGGTGTCCGCACCGATGTGGTGGCGGCGTCCGGCTCCAGCCTGGTGGTGACCGACTCCAACGAGACCATGCTCCGGGTTAGCGGCGACGCGGGGGCTACCTGGGCCGACCTGAATGCCCCGAACTTCAGCGGTCCGACGTATGTCGCGGACGGTCAACTCGTCTACGCCGATGAGGAGTTGGCCGACGGTACTGGTCCTTACAGCAACGTTTACGTGTACGACTTCGCCACGAATTCCACCTCGGTTCCGAAGCGGGTCGACAAGTTGGGAATCGCGACCGCGAACACCACGATCGCCGTCTCTGACCGGGACCCTGAGGAGCCATCGCTCGAGCTCTATGACGCGACGGTGCTCGAGACCGGGGTCACCACACAACTGGCGTTCGCCCCCCACGCGACGGCGGGCAGCTATAGCAGCCCTCGCATCGGCAGCGGCCCGAACGTGGCCATCGCGACGTTCTCCCGCTCGGGCACCCAGACCGCCCAGACGGGGTACATCGACGTGGTTCCGCTCGACGGCAGCCCCCAGGTGGCGAGCTGGTCCGTGCCCGGCCTGGTCGAGGCCCAGGTGCGCGGCACCCAGGTCGTGTATGTCGTCGGGACTACCGCTGCGGCCAAGATGTGCGCCCGCGAGCTGGTCAGCGGCTCGACCGTCAGCTGCGTGACGTTGGCGAGTGGGGACTACTCGAAGCTGATGGGCCAGCTCACCCTTGGCGACGACTGGGCCACCATGAGCCTGTGGAACGCCGCCACAGACGCCTACCTCGGGAACCGGCTGGTGGGCGGCGCGGCATCCCTGACCGCCCCGGTGTCGATTCCGAAGGTGGCGATCATCGGCCAGGGCGACTCGACGCGGCCACTGGCCGAGGTGGACACCGCCACCGGCTCTTACATCGGGCAGGTGGCGGTCAATGGGGCGGTGACGAAGTACTGCGACTGGCTCATGGGCCCCGCCGAACCGAGCTACCTCATCCAGACGCCCGGGACCCTGACCGGGCTGGATGGCCGCCCGGGTCCGGGGGCGGCCCAGCTGCAACCCTGGGCGCGTTCGGTGTCCGATTCGGCGATCGGCGGGGAGACGCTGCTGGCCCCCCGCGCCTCCGAGCTGGCGGCCTCCGATGCGCGCACGATCCTGTTCGGTTCCGGTGGGGCCACCCTGCTGGATCGTGGGGTGAAGACGAGGACGCTGCCTACGCTCGACGGTCTGGGCTACATGAGCGGGCCTTACTATCTGGCGCACACACCGGCTGCCGGGTTCAGCGTCCGCAAAGTCGACGGGACGGCGCTCCCGACCGCGTGGCCCGAGGCGCTGTTCGGGTCGCTCGCGCTCTACGAGGTCGACGCCTCGCTCGGGCACTACCAGTTGCGCGATCTTGGGCAGCCGGGCTTCCCCTCGACGGGCGTCACGCTTCCGGCCCCCTACGACAACTGGGACAGCTGGGTCGACGCGCTCTGGGGGGATTGGCTGCTGGTGGATATTGATCCGGGCGCGACCAGTAACCCGCCCCAGGTGCTGGCCTACAACATCCGCACCCAGGAACAGCACCTGACGGAGGGCTACGGCCTCGACATCGGCGACGGCTTCGCCCTGATCGAATCCCTGGAGGACACCAACGGCGAGACCGTGCCGCAGGTCTGGGACTTCGTCCACGGGACGAAGGACACGATCCCCGCCGACGGGAGGGTTATCAGCACGGACAACGACTCACGTATCGCCTACACCACGTCCACCCACCTGGTCTCCCGGACTCTGGACGGGGTCGGTGCGTCCGCGCCACGCGTCCTCGGCACGGTCATCAGTGGCAGCCTCAACCTGAGCGCCACGACCGCCCGGTGGAAGCCCGAGATCGACACCACCAAGTCGATGGCGGCCGGAACCATCGAGATCCGCGACGCCGCCGGAACGCTGGTGCGGACGCTGAACTACCCGGCAGCGGACGACGGCTCGATCCGTCCGGTCTGGGACGGGACCGCGGACGACGCGACCACCAAGGTGGCCCTCGGCACGTACACCTGGACGCTGGTGGCCACCGCCGCCGACGGCAGCGGTGCGCTGCAGACCGTCGCCGGCCAGCCGACGACCCTGGGCGGCACCCTGACCGTCACCAACACGTCCCTGGGCACGGTCACCGGCACCACGCCGAAGGTCAGCGACACCACCCCGGTGACCGACCAGGTGCTCACCGCCATCGAGGGCACCTGGGGGCCGAACCCGCCCGGGGTGACGTTCAGCTACAAGTGGTTCAAGGGGACGACCGAGATCGCCGGCGAGACCGGGAAGACCTACACGGTGCGCCCGACCGATGTGGGGTCGACGCTGAAGGTGCAGGTCAAGGGAATCGCCGACGGCTACACCACCCTCACGAAGAACTCGGCGGCCACGTACGCGGTCGCGAAGGCCGCGCTGACGCCCAAGCCGACCCCGGTCATCGACGACACCACGCCGACGGTCGACACCACGGTGACCGCGAACCCCGGCCTGTGGGGTCCCGACCCGGTGACCCTGGCGTACCAGTGGTACAAGGTGTCATCGGGCGGCACGGTGTCCAAGCTGACCAGCGCCAGCGCCACGACGGCCGCGTACCAGGTGCAGGGCACCGACGCGGGCTACAAGCTGAAGGTCAAGGTGACCGGTTCGAAGCCTGGCTACACCACGGCGTCGAAGACCTCGGCCCTGACGGCCTACGTCGCCAAGGCGGTCTTCACCAACACGCCGGAGCCCACCATTGCCATGGACGGGATGCCGCGCGTGGGCAAACTGCTGACGGCCGTCCCCGGGACCTATGTCCCGGCGGCCACGACGTTCACGTACCAGTGGTACCGGGGCACGAGCGCGATCTACCTGGCGACCAAGTCGACCTACACCCTGACCTTGGCCGATCTCGGCAAGGCGATCTCGCTGCGAGTCAAGGCGTCTCGGACGGGCTATGTGACCGTCACCAAGACTGTCGCAGGAGGAACGGTCGCTGCCGGCCTGGTCTCGGTGACCCCGAAGCTGTCCGACAGCACCCCGGTGATCGGCCAGACCCTGTCAATCACGGACGCCACCTCCATCGCCGCCTGGGGGCCGCAACCAGTGACCGCGACGTACCAGTGGTACCGCGGGTCCACCGCCATCGCCGGGGCCGACCAGGCCACTTACACGGTGGTCGGCGCGGACGCCGGGTACACCCTGAAGGTGAAGGTCATCGGCGCCAAGGACGATTACGCCTCGGTGTCGAAGACCTCGGCCGCCAGCTACACAGTGCCGAAGGGGACGTTCACCACCAAGGGTGTCGTGGCGATCATCCAGGCCGGGCCCGCCCTGTCGGTGGATCGCGGCACCTGGGTTCCGGTGCCGGACTCCGCCTCGTTCCAGTGGTACCGCAACGGGACGGCCATCACCGGGGCCACCGCGGACACGTACACCGCCACCAGCTCAGGCACCTACACGGTCAAGATGACGGCCAAGAAGCTTGGCTACACCAGCGCCGCCGTGACGTCAGCCGGGGTCGCGGTCGTGATCTGAGGACGCACGTGACGATGCCCCCGCCCGAATCGGGCGTGGGCATCGTCGTTGTTCCGGGTGTGCTCAGGAGCAGGAGTAGGGGAGCCCGCCGGTCACCTGGGTGGGCTTCGTGGCCCCGGCGGGGCCGGTGTAGGTGACGCGCTCGGTGCGGAGTGTTGCCGTGGTGGTGCGCGTGTCCTGGGTCACCTCGGACCCGGGGTAGGCGTCCAAGTCGCGGAAGGCCGGCGCCCAGGGTAGTCCCTCCAGCCGGAAGCCGGTGACGGACCCGGAAACCTTCATCGTCCAGGTGCGCAGCACGGCCCCGCGGCCATCGCGGGCGTCGACGAACGCGAGACTGAAGGCTCCCCAGGTGTCGATCTGCTGGGCTGCCCGCTCGGCTCCCAGGCAGATCCGTGAGCGGTTGGAGGAGTCGGGGGCGCCCAGCGAGGCGCGGAGCGCCGCCAGCGAGCGGTCGCGCGTCGAGGTGCCTAGGGTCAGGCCGGCCACCTGGCGGCCGCTCAGGGCCACGTCGGCGACGGGCTTGGCGCCGCCCCCCGACGTTGGTGTCGAGCCGCCGGGTGCCGGCGACGGTGTCCCGGCGCTGGCGACGGCCGTACCGGACGTGGTAGCCGCGGGTGTGTCGGCGGTGGGGGCGGGCGCCGGGGACGGGGATGTGCACCCCGCGGCGGCCACCGCGACAGCCATCAATCCGGCCAGGCTGATCAGTCTCATCTGTGCTCCTTCTCGCACCCAGCCTAGAAGACCGATCGCCTAGGTTTGGGTTCATGCGACTCCTGCTCGTCCGTCACGGCCAAACAACCTCCAACGTGGGGCAGTTGCTCGACACCGCCTTCCCGGGCGCCGATCTGGACGAGCTCGGCCGGCGCCAGGCCGCGGCGCTGGTCCACCGGTTGGCGGACGCGCGCATCGACGCCATCGCCGTGTCCAACCTGGTGCGGACGGCGCAGACCGCGGCGCCGGTAGCCGCCCATCGGAGCCTGACGCCCGTGGTCTTCCCGGGGCTTCGCGAGATCTCGGCGGGCGAGGACGAGATGTCGCCGCTGTGGCAGCGCTACGTGGCGACGCTGGTGGGCTGGGTCGACGACCCCACCCTGCGGCTGCCCGGCGGCGAGAGCGGCCTCGAGTTCCTGGCCCGCTACGACGAGGCGATCGACCAGATCGCCTCGCTGGGCCACGACCACGTCATGGTGGTCAGCCACGGCGCCGCGATCCGCACGTGGGCGGGCCACCGGGTCCCCGGGCTGGCGGGGACGCTCGGCCACGGCGGCGTCCCCAACACCACGGTCATCCAGGTCGAGGGGTCGGCCGCCGACGGCTGGGAGCTGGTCTCCATCGACGTGCCGGACGGGGCCCGCTGAGGGCGGGCGCCTGCGTCGGCGTCCTCACCGCGGGGTCAGCTCGTCCGCCCGTCGTTGGGCCTCGTCGGCCTCGGCGGGTCGGCCGGTGAGCCGGAACAGCCGGGCGAGGTTCGTCCAGGGCTCGGCGGCGCTGGGGCGCAGCGCGGCCGCCCGCCGGAAGGCCTCCTCCGCCTCTGGGTAGCGGCTCAGCTCGGCCAGGGCGATGCCGCGCTTCATCGCCGTGTCGACGTTCGTCGCGTCGAGGGGCGCGGCGCGATCCAGGGTGGCCAGCGCGGCGGCCGGGTCGCCCGCGAGATCCTGGGCGTCCGCCAGCGAGTGCACGCACTCCACAGAGGACGGCAGCCGCGGGCAGGCGCCGGCCAGCGCGGGCACCGCCAGCCCGGGGTCGGCCTCGCCGCGCTCGGCCAGCCGGTTGAGGGCGTAGCCGATCCGGCGGGGCAGGTCGGGATCCCACGTCGGTTCGGCGGCCAGCGCGGCGAGCGCCGGACCCGGATGAGGGCCTGACAGAGCGGCGGAGAACCTCTGCTCCGCCATCAGGACGCTGGCGGACAGCGCCGCCAGCCCGACGGCGAGCGGCAGCCCGATCCAGCGGGCGAGGTCCCGTGCCGGTGGGGTGCGGGCGACCGCGCCGCCCAGCAGCAGCGCGACCAGGGTGACGCCCACCGGGTCGGTGAACGACGTGAGGTAGGTGGTCCCCAGCCCGACGGCGGCCGTGAGGGCTCCCAGGGCCCACGCGTCCGGGCCCGGGGCCTGCGCCGGTGCGCGGTGCCCCTGGCGGCGGCCTGACTGGACGGGAGCAGGCGGGGTCCGCAGCGTCGGCAGCAGCGCCATCATCAGCGTCGCGCAGAGCACCCCTACCGCGAGTAGCCCCGTCGCGCCGGTGGAGGCCAACACCTGCAACAGGACCAGGTGCGGGGAGTCCGGCGGGGCGTAGGGGCCGACCTGCTCCGCCCACGCGGCGTCGTGATAGCCGCCGATGGCGTCCACGAAACCGGACGGACCGACGCCGAGCCACGGGTGGTCGAGCCACAGCTGCCACGTCTCCTGCCACAGCAGCAGCCGCCCCCGGATCGTCGCCTCGGCGAAGGGGGTGGCACCGGTGAGCCGCGCCCGCCCGCTGGGGAGCGCGAGCATGCCGGCGGCCAGCACCGCGGCGCCGGCCAGCGGCCGCCACCAGTCCCTCCGGATCGACGGGTGGAGGACCACGACGGCGGCGCCGACGAGGGCCGCGGCGGCCAGGCCGATCAGGGCGCCGCGCGACGCGGAAAGCACCAGGCAGATTCCCCCGGACATGGCCCCGGCGAGCATTCGCCAGTTCACGGTTTCGCGAAGCAGGCGCGATCCCAGGACGGCCACCGTCACCACCCCGAATGCGCCCAGAATGCTCGAATTGCCGAGCAGCCCGGTGACCCGTTGCGCGGGAGCCCCGATCACCTGCGACACGGCCACCACGGCATTCACGCCGGCGGACACGACCAGGGCCGAATGGAAGGCGGCCCGGTTGTCGCGGTCGCGCGCGGACAGCAGGCGCGCCCCCAGTGCCAGCAGCGCCCCGTAGCCGGCCACGGCGAGCAGGCCCTCGTAGCGCGGGAAACGCCCCAGCAGGCTCGGCCACGGCGTGGCGGAGAGCGCTGCCGAGAGAAGGAAAGTCCCAAGCGCGACGAGGATAGCCACCAAAGTCCGCCTGTCGAGCGCCCCCCTGGTGGGGGCCAGCAGACCCACGGCCAGGCCCACCGCGATGATGAGCAGGCGGGTGGCCGAGGATGAGTCGGTTGGGGCGAGGGGGGCGGCCAGAGGCAGCACGCCTGCCAGCAGAATCACCGACGCGAGTCCGAGCCGGTCAGCGGTACGTCCGGGCGTCACGTTCCGTGAGCCTAGCGCACCGGTTTGCGACCCAATTCGGGCCGATTGGTCGCTATTGCGGTCCGACTTCCATAGAGCGACCGGACGCGGGCCGCGCGGGGTTTCTTGGCGCTTGGGACAGCAGCGACCTATCTCCTGGTGTGTCGCGCGACTCCTCCAGCAGGCCGTCCAAGAAATCGCCTCCCAGCACCTGTCGGGAGAGCTCCTGGATGTTCGAAACAACGTCCTCGACCTGATCCAGGTCTTCGAACTGGCGCGCGCGAAGGACGTCACTTGTGGTGACCACAGCGTTGAACGTGTGAGCACCTTGCAGGATCACCCAGCCCCGGACATCGTCAAAGACGTCATCGGACACAAATCCCAAGACCGCGGTGGCCGCCTCGAGGATTGGTCGCTGGCACAACTGCTCATCCCACCTCGCCCAGACCAGGGCGAACTCCCTCAGCGACGACGCCGGGAGTTCGGCCAGGTGGGCGAGGAGCGAATCTCCGATCGCCGCTAGTGAGGGGTCGTCCGCCGCCTCGCGCGCCAGCCCCACCAGGGCCCAACAATCGGTCTCGGTAGCCACCGGGGCGACCGGGGGCCGGCTCTCCTTTGCCGTCGGGTTCCAGCGCTGCCGGGCCGGACGCATCATGGGGGCGTTGAGCAGTACCCGACCGTCCGCCAGCCAGGAGTAGCCCACGCCGGGTTCCAGCTCCAGGAAGCCCTCGCTGCCACCGTCGGCGTGTTGCCAGTCGCCTCGGGTGGCTCCCTCGGCGGTCTTCACGACGGGTCGGATCTTGCTTCCCCGTGGTCCCGAGACGAATTCCAGCAGGAGCCGTTGGTCATGACCGCTGCGGCGCAACACCGAAGTGGAAAGCGAGAGCGCATAGGATTCCGCGCGCCAGTGATCACCCAAGGCCGCGGCGAGCGCGTCAAGATCGCCACCGCCTTCGAGGCCGCGCAGTCGCAGCGCCTCCTGGAAGTCGCCCGCCACCCTGTCGGCCAACGCCTCAGGTTCCAGCGCGGAGGCGCCCGCTGCCGGGACCGCATAGGCACGCCCCCATTGGCGGGCCTCCATCCCTAAGACATCTCCGGTGGGCATCAGTTCCAGGACCGGCCAGGACGAGCCCGCGGGTCGCTGGGCGAGCAGCGGGCGGGCGAGGTCGCACAGGACGCCGGCCGCTAGGACGTACGCGTCGACGTCCGGATCCCGGCGACCCGCCCGTCCGGCGCGCTTCACGCAACTCAACTCCAACAGCGGCACCACCCGCACGGGCTCTCGCAGCGCCTCCACGCCGGCCAGCTCGGGGAACTCCTCCTGGATGGCGACCGCTAGCCAACGCCGGAGCGTGTCTTCAAGGTCCGCCTCGTCGGCATGGAACTGCACCGCGCGCGGCACATAGAGGGTCAGTTCGTGAACGACCCGGCCCGCATAGACGTTCCTTCGTCTCCGCCACGGTGCGACACTCGAGGTGAACTCGATCTCGAACCGGTACGCCTCGTCACCCGAGGCGGCGCCGTCAACGAAGTCATGAAGGATCGCCTCGAGGCGCCGCTCACTTCGCTCGACCCGTCTGCGCAACTCCCGCACCTGACGATACCTTCGCCAGGTACCCCCGAACTGAAAGCCCCGCGGCTCCGCGAGGCGGAGAGACAGTCCATCGAATTTCTCCATCTGTCCCACCTCGCGTGCCGGGAAGGTGCCCGTCGGCGCCGATGCCATTTCATCACACCCACCGGGAGGCCCGTCCGGCACAGGGCACGATGCTCCGGGTCTGGCCGCCACCGCCTCAGCTGCGGGGGGCTGTGCGGCGGGTTAGCGGAAGATGACCGTCCGCGCCCCGTCCAGCAGGATTCGGTGCTCGGCGAACAGCTTGACCGCCTCGGTGAGGGTGCGGGACTCCTGCTCCTGGCCCATCGCGACCAGCTCGCCGACCTCCATCGAGTGGTCCACCCGGCGGACGTTTTGCTCGATGATCGGGCCCTCGTCCAGGTCGGAGGTGACGAAGTGGGCGGTGGCGCCGATCAGCTTCACGCCGCGCGAATGGGCCTGACGGTAGGGGTTGGCGCCCTTGAACCCCGGCAGGAACGAGTGGTGGATGTTGATCGCGCGGCCGGCCAGCGCCCCGCACAACTCGGGGGAGAGGATCTGCATGTAGCGCGCCAGGACGACCAGCTCGATGTCGTGCTCGTCGACCGCGTCCAGGATGCGTCGCTCGACGTCGGCCTTCGTCGCAGGGGTCACGGCGTGGTGCTCGAACGGGATGCCGTAGAACGCCGCCAACCCGCCGAGGTCGGGGTGGTTCGACAGGATCAGCGGGACGGCGATGGGCAGGTGGCCGGAGCGCTGCCGGAACAGCAGGTCGTTGAGGCAGTGGCCCGCCTGGGACGCCAGGATCAGCGTGCGGCGGCGACGTCCGACGTAGTCGAGGGCCCATTGGGCGTCCAGCGACTCGGCGATCGGGGCGACCGCGCGCTCGAAGATCGACCGGTCGAACCCCGACTGCACCTGCACCCGCATGAAGAAGCGCTCCGACTCCGAGGAGGTGAACTGCTTCATCTCGGTGATGTTCCCCTGCGCCTCGGCGATGGCGCCGGTGACCGCATGGACGATCCCGGGACGGTCGTCGCAGACCAGGGTGAGCAGCCAATGGGTCGAATCGATCACCGCCGCAGGATAGCGCCGGGATGCCGCCTGCCCTCCCGGGCGCACCGGGCGTGGGCCGCAGCCGGTCGCCCGGAGCGTCCACGCCGGGCTGGGAGCGTCCGACGCACCCGATATGTTGGTGCCACTCACGGTCGAAAGGGGCGCACTCCATGGCGAAGATCAAGGTTCAGGGCACCGTCGTCGAGCTCGACGGCGACGAGATGACCCGGATCATCTGGCAGTTCATCAAGGACCGCCTGATCCACCCCTACCTGGACGTGAACCTTGAGTACTACGACCTGGGGATCGAGAGCCGGGACGCCACCGACGACCAGATCACCATCGACTCCGCCAACGCGATCAAGCGGCACGGCGTCGGCGTGAAGTGCGCCACCATCACCCCCGACGAGGCGCGGGTCACCGAGTTCGGCCTGAAGAAGATGTGGGTGAGCCCCAACGGCACCATCCGCAACATCCTCGGCGGCGTCGTCTTCCGGGAGCCCATCATCATCTCCAACATCCCGCGGCTCGTCCCGGGCTGGACGAAGCCGATCATCATCGGCCGTCACGCCCACGGCGACCAGTACAAGGCCACCAACTTCAAGGTGCCGGGGGCCGGCCAGCTGACCATCACGTTCACCCCCGAGGACGGCTCCGAGCCGATCCAGCACGTCGTCGCCAATTACGGCGCGGACGGCGGCGTGGCGATGGGCATGTACAACTTCAACAAGAGCATCGAGGACTTCGCCAGGGCCTCGTTCGCCTACGGCCTGAACCGCAACTACCCGGTGTACCTGTCCACCAAGAACACGATCCTCAAGGCCTACGACGGCGCGTTCAAGGACATCTTCCAGGCGGTCTTCGACGCCGAGTTCGCCGCCGACTTCACGGCGGCCGGGCTCACCTACGAGCACCGGCTGATCGACGACATGGTCGCGGCAGCGATGAAGTGGGAGGGCGGCTACGTCTGGGCCTGCAAGAACTACGACGGCGATGTCCAGTCCGACACGGTCGCCCAGGGCTTCGGCTCGCTCGGCCTGATGACCTCGGTGCTGATGACCCCGGACGGCAAGACCGTCGAGGCGGAGGCCGCCCACGGCACCGTGACCCGGCACTACCGGATGCACCAGCAGGGCAAGCCGACCTCGACCAACCCGATCGCGTCCATCTTCGCCTGGACGGGCGGCCTGAAGCACCGCGGCAAGCTGGACGCCACCCCCGAGGTGACCGGCTTCGCCGAGGCGCTGGAGCGGGTCTGCATCGAGACCGTCGAGTCGGGCAAGATGACCAAGGACCTGGCGCTGCTGGTCGGGCCGGAGCAGGGCTGGCTCACCACCGAGGAGTTCCTCGGGGCGCTGGACGAGAACCTCGCCGCCAGGCTCGGCTGATTCGAGTCAACCCGCCGGTCTCCCACCGGCAAGCGTGCCCGCGGGTGTCGTTGACTTGTAGTCTGACCGGGTGCTGAGCCCCAAGGCGAGAATCGCCATTGCCATCGTCACCTACAACCGGTCGAGCCTGCTACGGGGCCTGCTGGCGAGCATCTCCGCGATGACCGTGCAACCCAGCCACGTCATTGTCGTCAACAACGCCAGCACCGACGACACCGATGAGGTGATCAGCGAGGCTGTCGCCGCCTTCCCCGAGGGCATGGTGATCAACCGGCGGATGGAAACCAACACCGGCGGTTCGGGCGGGTTCAGCGAGGGTGCCCGCGCGGCCCTGGAGCTAGGCGCCGACTGGGTGTGGCTGATGGACGACGACGTCGAGATCGTGCCGGACGCGCTGGAACGGTTCGCTCCCTGGATGGAGCGCTTCCGGGTGATCCACGGCCGGCGCTACGACGTGGATGGCACGCCCTTCTACTGGCAGGCGAAGTTCAACGGGTTACTCGGGGTCCCGCTGCCCTACACGCTCAAGGCCTTCAACGCCAACGGCTACGCGGTCACCAATTCGGGCACCTTCGAGGGGATGCTGATCGCCAGCGACATCGTCGCCAAGATCGGGCTCCCCGATCCGCGGTTCTTCATCGCCTGGGACGACGCGATCTACGCATGGCTGGCGTCCCAGTTCACCACCGTGGTCTACGTGGACGAGTTCGTCTTGCAGAAGAAGCGGCAGCAAAAGCAGATCAGCCTGGGCGTCCGGCACCTCAACGACTCCTCCGCGATGGTGAAGTACCACGTGATGCGCAACCGTGCCTATGTGGGTCGCTACTTCGCGGTCTACGGCAAACTGAACCGGATCGGGTTTGGTCTGGGGACGCTGCTCACCTTCCTGAAGGAGGTCTTCCGGCTGGTGGCCGTCGAGCACCACCTTCGGGGACTTGGCGCTCTCGTCCGGGGCTGGCGAGATGGTCGGAAGATCTGGGCCGACAAGAGCTGGCAGCCGATGCCGCCGGTGGCAGAGGTGGCGAGCCATGACTGACGTCCTCATCGTCGGGTCCGGGTTCTTCGGGCTCACCGTTGCCGAGCAGCTGGCGAACGATCCGGGCATGAAGGTGACGATCATCGATCGCCGCGACCACCTGGGCGGCAATGCCTTCAGCGAGCGTGAACCTCAGACGGGCATCGAGGTGCACCGCTACGGCGCGCATCTGTTCCACACCTCCAATGAGCGCGTGTGGTCTTATGTGAACCGCTTCACGTCGTTCACCGACTACCGGCACACCGTGTACACGAACTTCGGGGGCGAGGTCTTCGGGATGCCGATCAACCTCGGCACGATCAATCAGTTCACCCGGGCAGCCATGTCGCCCACTCAGGCTCGGGAGTGGGTGGCAGCCGAGGCGGCCCAGGTGCGGGCGGGGGAAGCGACCAATCTGGAGGAGAAGGCGATCTCGCTGATCGGCCGGCCCCTCTACGAGGCCTTCATCAAGGGCTACACCGAGAAGCAATGGCAGACCGATCCGAGGTTGCTGGCCGCCGACATCATCACCCGCCTGCCGGTCCGCTACACCTACAACAACAGATACTTCAATGACACCCATGAAGGCCTCCCCGTCGATGGTTACACCGCGTGGCTGGAGCGGATGGCCGACCATCCCAACATCGAGGTGAGGACCGGCGTCGACTTCTTCGATCCCTCCCAGCCGCTGAACAAGGACGCCTGCGCGGGGCGGCTGCCAATCGTCTACACCGGCCCTCTGGATCGCTACTTCGACTTCTCCGAGGGGGCCCTCGCCTGGCGGACGCTGGACTTCGAGCAGGAGGTCTTGCCGATCCCGGACTTCCAGGGGACCGCGGTGATGAACTACGCCGACCGCGAGGTGCCCTTCACTCGGATCCATGAGTTCCGCCACTTTCACCCCGAGCGGCAGTACTCCGAGGACGCCACCGTCATCATGCGCGAATACAGTCGCTTCGCGCGTCCAGGCACCCCCGACGAGCCGTACTACCCGGTCAACACGGAGGCGGACCGGCGCCGGCTCCTGGCCTACCGTGAGCGGGCCACCGCTGAGCCGCAGGTGTACTTCGGCGGGCGCCTTGGCACCTATCAGTACCTCGACATGCACATGGCGATCGCGTCGGCGTTGGGCATGGTGGACAACCAATTGCGGCCCGCCCTCGTCCATGGCTGAGGGCCGCGCCGGCTGGCTCCCCCGGATCCGCACCTGGGGGATTGATCGGTTTCGCCGATCACGGTTCTTTCCGGTAGGGATGCCGGACAAGCGGGTGGATCCGAAGTCTCTCGGTCGACCCATCCGCCAGTCGGTGCTGGTGTTCTTTCCGGGCAGCGGTGACAGCGTCTACCAACTGCTTCCGTGGCTTCCGGCGCTTGAGGCGCTCGACCACCGCCATGGCGTGGTGATCATCTTCCGCGACTCGCGGACCGCGGCGGTGGTCGCCGCCGCGTCGAGCATTCCCACCATGACGCTGGCGCGCTACGGGCAGTTGGACGACATCTTGGGCCGCAGCGACGTGAAGCTCGCGCTCTATGTGAACCACGACCCGATCAACTTCGAGTGCCTGCGGTTCACGTCCCTGATCCACGTCTATCTGGGCCATGGGGACAGCGACAAGGGCGTGTCGGTGTCCAACCAGGTGAAGGCGTATGACTACTGCTTCCTGGCGGGGGAGGCGGCCCTCCAGCGCACCGCGGCCCATGTCATGTTGTATAACGCTCGGGCCCGCTCCCTCCTGATCGGGCAGCCACAACTGGATGTGGCCGCCCCGGTGGGTGAGCCCGACCCCACGCGCCCCACGGTTCTCTATGCCCCGACGTGGGAAGGATCCCAGCCATCGATGTCCTACGGCTCGCTACTCAGCCACGGACGGCGGATCCTCGAGGCCTTGTCGCCCCACTATCGGGTGATCTACCGTCCGCACCCCCTCACCGGCGTCATCGACTCTCGGCATGCCGAGGCGGACCGGGAATTGCGCCGGATGGCGGCGCGGGTCGATGTGGGCGTCGACCTGGCCCGGTCGTTCGCCGATGCCGACCTATTGATCGCCGATGTGTCGGCCGTGCTGCTCAATTGGCTGCCCACGGGCAAGCCCATGCTGGTGACCCGCCCGGCCGTCCCGGTGGCTCGTTCCGCGATCAACGACTCCGTCCCGATGTTGGCTGCCGACGACGATGTGGCCGCGGCGGTGGAGCTCCACCTGCGGGCAGATCCGACGGCCGGCGCGCGCGCCGCGTTGGTCGAGTTCTACCTGGGCGACATCACCCCGGGGGCGGCCATTGGGCGGTTCGTGCAGGCATGTGAGCAGCTGATGGACGAGCGCGACAGGCTGTTGGCCGGTCTGCGGGAGCGCGGGGCGGTGGGTCGATAGGCCTCCCGCGGCGGGTGTACGGACAGACTCGGACACCATCACGTCGCCGTCCGGCCGAGAGGTGGGTGCCGGTGGTCGACTTCGACGGTGATGGCGTCGCTACACTCGGGGGCCAAGGTTCTCCTAGCGCGGCGGTGGCATGAATCCAATACTTGGCGACATCCTGCTGATCGGGCTGTTCATCATGGTCGGGGGCGTGTTCGCGGCCGCGGAAATGGCGCTGGTCTCGCTTCGCGAGTCGCAGATCAAGCAGCTGAGCGTGCGCGGCAAGCGCGGCCAGATCGTGGCCACCCTCACCTCCGACCCGAATCGCTTCCTCTCGGCGGTCCAGATCGGCGTCACCCTGGCCGGCTTCCTGTCGGCGGCCTTCGGCGGTGCCACCCTGTCCGACAGCCTCGCCGCCGAGCTGGTCCGGTGGGGGATGCCCGAGGCCGCGGCGCAGCCGGTCGCGCTGATCCTGATCACCGTGGTGATCTCCTACTTCTCCATCGTCATCGGCGAGCTGAGCGCCAAGCGCCTCGCCATGCAGCGCGCCGAGGCGTACGCGATCGCCCTGGCGCCCCTGGTGAACGCCATCGCCAAGCTGGCCACCCCCGTGATCTGGTTCCTGGGCAAGTCGACCGATCTCGTGGTGCGGGTGCTGGGCGGCGACCCGAACGCCTCCCGCGAGGAGGTGACCGACGAGGAGCTCCGCGCCATGGTGGGCAGCTCGTCCACGCTCGGGCGCGAGGAGCGCCAGATCGTGGACGAGGTCTTCGCCGCCGGTGAGGTCAGCCTTCGGGAGACGATGATCCCCCGCACGGAGGTCGACTTCCTCGACGGGTCGATGCCCGCCTACCGCGCGATGCGCGAGATGCAGACGGCGGCCCACAGCCGCTACCCGGTGATCGGGGAGGACCTGGACGACGTCATCGGCTTCGTCCACATCCGCGACCTGGCCGACCTCGACCCGGCCGAACGCAACGCACCGGTCAGCCAACTGGTGCGTCCGGTGTTGTCGCTGCCGCAGACCGTCAAGATCCTCCGCGCCCTCAGCGAGATGCGGCAGGCCGGTCAGCACCTGGTCATCGTCCGCGACGAGTACGGCGGCACGGCGGGCATCGTCACGCTGGAGGACCTGGTCGAGGAACTCATCGGCGACATCACCGACGAGTTCGACCCGATCGGCTCCTTCGTCGAGAACGGTGCCAGCGACCGCGAGGTTGACGGCCTGTTGACCCTGGAACAGTTCGACGACCAGACCGGGATCCCGCTCCCCGAGGGGCCCTACGACACCGTTGCCGGGTTCGTGATGGCCCAGCTGGGGCACCTGCCCCAGGTTGGCGACGAGGTCGAGCTCGCCGGCAGGGGGTCCGAGTCCGCCGAGCCGGTGGGCTACCGCCTCACGGTGGTCGAACTCGATGGTCGCCGCGCGGCACGTTTGACGCTGCATCGGGCCCCCGCGCCCGCCGTGGATGAGTAACCTGCTCTCGTCATCAGCAGCAAGGGGGCTCCGTGACGATTGAGGATCCGGACGGTTCTCGGCTCCTGACGTCCCCGCGCGTCGGTGAGCTGCTCCGCGCCGCCGTCTCTCACGCCGGCGGGACCCTGCTCACGTGGGCACTCGACCACGTGGACGCCAACCCGCAGCATTCGACCACCGCCACCTATTCCGCCAGCGTCGAGTGGCCCTACGGTCGCCGCGACGAGCTGCTGGGCGTCAGCGCCCGGGCCGGTGGGCCGGCGCCCTCGGACAACCGGGCGGAGATCTTCGCCGACGGGGATCGCGAGGTGGCGGTCTGGATCTACCCGCACGACCCCGACCTCCCTGGGCTGGCGCGGGCCGCCTACCCGGAGCAGATGGCGGACATCATCAACGATGCCGGGGTGTACGGCGACCCGGTGACGGCCGCCGGGTTGACCCTACGCATGATCGGCTACCGGCCCCGCCGCCGAGCGGTGCTGCGGGTCGACCTGCCTGAGCGCGACGACATCCTCTACTGCAAAGTGCTGCGGCCGCGGCTCTTTCCCGAGGTGCTGAATCGACATCGGCTGCTCGTCGACGCCGGGGTGCCGGCCCCGCGGGTGGCCGCCGCCACCGACGACTACCTGCTGCTGTTGCGCAACCTGCCCGGCCGCCCGCTCGCCAAGGCGCTGTTCGATCAGCAGCCGCCGTGCAGCGCCGAGCAGCTGATCGCACTGCTGGACGGCATGCCCGCCTCGGTGGCGCTGTTGGACCGCCGGCCGCCCTGGTCGGACGCGGTGGGCCACTACGCGGGCATGGTGGCCTCGGCGCTGCCCGTCCTTGAGCCGAAGTTGGCCTGGCTGGTGGCCCAGATCGAGGCCGGGCTCGGCGGCATCCCCGCCGGCGACGAGCCCACCCACGGCGACTTCCACGAGGGCCAGGTGCACGTCGCCGACGGCCGCATCTCCGGGATCCTGGACGTCGACACCGTCGGCCCCGGGCGACGGGCCGACGACCTGGCCTGCCTCATCGCCCACCTGTCGACCATTCAGCGGATGACCCCGACCCAGGAGTCGCGCGTCCATCATCTGATACGGATGTGGGTGCCGGTCTTCGACACCCGCGTGGATCCGACCGAGCTCAGGCTGCGGGCGGCGGCCGTCATCATCTCGCTGGCCACCGGCCCGTTCCGGACCCAGGAGGACGACTGGGAACGCGACACGGCCCGGATCGTGGCCTCCGCGGAGGCCCTCGTCCGCCAGGTCGCCTGACGACACTGAGCCGCACGGCGACCTTGTAGCAGCACGGCCGCCGCGTGAGCGTCAAGGGGCTTTTGACGGACTGGGACGTCGCCGAGAGGGGCCAGGTCTACGCTGTTCCCATGACCCATCCACCGCTGCAACTTGCCGGTGATTTTGCTGCTCCGACCCGGGAAGACTGGGAAAAAGAGGTCCTGAAGGTCCTCAATCGGCGGCGCCCCGAAGGCAAGGAACTTTCGATCGATCAGGCCCTGAAGAGGCTGCGGACCGTCACCGTTGACGGTCTCACCATCGAGCCGCTCTACACCGAGAACACGGGGCCCCTCGGCTACCCGGGCGTGGCGCCGTTCACGCGCGGCGCGGGGGTTCGCACCGGGTCGATGGCGGCCTGGGACATCTCGGCGCTGCACGAGGACCCCGACATCGCCCTGACGAACCAGGCCGTGCTCGCGGACCTGACTCGCGGGGCGACCTCGCTGTGGTTGCGGGTCGACTCCGACGCCATCCCCGCGGCCTCGCTGGCCGCCGCCCTGGCCGGCGTCGATCCGGCCCTGGCCCCCATCGCGGTGTCGTCCACCACCGATCAGGCCGCCGCCGCCGACGCGCTGGCCGCCTTCTGGACCGCCAGCGGCCAGGCCGCCGCGGTCAAGGGTTCGCTGGGCATCGATCCGCTCGGGGCCGCGGCCGCCGCTGGCGGTGAGCCCGCGCTCGACCTGGTGGGCGCCTACGCCACGCTGGCCCGCACCGAGTTCCCGAAGGCTCGGGCCGTCGTGGTGGACGCGGGCGTCTACGACAACGCCGGCGCCTCCGACAGCGACGAGCTCGCGTTCGCCATCGCCACCGGCGTGGAGTACCTGCGCGCCATGGAGGCGGCCGGCATCGGGGCCTCCGAGGCCGTTGACCAGCTCGTCTTCCGGGTGAGCGCCCGCGCCGACCAGTTCCTCACCATCGCCCGGCTCCGCGCGCTGCGCCGCCTGTGGGCCCGCGTCACCGAGGTGGCCGGGGTCGATGCCGGCAAGGGCGGTGCCGTCCAGCACGCCGTCACGTCCTGGCGCATGATCACCCGTGACGACCCGTGGGTGAACCTGCTGCGGGGCACCATCGCCGCCTTCGCGGCGGCCGCCGGTGGGGCCGAGTCGATCACCGTCCTGCCGCACGACGCGGCCCAGGGGCTGCCGGACGAGTTCAGCCGCCGCATGGCCCGCAACATCCAGTTGCTCGCCAGCGAGGAGTCGAACATCGGCCGGGTCGCCGACCCGGCGGGCGGCTCCTTCTACGTCGAGCAGCTCACCGAGCAGCTGGCCGCCAAGGCCTGGGCGCGGTTCCAGGCCATCGAGGCCGCGGGCGGCATGGCCGCTGCCCTGGCCTCGGGGATGATCGCCGAGGAGATCGGCAAGACCCTCGTCGAGCGCGGCCGCCGGCTGGCGACCCGCAGGCAGCCGATCACCGGGGTCAGCATGTTCCCGCTGGCGGACGAGACCCCGCTCCCGGTTCGGCCGCGTCCCGCGCGTCCTGCCAACGGCGGCCTGCACATGGTGCGCGACTCGGAGGTCTTCGAGGCGCTGCGTGACCGGTCCGCCAGGGCCGCCACCAAGCCCGAGGTCTTCCTGGCCTGCCTGGGGGCGCGCCGCGACTTCGGCCCCCGCGAGCAGTTCACGTCCAACGTGCTGCTGGTCGCCGGGCTCGGGTTCCCCGAGTCCGAGGGCGGCACCACCGAAGAGATCGTCGCGCAGGCGGTGGCCTCCGGAGCCCCGATGGTCATCATGTGCTCCTCGGCCAAGGTGTACGCCACCCAGGCCGTCGAGCTGGCCGAGGCGCTCAAGGCCGCCGGCATCGCGACGGTGTACATCGCCGGCCGCAAGGCCGAGACCGGTGACCCGGACGCCGCCGCCATCGACGGGGAGATCTTCGATGGCATGGACGTGGTGGGCTTCCTTTCCACCACCCTTGACCGACTGGGAGTGGAGAAATGAGCATCCCGCGCTTCGACACCATCGACCTGGGGGCGGCCGCCGCCCCCGCCGATGCCGCCGAGCAGTACCAGCACCTGCTGGACTCGGTGCCCAACTACTCCGAGGGGTGGCAGACCCCCGAGCACATCCTCGTGCCGCCGCTGTTCACCGACGACGCCTACGAGGGGCTCGACTTCCTGGCCACCTACCCGGGCATCCCGCCGTTCCTTCGCGGCCCCTACGCCACGATGTACGTCAACCAGCCGTGGACGATCCGGCAGTACGCCGGGTTCTCCACCGCCGAGGAGTCCAACGCGTTCTACCGGCGCAACCTGGCCGCCGGCCAGAAGGGCCTGAGCATCGCGTTCGACCTGGCCACCCACCGCGGCTACGACTCCGACCACCCACGGGTGACCGGTGACGTGGGCATGGCGGGCGTGGCGATCGACTCGATCCTCGACATGCGGCAGCTCTTCGACGGCATCCCGCTGGATCAGATGTCGGTGTCGATGACCATGAACGGCGCGGTGCTGCCGATCCTGGCGCTGTACGTGGTGGCCGCCGAGGAGCAGGGCGTCAGCCCGGATCAGCTCGCCGGCACCATCCAGAACGACATCCTCAAAGAGTTCATGGTCCGCAACACCTACGTGTACCCGCCGACCCCCTCGATGCGGATCATCTCCGACATCTTCGCCTTCACCTCGGCGAACATGCCGAAGTTCAACT
>CAZBMH010000038.1:0-19972 GCA_964492685.1 uncultured Micropruina sp.
GCCGCGCGGCAGATCGCCCGGCTGATCGCAGACCAGGTCGGGGTGTTGCCCTGACACCGGGCTGACTGTGGGCTGACGCCGGGCTAGGGAGCGTCCGCAGGGATCAGCAGTCCGCGCTGCACGAGTTCGTCAAGGAACACCCGCACATCGTGTGCGATCTCGGCCGTGGACGTCCCGATCGCCTGCGTGACTAGGGCAAGAACGTCGTCGCCGGAAACCGCGCAATCCCAGATCAGGGCCCCGACACCGGTGAGCTGCAGGGGGTGGCCGTCCGGCACCACCATGACGTAGGTGTCTTCGTCGTCGGCCGTGAAGTCCAACCCGCTCACCCAGGCGACGTTGTCGGCCACCGTGAATCTCATCGCCGACCCCTCAACCGGGCCACGGCAAGCCCCCAGAGCTCGCTGGCGCCCCGACGAATCCGGTGGAGGTATTCCGCGGCCACCTCGGCAGCCGTCGGCTCCCGCAGCAGGGACATGGCGAGGTGGTCCCGGTTGACCAGGAACGCCCTGCCCAACAGTCCCAGGCGCGCGAGCACGGTGGGAGCGGCCATCAGCCGCGCCCGCCACTCGGTCAGCCGATCGACCTTGTCTCCGGTCGAGTAGGCGCGCCACAAGGCATAGCTCGGGTGCCCGGCGTAGTCGTCCAGGTCCCCGGTGGCCGCGGCCAGGGCCACCTCGGCCTGCATGAGTCCCGCGACGCGCCGCACGTTCTGACGGACGGGCTCGGCGGCGTCCCCCCACAGGGCGTGCGCAATGGGGCTCGTGGGTCCGCCGGTGCGCGCGGCATGGAGCAGGAGTAGTAGGCGCTGGTGCTCGACGGACGGTACGCTGCACGTCCGATGCGCGATCTGGACGCTGTGACGCGATCGCCACATGAGGTCGAAGGCGTCCCAGGGGTCACGTTCAATCCCCGGGAAGTGGCGGTGCACGTCGACGAAGCCGAGCTCGTCGTGCCAGAGCGTGGCGGCGTGCTCGAAGGCCGACCCGGTCCTAAAAGAGGCGAGAATCCGCCAGCCGTGTTCGGTCAGAGCGCGCACGAAGCGCGTCACCTCATCGGGGCGGACCAGCACGTCAGCGTCGGTGCTGGCGCGTGGGGGGTGGAGGAAGGCTCCCGCTTCGTCCACACCGCCAGACTCCGGACGCAGGCTCGGATCGGTGGCAGGCCCCTTGA
Organism: uncultured Micropruina sp.; assembly: GCA_964492685.1. Taxonomy (GTDB): domain Bacteria; phylum Actinomycetota; class Actinomycetes; order Propionibacteriales; family Propionibacteriaceae; genus Micropruina. The sequence goes on from CAZBMH010000038.1 coordinate 1,174, forward strand.
TGTGAAGCAGGTGCGCGCCGCACGCGTCCGCCACGGCCTGGACGGTGGCGTGCGCCAGGTGGACGCGCAGGGCGACCGGCACTGGCCCCCCGGTCACGGCGCGGCCTCGCAGCCGCTGGGTAGGGGCGGCACCCGGTGTGCCCCCACGTGGACCGCCACGATGACCGCTGCGGCGAGCGGGGAGCGACGGGTCACGTGGTCAGTATGCCAAGGAACGCACGATCCTTGATTGGACGGACGCGCGGGCTCGCCGCGGGCGGGATGTTGGGCACTCCGTTGGGCGACTAGGCTTGGCTGGTCGACAGGGGGCGAGCGTGCGTTACCGAGTGCCCGACAACGTGGCCTGGGTGGCCGGAGCTGAGACGGTGCCGGACGATCCGCGGATCTACGACTCAGTGGTCCGCCCATGATCGTCACTTTCGTCTGCACGGCAAACATCTGCCGATCGGCGTACGCCGAACTGGTGACCGGGCGTTGGCTCGATAGTGCGGGCATCGGCGGGTTGACGGTCCACAGCGCGGGTACCTGGGCGCGAGTTGGCCAGCCGATGTGCCGGGAGATGGCTTCGGAGGCGGCTAAGCGCGGTGCCGATCCTGGGTCGTTTCGGGCTCGTCGACTCGATCGCGAGTTGGTGGAGCAGTCCGATCTGGTGCTCACTGCCGAGGCAGCCCACCGTGTGTTCGTGCTCGAGGAATGGCCTCGGGTATTCAGGCGCGTGGTGACGCTTCGTCAGTTCGCCGCCGCGGTCTCGGCCGCGGATCCCGACGTTGGCTTGCCTGATCTGGTGACGCAGGCCCGAATCATCCGCCTCCGCGGTGCGCAGTCCGACGTGGCCGACCCGTTCGGGCGCGGTCCTGCCGCTGCGGCCGTTTGTGCCGCAGACCTGGACGCATTGTTGGAGGTCATCTTGCCCAGGCTGGTCGGGTTGGCTTGACCGCCTTGAACACGTCGGGCGTCATTCGCCCAGCTGCTCTCGAAGTGCCGGCGCTGCCAGGCGTCCGTAGCTTGCGGTGAGGTGCCCACTGTCGAAGCGCTGTGTCGTGCCAGCGGCGAAGGCAGGGACTGTACCGTCGGCGCTGAAAAGCGCTCGCGTGTCGACGAACTGGACGCCCACCTGACGCGCGGCTTCGGCGTCGGCCAGGAACTTGTCGACGTAGGTCTTCGAGATCGGCGCTTCGCAGTCCCTCGGGGTGCTGAAGACGGTGGCGCACGTACTGATGCCCTTCCCGACCGGGTTGGCGGTGACGACCACCAACCGGGGAACCAGGGGTTTGAGCTCGGCCAGTGCAGCTCGACGCCCGGCCGTCCAGTCGCCGCCGCCTTTGGCCACGCCCTCGTAGGCAACCTCTGAGTCCAGGACGATCAGCAGGTCCGGCCGCGTCTCGCGCACGAATTCCGCGAGCTGGGACTTGCTGTCGTTGCAGGCGGCTTCGAATTGAGGTTGGGACGGCCACGCCAACGGTGCTGTGTTGATGGCGCACGAATACCAGCCGTAGACCTGCACCCGGTAGCCGAGCGGTTGCAGGGCGGCGGTGACCATGGTCCCGGACGATGCAGCGTACGAGTCGCCGATCAGAAGCGCCCGTTTGTCCCCCGACCCGTAGAGGCAGCGGGCTGGATCCAACACGGCCGGCTCCAGGCAACCGTCCCGCTCCTCAGGCCCGCGGTCGTCGCCAGCGGATTCGAGCGACGGAGACAACGAAGGCCACGAGGCGGCCGCCATGGCAGCCCTCAGCTCGGCCTGCAACGCCGTTCCACTAGTGCCGGAGACGGCGACTGCAGGCAGCTGGCCAAGGTCGCCGCCGACCTGAGTCGAACCTCCCGCCCGGGCGAGCACGGCCCAGCCGCCGACCAGCGACGCGATGATCCCCACCGCGGTGAAGGCTGCGAAGAAGCGCAGTGATGGACGGAAGTCCTGGCGCCACTGTGCCCAGGCGGCGCGTCGGGCGTCCCCGTTCTTGCCGGAGAGCCAAGGGGAGCGATGCAGGGGGCCCTCGACCAGGTAGTAGCTGCCGGTCGCCAGGATGAGCCCGATCCCCATCAGGCCGATCTTGACGAGGGTATTCGCAGGGAGCAGTGCTGCGCCGAAGATGGCCACGGGGAAGTGCCACAGATAGAGCGAGTAGGAGATGTCCCCCAGGAAGCCGGATGCGCGGTTCGTGAGCAACGGGACGAATCGCGGCTCGTGGCCGATGCCGGCCACGATCATCAAGGCGCTGAAACCGACCGGGAGAACCGCCCACGGAAACGGGAATGGGGAGCTCTCCGTGATGACGAACATCGACGCGACAGCCCCGACCAGGCCGACCCAGGACAGAACGGGACGCAGCGAGCTAGGCAGTCGCGCCCACCAGGACGCCGTCGTCGCCAAGGCCGCGCCCAGGCCCAACTCCCACGCCCTCGTCCAGGTCGAGAAATAGGCGACGGTCGGGTCGACACGGGTGTCGTACCACGCCCACACGAAGGATGCCCCGGCGATCGCCGCGATCAGCACGGTGGCGATCTTGCGCGCGCTGACCCGTTCGGTCCTCGCCGTGTGGGAGGACGCCGTGTCAGCGGAGCGTCGTCCTCCCAAGCCGCGATGGATGAGCAGCAGCAAGGCGAGCAGCAACCACGGCCACACGAAGTAGAACTGTTCTTCGACGGACAGAGACCAGTAGTGCTGCACGGGCGAGGTGCCCGCGCCTTGGGCGAAGTAGTCGGTGCCGGTGAAGGCAAAGCGCCAGTTCGCGGCGAACAGGAACGCCCACCACGCGTCGGTCCACACTGCCAGAGCCCGGGAGCGCAGCATCGTCAGCAACGCGACCGCGACCGTGAACAGCAAGACCAGGGTGGCGGCAGGAAGGATGCGCTTGGCGCGCCGCTTGTAGAAGGTGACCGCCGACACGCTCCCTGTCTTCTCGTATTCGCGCAGCAGGATGCCGGTGATCAAGAACCCGGAAACGACGAAGAACACATCCACGCCGGCGAATCCGCCGGTCGGGAAGCCGAGAACGTGATTGAACAGCACCGCCACGACGGCGAGCGCGCGGATGCCCTGGATGTCCCGCCGAGTGCTGGACGGCTGGGGGACCGGCTGCAAGATCCGCGACCAGCGCTCCCGCGCAGGTGCAGCTATTGGCATAAGTCCACCCCTCGCTGGACCTGTGGCGATTCGCGGCACAGGCTACCAGCGAGGTGGCCGCGACAACGCAGGCTGTCCGACGTAACAGAGGGAGGAGTACCCGCTCAGTAGGCCCCGTGCTTGCCGACCACCGCGCCGAGCGTCTTCGTCAGGATCGCGAGGTCTTGTAGCATCGACCAGTTGTCGACGTAGTACAGGTCGAGCCGAACCGTGTCCTCCCAGGAGAGTTTCGAGCGGCCGGACACCTGCCAGAGGCCGGTCATCCCGGGGCGCACGTCGAGGCGGCGCACGACGTGGTCCTCGTACTGGTCGACCTCGCGCAGCAGGGCCGGACGGGGGCCGACCAGGCTCATGTCGCCGAACAGCACGTTGACCAGCTGCGGTAGTTCATCGAGGGAGTAGCGCCGAATGAACCGGCCGATCGGGGTGACCCGGGGGTCCGACGTCATCTTGAACAGGACGCCGTCGGACTCGTTGCGGTGCATGAGCGAGGCAAGTCGAGCCTCAGCGTCCACCACCATGGAGCGGAACTTGTAGAACTCGAAGGGTTCGCCCTTGCGGCCGGCGCGCACCTGCTTGAAGAAGATGGGTCCGCCGTCGCCGAACTTGACGGCGAGCGCGACGACGAGCATGAGCGGCGCCCCGATGAGGAGCAGCACGACCGACCCCACGATGTCGAACAGGCGCTTGCGCCACCGCGCGGCCTCCAGTGCTCGGGGCCGCTCGATGTGTACCAGCGGGATCCCGGCCACGGGGCGGACGTCCATGCGCTGCGACGACACGTCGGTGAGGGCGGGGACGATCATCATCTGGGCGCTGGAGGCTTCTAGGGAGCGCGCGAACTGGTTGAAGTCGCGGCCGCGACGGAACGAGCCTTCGGCGAAGATGACGGCCTGCGCGCCGGTCGCGTTGATCACATGGACGGCGTCGTCGGGCGTGCCGAGGATCGGGACGCCCGAGGGAGCCACCTCGGCCTTGTGGTCATTGCTGAGGGCCCCGATCACTTCGTAGCCCAGCCAGCTTTCGCGTTGCAGCACACGGGCGACGTCGTCGAGGTGGTCGAGGTCCCCCGCGACCAGCACCTGGGTCATCAGATAGCCGCGGCTGCGGGCACGATGGATCGCGCGTCGCAGGCTGAAGCGCCCGAGCATCAGCGTCAGAATCCCGACGATGAAGAAGAAGAAATAGAAGCCGCGTGACAGCGGGTACTGGGTCAGATAGGCGTAGACCCCAAGCAATGCCGCGACGGAGAAGGACGCTTTCAGGACGCGGCGGTACTCGACCATGCCGACCCCGAGGTGACGGGCGGAATATCCGCCGAACAGCGCGATGACGCCGAGCCAAGCAGCGATGAGGCCGTTGGCGAGGGGCAGGACCAGCCCGGCGACGTCGTCGGCCTCGGGAAAAATGGTTTCGATGGAGCGGGCGTAGATGGCGATCAGGGCGGCCAAGGCGATGGCGACGGAGTCGGCCACCACGAGCCCGATGAGGTACGTGCGCGTCGTGTGACGCCGTGACGGGGCACTGGCACGCGACCTCGATCTCGTCGCGACGTGCTCCAGTGCAGGCGCTACCGCCATTGTCCCTCCCCCGGGCGACAATCAAACAGTGAACTCCGGCGCGCCATCCCCAACGTGGAGCTCCGGGCCCGACTAAGATAACCCGACTTCGCGACGAGAAGGAACCCGCGGCTGCGGATTTGATACGAAGTCTCGATGGGTGGCTCATGTGTCACCGGGGTAGCCGGGCCACTTGGTGAGCCATCGTTCCGGTGCTCGGTCATCGAAAAGAGGTCCATCCGGGCTCGGCGGTTAGTCTTGCGTCAGCGGGGCGCGGAGCGCCCGAATACCTGTCCGGAGGGTGTGTGTGGCCATTCCCGAGAGCCCGTCGCAGGGTGGGTCGCCGGTCGCGTCCCCCACGGCGGGACGGGACCTGAGCCTCGACATTGCCCGCGGGATCGCGATCATCGCGGTGGTGGCGTCCCACGGCCTGAGAGGGCTGTTCGCGGCCCATCTCGTCGATGCCACCCTGCCCTGGGCCGGCTGGCTCGACCGGACCCTCTACCTGATGCACCTGCCCGTCTTCGCGTTCGCCACCGGCCTGCTCATGCCCCGCAGTGTTGACCGTGATGGCCGGGTGGCCTACCTACGGCGCCGGCTGGCGTCGCTGGCGTGGATCTACCTGCTGTGGACCCTCATCCAGGGGACGGCCGAGGTGCTCACGTCGCCGGTGAAGAACGTGCCGGTCACCTGGGGTGACGTCTTCGCCGTCTGGCGGCCGCTGGGCCATCTGTGGTTCCTGCCGCTGCTCGCGCTGGCCACGGTTGTCGTCGTCGCGGTCGCGCCGTGGCGTCCCGGGCGCCTCCGGGCTGCGGCGTTGGTCGCGTTGTCAGTCGCGAGCCTCGCCGCCTGGGGCTGGGAGCTCGACAACCTCTTCGCCCGCGGTCTGGCGCTGATCGTGTTCTTCCTGGTCGGGTCGGCGATCACCAGCGCCCGGCTCAGCGCAGCGACCAGCCGCCTGTCAGGCTGGACGGTCGGCGTCGGCGGTGCTGCGGGACTGGCCGTCTGGGTGGGGACGGCGGCCGTGCCCTGGGTCACCACGCCGACCATCGTCGACGAATCCCGGACGTTGGCTTCCATGTTCCTCGGCATGGTGGGCTCGCTGGCGGCACTCGTGGCCGTGTGGGGGGTGTCGTTGCTGCTGGCGCGGGCCCGGTCCGGGGGCTGGCTCGGCTACATCGGACGGCTGTCCCTGCAGATCTACCTGGCTCACATCCTGTTCACCGCCGGGACGCGGATCGTTCTGGTTCACTTCGGGGTCCTCGACGTCGGCGTCCACCTCTTGCTCGGGGTGGTCACCGGGGTGGTCGGCCCACTGGTGTTGGAGCGGGTGACCCGTCCGATCCCGTGGCTGTTCGCCGCTCCCTGGGAACGCCGCTGATCAGGCCTGCTGCGCTTCCAGCACGCCGAATTCGGCGAGGTGCCGGGCCAGGCGGCGGCGTCCGGCCTCGGGGGAGAACCCCAGCGCCCAGCGGTCGCGCGCTGCCGTACCGTGCGCCGGGGTGATCTCGGCGGCGGCCCGCTCGATCACCGCGGCGAGGCTGGCGGGGTCGCCGGCGCGGGCGATCCAAGGATGGTCCGGCCCGGCGACCTCGGGCAGGGCGCCGGCGTCGCTGATGACCACGCCCACGCCGGCCGACATGGCTTCGGTGACGACCAGCCCGAACGGTTCGGCCCACACCGAGGGGAACACGGCCAGGTCGACGCTGGAGTAGAACGTGCTTCGCTCGACCCAGCCAGCTCGGGTGGTCAGGTGAGCCACCCGAGCCAGCGACTCCGCGACGCGCGCCACGTCGTCGGCGGCGACGAAGCGGGGCTCGCCGGCCAGGTACAGGCGGAAGTGCCCGGGGTGTCGCTGGTCGAGCAGGGCCAGGGCGTCGGCGAGCACGGGAAGCCCCTTGTCAGAGGAGTGCCGTCCGATGAACCCGAGCACCACCTCGTCCGACGTCCGTTCGTGGGGACCGGCGGGCAGGACGACTTCCTGGCTCCAGTTGGGCAGCGCGACACTGCCGGGGACCGCCCTGGCCATGGTCTGCGACGGGACGACGATCCGGCGGGCGCCCGCGCGGGCCAGGGCGAAGGCGCCGCGCTGGGCGACCCCCCGTGGCAGTTGGTGCAGGTGGACGACCCGGTTGCCGTGTCCCGCAGTGGCCAGGGAGGGGACGAGGCCGTTGCACCACAGCAACCCGCGGCGCTCCGCTGCGTCCCAGGCGCGCAGCCCACGGACGTACGCCGGCCGACTCGCGGCCCGGATCTCGACGGCGGCGAAGCCGTCCTGGCGCGCAGCGTCCAGCATCTCGGCCGGGCCGCTCGGGGCGACGATGGTGACGTCGGCCCCCAGTTCGCGGGCAGCCCGGGCCATCGCCAGCAGCATCACCTCGCCGCCGGCCATGTCGCCGTTGTTGGTGGCGAAGGTGACGCCGCGCTCGCTGGGGGTCACTTCACGACCGCCGGTGTCGGGGTGCGGGTCTGCGGCACTCGCCGCGGTGCGCGGGTGCAGCGCTCCTCGCCTTCGGTCGTGGAATCGCTCACTGGGTCTCCCCTTCTCCGGCGTCGAGGCTACCTTGGGCTCGCGAAGTGCGCGTCTCGCAGCGCAAACCCGCCTTGATCGCCGGGTACCGTCGGTTCAACGGCTGTGTGACCTCTCGTGGGAGACGTGAGATCATAGGGCGCCCCCCGGGTCGGCGGGCGCGAGAGCGAGGGACGGGGAACAAACGTGACATTGCAGGACGTGTGGCGGCTCATCCGGCACAACGCGTGGGTGCTGCTCGCGGCGACCATCGTGGGTGGGTTATTGGCTGCCGCCTACTCCTACACGCTGCCGCGACTCTATGCGGCGACCTCGACCGGGTACGTGGTGACGTCGGGCGAGTCGACGATCGGTTCCTCGGCGCCAGGCGCGAGCGAGGCCCTCCAGAAGGTGAACTCGTTTGTGCCGCTCGTGCAGAGCCGCGGGGTCGTCGAACGCATCGCCAAGGAACTGCAACTAACGGAGAGCACCAGCTCGATCGGCGCCAGCCTGACGGCCTACGTGGTCCCTGACTCGCTGTTGTTGCGGATCACGGCGGTTTCGACTTCGCCCGAGCGCGCCCGCGAGGTGGCGGACGCGGCCGTTCGTGCGACGTCCGCGGAGGCCGCGAGGCTCGACACGTTGACCTTGGAGGGCGACTCGGCGGGCAAGTCCAACACCGCGTTGGTGCTGATCGAGTCCGCAGTCACGCCGTCCACTCCGGTGTCGCCCAACTGGCAGCAGAACCTGCTGATTGGTCTTGGCGGCGGGCTCTTGGTCGGCTTCGTGATCGCGTTCGTGCGCCGCGGGCTGGACAATCGCGTGCGTCACGCCAGCGATGTCGAGGCGTTGACCCGGGCCGGGGTGTTAGGCATCATTCCAAAGACGTCATCCCTGGCCGGGAACGCGGGCAACGGCGACCTGGGGATCGCGTCGGAGGCGTTGCGGCAGCTGCGTACCAACCTCGTCTTTGTGAACGTGGATCACCATCCCCGCACCATCGTTGTCACCTCGGCGAACCCCGGCGAGGGGAAGTCCACCGTATCGGCGACCTTAGCCCGGCTGCTGGCCGAGTCGGGGCAGCCTACGATTCTGATCGACGCCGACCTGCGGCGTCCGGCCCAGGCGAAGATGTTCGAGCTTGACGGGGCGGTGGGCCTCACCCAGGTGCTGGCCGGTGACTTGACGGTGGAGGACGCGATTGTGGAAACGGGCACCCCCGGGCTGCACCTGCTGCTCGCAGGCCGGATTCCGCCGAACCCCAGCGAGTTGGTCGGGTCACAGCGGATGCGGAACCTGATCACTGAGCTCTCCCAGCGGTACACGGTCATTATCGACGCCCCGCCGCTGCTCCCAGTCACCGACGCCGGCCTGTTGACGGCGGCCAGCGACGGCGCGATTCTCGTGCTCCAGGTGGGTCAGACGTTCAAGGACCAAGTGGAGCTGTGCACGCGCATGCTCGCGCGCGTGGGGGGACGTTTGCTGGGGTCAGTGATGAACATGGCGCCGGAGCGTGGCCTCGGTGCGGTCATGTACGGCTACGGCCATGGCAACTACAAGCAGTCCTACTACGACTACGCCTCGGATGGCACGAAGCGGGCGCGGCGGTCGACCGAGGACAGCGAAGTGGCCGTCACGACCGTGTCTACCGCACGAGGGGCTGCGTCCAAGGCCGGCAGGCGGGCGAAGTAGCAGACCTCTGGTCAGGGCAGGCCTACGCGGCCGGGAACGCCCCACGGCTCCGGCGGTAACGGGAGGTACGACTCGGCGGCGTGTCTGTCGCGGAGCACCTGATTGACCGCGATGCCGAGGACTAGCCCCCACACGTTGGTGAGCAGCACCTCGCCAAGCTTCCAGGCACAGATCAGAACAACTACCGTGGCGCCCTGGGCCACCCTGGACTGCATGCCTCGCCCGGTGGTGCTGAAGGGCCGCAGGCCGAACCAGACGGTGATGGCCACGATCCCGATCATCCACAGCCAGCCCCCCTCTACGCGGAGGGTGTGGAAGGAGTTGTGGAAATACCAAGTGTGCTGGTCGATCACCACGTACGCCTCGCCCAGGCCAACGCCCTGCGGCGGCGTGACGGCGAGCTTGTCCGCCACGGCCGCGTCGATGCGGCCCCGCAACAGGTCGGAACCCACCCGGTTTGCGAACGAGCCCATCCGGGCGTAATTCTCTTCCAGGTAGGGCAGGGCGAGCAACACGCCTCCGGCTGCAAGCCAGCGCAGCCACGCGGGGCGGGTGGCGACCAGTAAGACCCACATGACGCCGAACCCGTAGGCCGAGAAGGCGGTGCGTGACTCGGTGAGCCAGACGAAGGTGAAGGTAGACAGGACCAGGAAGCCTCGGGTCCAGCGGGAACGGGCTTGGGAGAGCATCAGCACCCCGACTGTGGCGTAGACGAGGCCAGCCTTGTTCTTGTCTCCCAGCCAGCCGGTGAGGGCGCCACCGTAGGTGTCCGGGGCGAGTCCGGCGTAGAAGGCCGCGGCGTTGACGAACAAGGCGAGCGTTATCCCCTTGAGGATGGACGGCAGGTGCAGCCGGCCCTCCGCCAGCATGATGACCAAGGCCAGCACGGCGACGATGCGGATGAACCGCCGGGTCCAGTCCGCAGCGAAGTAGCTGCTCGGGGTGAGGATCGACACGGCGGTGATGTAGAGCAGCAGGAAGCCGAAGGCCCACAGCAGCCCGGCCGTCCGCCCCCACGCCAGCGTCGGACGGCGGGTGAAACCGAGGAGGCTGAGGCCGGCCACGCCCACGAGCGAGAACGGGAAGCCCAGGCCCGGGATCGGCACGCCGTCGACGACAAGCAGCGCAGCCAGAGCCATCTCGAGCACCCTGGAGCTGCCGATTTCTCCGGCGATGTCGTCCGGCGCCGGCAGCGCCCGCTCGGGGGCAGCTTGCAGTAGGCGGTTCATCGCTCAGCCCTCCCGTAGACCGCGGCCACCGAGGCGGCCATCTCCGCGCGCGTCGGCCAGCCGGGGGGGACCCCCGGGCGCTGGCCCGGCGCCGCCGCCTGGGCAAGGATCGCGCCGCGGACCGCGCGGGCGTCCTCGGCGACAACCAGGCAGCGCTCCGGGAGCAGTTCGGGGTTACCGCCAACCGACGTGGCCACCACGCCTAGGCCGGCGGCACAGGCGTCCAGAAGCGTGTAGGAGCAGTTCTCCCACACCGATAGTTGCACGATCACGTCGTTGGCCGCCAGGAGGGCGGAGGCGTCCACAAAGCCAGGGAAGCTCACCGCGTCGCCGATGCCGATCCGGAGGGCCTGAGTTTGCAGGCTGGCGAGCAGGGGACCAGTGCCGGCTATCGTGAGCCGAGCGTCCGGGTGTTCGGCCAAGACGAGGACGAAGGCGTCCAGCAGCCGGTCGATCCGCTTCTCCGGCGACAACCGCGACAGGGAGGCGACCCGCAGCGGGCCGCCCGGTGGACGGATAGCAGGCGCACCGGCGTCGACCCCATTGCGGATCACCGTGACTCCCTGGCGCGGATGCCACTTCGCCTCCATGACGTTCTTCGTGGCTTCCGACACGGCGATCAGGCGGTCGAAGGCATGCAGCCGAGCGCGGTGGGCGAGTGCCATAGCCCGTGCCCTTGCGGCAGAGCCGTGATAGACCGTGTCGTCGGCGGCGATGCCGTGTTCGGTACTGACGAGCGTCACGGGCAGGCCTCGGGTCGCCAGGGCGCCGGCGATGTCGGCGTAGGCCAGGTGGGTGTGGACGACGGCGGGCCGCAGCGTCCTGACCGTCCGCCGCAGGGAACGCACGGACGCCAGCAGCCCCGCCTGCGGCCCGACGGCGGCGGTCACCACCGCTGCGCCCCGGTGACGCAGCGCCTCGGCCAGAGGTCCGGGCGGGCAGAGGAAGACGACCTTCCAGCCCGGGATGCCGGTCTCGGCCACGTCCAAGGCTTGCCGGGCAACCCCGCCCAGGTCCGGGACGGGGATGACCCACAAGGCGATCGGGTTGACGTCCACCTCAGAACCACTTCTCCAAGCGTTCGAGAGCAGTCCAGAAACCTTCGCCGTTGTTGACGTGCCCCATCCAGATCTCGGGGATGAAGCCGACATCTGGCAGCAGGCGATCCAATTGCTCGGCCAACTCGGGCCAGTCGACCTCGCCGTCGCCGATCTGGGGGCCTTCACCGTCCACGCCGGTGGCGTCCACGATGTGCAGGTGCTCGACGTAGGGGGCCATCGCCTCGACGTAGCTGGACAGCGGCTGCTTGTAGAAGTTGGCCGCAAGCTTGGTGTGCGAGATGTCGAGGGTGAGCCGCTGGCCGAACTTCTCGCAGAAGGCGATGGTGTCCTCGGGCTCCATGAACAGGTTGTGGTGCTGCTGGCCACCCATCAGCCAGGGGAACGGCGGCAGCGTCTGTGCGGTGAGGCGGACGTCGGCGGCGTCGATCCGTTCGAGGGCACGGCCGATCCGGTCGTACAGGGCGGCACGCTGCTCACGCGGCACGTGGCTGTCCTTGGTGAATCCGCCCATGGTGCAGATCACGATCGGCGGCTGCTCGTCGGAGAACCAGCGGTTGAGCCGACGGGCGATGTCGATCACCTTCTGGGTCTCGACGATGGACCGTTCCCAGATCGCCTCGTCCTCGCTGGCCAGGTTGATCAGGAAGTCGCCGGAGTACAGGTCTGGGGTGTGCACGGTGTGGCCCATCGGCAGCCTGCCGGTGAAGGCAGCCTCCAAGTCGACTTCGACATCCTTGTAGCTGAGGTGGAACTCCAGGAAATCCGGGGCGACGCCCTCGAGGAGCTTTGCGTAGTCGTGGTAGCGCACTGGGAGGCCCCACGGCCGCCGGAACTCGTAGAGCCGACCTGCAGAGACGGTGTCGGACAGGTCGCCGGCGTAGAAGAAGTCACCCGCTGGGATCTGCCGCTTGGCGATCCGGCCGACGAGTTCGTCGAGGTGGTTCGGCTGGAGGCCGCGTCCGGGCGACTTGATGTCGATAGCGTCGGCGGTGATCGTTTCCCCCACCTCGAGTGCTCGCACCGCGACCAGGCTCTTGGCCAGGTTGACGCGGTTCATCATCTCGCCGGTGGAGACCTGGCGCGGGCCGTCGGAGCCCAGGGATTCCTCGATCTCGCGGATCCGGGCCACCATCTCGGCGAACTCGTCGGGCAGCAGGCTGACCTTGTGGTCGTTGCCTTCCAGGGTCTTGTCGGTGGTGAAGTGCTTCTCGACGATCTTGGCGCCGCGAGCGACGGCCGCCATCGCCACGTGGTAGCCGCGCTCGTGACCGGAGTAGCCGACGGGGCAGTCGCCCAGTTCGGCGAGGCGGTCCATGTAGCGCAGGTTGATGTCCTTGAACGGCGCCGGGTACGTGGACTGGCATTGGAGCAGGGCGAAGGGTGCGCCGGAGCCACGAATGACCTGCACCGCCTCGGTGATCTCCCCTTCGGTCGACATGCCGGTGGAGACGATCATCGGCAGGTGGTAGTCGGCCACCACCTTGACCAACGCGTGGTTGGTGAGGTCAGCAGAAGCGATCTTGAAGCCCGGTAGGCCGTACGCGGCGAGGGCGTGCGCGGACGGGACGTCCCAGGGGGTGCAGATGACCTCGATGCCGCGCAGCTTCGCGTGATCGAACACCCGAAACAGTTGCTCGGCCTCGAGGTTGTACTTGGCCAGCAGGTTCATCGTGTACTGCGGGCCGAGGTCCTCGCCCTGGCTCCGGTTGGACGCGTCCCCGCGGTAGAGGGCGTCCATGTCACGCAGTTGGAACTTGACCAGATCGGCCCCCGCGCTGGCCGCGAGATCGACCAGATGCCGGGCCAGCTCGACCGACCCCTGGTGGTTGTTGCCGATCTCAGCGATGACGACGGCGGGCGCGTCCTCGCCGACGGTGTGCGTGCCGATGACGAGGGGCAGGCGTCCCTGGGTGGCGATGGCGACCATCCGGCCGCGTGCGTCGAGCACCGGAATGCGGTCGATGCCGCGCCGGAACAGCGCTTCGATCTCGGCCGGCGGGGTGCCCTGCTTGACCGTGGTCGGACGCCGGTTCGCGGCAGCCATGACTGGGGTGTTCAGGTCGGCGTGCGGCGTGGCCAGCAGCCAGCGGCGGAAGTCGCCGTCCGACATGGCCCCTTGCAGGTGTCCGTGCTCGTCGACGCAGAAGATGACCCGCGCCCGGTTCGTGCCGATCTTTTGCAAGGCAGCCAGAATGCTGTCGTCGGCGAAGACGACATAAGGCGTGACGTTTCGGTCGATGATCATGCGGTGCCCCCAATGCCGACGTCCATAGTGTCACGGAGGCACTGGCTGGCGGAAAAACGAGACCGTCCGGTCAGGCAGGGTCTCGCGCGATTCCTTCGGCGCAGGTTTGCCCATGGGGGCACGGGACGAACGGCCTCCCGCGCCGCAGCGGCTAGTCTGGCGGGGCAACGAACGTCTGGCCCGGAGGGGGACCGATGCTCCGACTCGTGGTCGCACCACACATGGACGACGAATCGATGGGTTGCGGCGGGCTGCTCGCCAAGTACCCCGACGAGTGCCAGATCGTGACAGTCGCCGACAGCGGACCCGTCAGGGCGGGCGAGCACGCGAAGGCGCTGGCCGCGCTGGGCGTCCGCCACTCCCGGAATCTCGGGTTCCGCGATGGCGAGGTGGGCGCTGACATGCCTGGGCTGGTGGCCGCCCTCGACGTCGTGCTGGCCGAGTTGCGACCCGACGAGCTCTATCTCCCGTATCCGTCGCTGCATCAGGATCACGTCGCGGTGTACGAGGCGGGGATGCGCACGGCGCGCGTGTCGATGAGCGTCGACCACTGGTTTCCCCCCGCGGTTCTGATCTATGACATCACCGCCTACGACGTCACGCTCTACCCGACGGACCTGCGCTGGAACGTGTTCGAGGCCCTCAATGCCGAGCAGATCAGCCGCAAGGCGGCCGCGTGCCTGGCCTACGAGTCGGAGATTCCCGGGGCGATCCATCCGATCAATAGTGTCCGCGAGGTCGCGGCAGCCATCGGGCGGCTTCGGCTCACCGCCTACGCCGAGCAGTACGCGCTGGTGCGGCAGGTCCGCGCGTGATCGTCGCCATTCACCAGCCCGACTTCCTGCCCTATTCGGGCTTCTGGTTCAAGATGGCCACCTCCGACGCCTTCATCGTCGCCATCCACGACCAGTTCCAGAAGCACGGCTATCAGCGGCGCGTCCGGATGCGCTGGGAATGGTGTTCGCACCAACTCGAAGGCAAACCGGCGCTGGTCCCGATTTCGACGATCCAGGTGAGACCGGGTTGGCAGGGACGGGTGATCGACGTGATCCGGGGCAGATACGCCCAGGCTCGCCACTACAAGGACGTCGGGAGTGACCTGATCGGGCGGATCGAGGCCTGCAGCGGAGGCAGCCTGGTGGAGGTCAACCTGGCATTGGTCGAGGTGATTCGTGACCTACTCGGCATTCGCACGCCGCTGCTGATCACCGAGCCGCCGGTCGGCTCGGGGGTGGAACGCCTCATCGAGCAGGTGAAGGCAGTCGGCGGCAGCAGCTACCTGTCCGGTGCTGGGGGTGCGGCCTATATGGGCGAGGACGCCACCGCCCGGTTCGCGCGGGCGGGGCTCAGGTTGGCCTGGTCTGAGCACGAGCATGTGACCGGGGATTCGATCGTGACGGTGTTGATGGATTACGACGACCCGATGGACGTCGTCCTGCGACGGGCCGCGGCGTCGTGACGGCGGAGACGGTGCCCACGCAGGTGGGCGCGAGCATCGTGGTGCCGAGCCGAGGCGGCCATGGTCGGCTTCCTGTCCTGTTCGAGGCGCTGACGGTGCAGACGACGTCCGACTTCGAGGTGATCGTGGTCGTCGACGGCGACATCGACGACTCCACCGGGCTCGTGGAATCCTGGGCTGATCGCCTCAACGTCCGGGCGATCACGTTTCCGGAGAACCGGGGGCGCTCCGAGGCGCTCAACGCCGGCTTCAATGCCGCCCGCGGACGCGTCCTGATCCGCTGCGACGACGACCTCGAACCTGGGCCGGACTTCGTCGCCAATCACATCGCCCACCATGCCGGTGAACCCGTCGGGATCATCGGCGTGTGCCACGACGTGTTCGATGGCGAGTCACGCTACGCGCAGGTGTACGGACGACCGGCTGACGACCGGCTGCGGGCTTCCTGGGTCGAGTTGCCGTCCGATCGAACCTGGCGGACGTGGTCGGCCAACGTGTCCGTCACCAGGGAAACCTACGACCGTGTGGGTAGCTATGACTCCGCTCGGTACTGCCGCTATGGCTGGGAGGACGTGGACTGGGGTTACCGACTCCACCTCCTCGGGCTGCCGGTCATCGTCGCCAAGGACGTGGACGCCCGCCACCACAACCCGTCACGCTCGGCCCGGGACCGTGCGTCGCGGGCGTTCCTTTCGGGCGCATCTCGGGCTGTGTTCGAAGACAAGCACGGGCCCGTCCTCGGCGCTCACCCCAGCCCGGGGCGCGGACCGTGGGGAGGGGCCGTGTGGCTGGCGTCTCGTCCGATGCGGTCAGAGGCAGCTGTGCGGCAAATGGGGTCGGTCGTCGATGCGATGATCGGTCGCGTGCCGTTCTGGGTGGCGGCGAAGCTGGTTGCGCTCGTGGTGGAAGCGGCTGGCTACGCCTCGTCGCGTCACCATCGCACGGCGCGTTGAGCTCGACCTCGGGCGTCTGGCCACGGCGGGCGCCCGCGGACGGTGCATCTGAGGCCTCCAGCCTGTCGGAACCTCCACACCACCAGCGGTTTGCGGATAACGCAGATCGTGGTCAAGGTGTCAGTCGGGCATCAAGCTCAGTCTGCGCTCAGCCCCGAGTTCCGCAGTTGGTGGGCATTCGGGAGTGCCTGAGCGAGCGTTGATGCTTGTCAGCGCGATTCGCTGGTCCCGGAACGGCTGGAAACGGTGGGCACACGAATTGTCGTGTCGGGCTTGTGTTTACCGCGGGGGACGCGGTGGAGTGGTGGGCATGTACTTGCGGACCACGCAACGACGGAACCAGGACGGCAGCATCGTCCGGTACGTGCAGGTGGCCCACAACCGGAAGGTCGACGGCATCACCCACGCCGAAGTGTTGTTGAACCTGGGCCGGGAGGATCGCCTGGACCGGGACGGCCTGACCCGGCTGGTGGCCTCGATCAACCGGTACCTTGGCGAACCCGCACCCGCCGCGCTACCCGCCGACGCTGTCCACCTGGTCGGCGACCACCTACGGGTCACGGAGTCGCGGCCGATGGGGACGGTGCACCTGCTCGACGGATTGTGGCGGATGCTCGGCGTCGACGACGCCCTCCGCAAGGCACTCGGCCCACGGAAGTTCACCACCGATGTGGAACGCGTGTTGTTCGCCCTGGTGGCGAACCGGTGTGTGGATCCGATGTCGAAGCTTTCGGCCGCCGAGTGGGCTACCTGCGATGCGGTCATCCCCGGGCTGGCGGGCATGGATGACGATCAGGCGTACCGGGCGATGGACGTCCTCATCGAGGCGGACGCCCAAGCCAAGGTGCAGGAGGCGGTCTTCTTCGCGGTGGCGAACCTGCTCAACCTCGAAGTCGACGTGTTGTTGTTCGACACCACCAGCACCTACTTCGAACGCGACACCGAAGAGGAAGGCGACCAAGCGTTCCGCCGGTACGGCCATTCGAAGGACCACCGCAAGGACCTGCCCCAGATCGTGATCGGTCTCGCGGTCACCAAGGAAGGGATCCCGGTGCGGTGTTGGTGCTGGCCGGGGAACACCACCGACGTCACCGTCCTACCCGAAGTCAAAGACAGCATGCGGGACTGGCGCCTAGGTCGGGTGGTGACCGTCGTGGACCGCGGCTTCTCCTCCGAGGCGAACCTCGCCTACCTCCGCCGGGCGGGTGGGCATTACATCGCCGGGGAACGGATGCGTGACGGCAGCCCGCTGGTGGAAGCCGCGTTGTCGCGGCAGGGTCGCTACGCCCAGGTCCGCGACAACCTGCGGGTGAAGGAAGTCAAACTCGACGCCGCCCCGGACCGCCGGTGGGTGATCTGCCACAACCCGTCCGAAGCCGAACGGGACAAGACCCAACGCGACACCGCCCTGGAGCATGTGCGTGCTGAGTTGGAGCGGATCAAGGCACTCCGCGAACGAGCCGCGAAGACCCCGGCGAAGTTGGCCGGGAAGACCACGGCCACAGCGACCGGGAAGCCTGTGGAGCCGGCGCATGTGAAGGCTGAGTGTGCCCTGCGGGATCATCCCGCCTACGGCCGCTGGGTCCGCCAACAACCCTCGGGTCGGTTGGTCATCGACCGGGCGAAGGTGACCGCGGAGGAACGCCTCGACGGCAAGTACCTGCTGTCGACCTCCGACCCCGACCTGAGCGCCGAGGACATCGCCCTGGGCTACAAGAACCTGTTGGAGGCCGAACGCGGCTTCCGTGACCTGAAGTCCACCCTCGAACTACGCCCGGTCCACCATCATCTGGAACCACGGATCCGCGCCCACGTCCTGCTGTGCTGGCTCGCCCTGTTGCTGATCCGGGTCGCGGAGCGGTCCACCAACCTGACGTGGCGGCGGATCGCGATCGAACTCGGCCGTGTCCATGCCGTCACCCTCACCGGGAGTGCCGGCAGTGTCGTGCACGTCACCCCACTGAACACCACCCAAACCGGCATTCTTGCGGCCTGCAAGGTCACCCCACCCCCCACGGTGACCACCCTCACCCCAGCCTGACAAGCACAAACGGTCCTACTTCAACACCGCGGACACGTGGGCACACGACCCCACGCGCCCAAACCGTGCGTTCGGCCTAGACAACCTGCGAATTTCTGCTGTTCGTCTGCCCACCAACTGCGGAACCCGGGTCAGCCACTGGCACGTCACCGTTGCGGTCCATGTGCCAGCGCCTTCATGTCAGCGAAGACGAACGTCACCGCGAGCAGGCCGAGCCCCGCTGAGCACCAGACCGACAGAAAACTGACGAGCGGACGGTTCAACCGGTTCAAACGGAGGGCAAAGGCCACGGCCACGATCGGGACGGCAGCCGCGCCGACGGCCAGCCAGACTCCACCGACCATCATGATCGCCTCGGTACCCGTGACGCCGTACTGGGTCACCGAGACTCCCCGGACCAGCAACTGAACCGCGGCGTCGGGGAGGTTGGCGAGGACTGACTGGTCGCCTCGCACCGCACGATCACCAGAACGCATCATCAAGAGTTGAACCAGAGCCGCCAGGCTGAACACAATGGGTACCGCGAGTGCCCGCCCGCGGGACGTCAGCAGGCGCGCGACCGCGAGCGGCGCTAGAACCAGCGTCAGCGGGTCGCTGAGAGCGCCGACCACCACGAACGCTGTGGCCAGGAGGAGCTGTGGCATCCGCTTGAACACGCCCAAGAGAGCCAATGCCGTTGCAGCCACGAGGATCCAGCGCAGATTGGTGACGTTGCCCAGAATCTCCTTTTGTCCGCTAGGAAGGAAGAGGAAGGCGCTGGCCGCGGCGGTCAGTGCCCAACGCCAAGAACACTCGTACGGGAGAAACACCCAGAATGCGAGGAAGGTCGCAAGAACCCGGATGCCCGCGGTGGACATCGCTAGGCATCCGGTGTCGGCTCCCCGCCCCACGGCTGCAGCGCCGCTTCATCACCGGCACAGGCTACAA
>CAZBMH010000039.1:0-19226 GCA_964492685.1 uncultured Micropruina sp.
GGGCCCGTGAGCGACCGGGCGGCCGCCGACGGCGACCCGCGTGCCATCGCCTTCCCCCGCGGGCTCACCGCCCCCAAGGACCTGGTCAAGCACCGCTTCGACTACTCGTTCTCGGGGCTCAAGACGGCCGTCTCGCGCTGGGTCGAGACCCGGCACCGCGACGGCCTGGACGTGCCGATCGCGGACGTCGCAGCGTCGTTCCAGGAGGCGGTCTGCGACGTGCTCACCGCCAAGGCCGTCGACGCCTGCGAGCACTTCGGGGTCTCCGACCTGCTGATCGGCGGCGGCGTCGCGGCCAACTCGCGGCTGCGGGCGCTGCTGGAGGAGCGGACCGCGGCCCGCGGCATCACGCTGCGGCGCCCCCGGCCCGCGCTGTGCACGGACAACGGCGCGATGATCGCCGTCCTGGGCTCGGAGGTGGTGAGCCGCGGGCTGCGCCCCTCGTCGCTGTCGATCGGGGCCAACTCCGGGCTGCCCGTCTCGACGGTGCTGGTCTGATGTACACGCCGATCCTCGGGGTGCTGGGCTACGTGCTGCACCCCGACGGGGAGCGGGTGCTGCTCGTCCATCGCTCCCGGGACGGGGACCAGCACCAGGGCAAGTACAACGGGCTGGGCGGCAAGGTCGAGAACGACGAGGACGTGGTGTCGGCGCTGTGCCGCGAGCTGCGCGAGGAGGCGGGCATCGAGGTCGTCGACTGGCGGCTGCGGGGGACCATCTCCTGGCCCGGTTTCGGTGCCGGGGGCGAGGACTGGGTCGGCTTCGTCTTCGTGGTCGACTCGTTCGCCGGGGCGTTGCCCGTGCGCAACGAGGACGGCCCGCTCGGCTGGGTGCCGCTCACCGAGCTCACCGGCCTGCCCATGTGGGAGGGCGATCGGCACTTCCTGCCGCTGGTCTTCGACGACGACCCCCGCCCGTTCCATGGCGTGATGCCCTACGTGGACGGCCGTCCGGCGTCCTGGAGCTACCGCCGCTGAGGAGGTCTGCCGCCTCCCGGGCCGTGCGGCGGGGGCCGGCGGCGACATGCTCGGCCTCGGATCACACGCGTGGTCAGCGAGCGGCGAGGGCGGCGATCTGGGCGGGGAGCACGCGGCAGCAGCCACCGAGCAGGCGGACGCCGTGGGCGACCCAGTCGGCCCCGAGTCCACCCACGGTGGGCTCGCCGGTCCAGCACCGGTTGGCGGCGTCCCAGAGCTCGCCCGAGTTGGGGTAGAACACGACAGGCAGCCCCGTGGGCCGGGCCGCGGCGACGACCGCGTCGACCTCGTCCGGGTCGCAGCAGTTGGCGCCGACTGCGACCACGCCCGGAACCGCGGCGGCCGCGGCATAGACCGCCGCCAGGTCCTCGCCTCGACGGGTGCGTCCGTCGGCGACCGTCAGCGACAGCCACGCCGGGAGCCCCAGCGCGGCCACCTCGGCCAGGATCGCCTCGGCCTCGGCCGCCGTCGGGATGGTCTCGATCGCGAACAGGTCCGGCCCGGCCTCGGCCAACACCTCCAGCCGCGGGCGATGCCACTCCCGCAGCTCGGCGACGCCCAGCGGGCTGTCGCCGCGGTACTCCGAGCCGTCGGCCAGGGTGGCGCCGTAGGGGCCCACTGAGGCCGCCACCCAGCGATCGCCGTCGAACTCCGCGGCGGCCTCGCGGGCCAAGCGCACGCTGGCGGTCAGGGCCCGCCGGGCCTGCTCGGCCGTGCGTCCGGCGGCCAGGAAACCCGACTCGCTCACCTGGTAGGAGGCCGTGATAGCCACCTCGGCGCCCGCGGCGAAGAAGTCGGCGTGGGCCGTCCGGATCGCGTCCGGGTCGTCCAGCAGCAGCCGGGCCGACCACAGGGAATCCGAGAGGTCGTGACCGCGGGCCTCCAGCTGGGTGGCGAACCCCCCGTCCAGGACGACGGGGCGCTGGACGAGGACGGCGGCGAGCGAGGACGTGGGCGACGGCATGGGCAGCAGTATCACGGTTCGCCGGGGGATCTCGCTCGACGACCGGCCGTCGGCCCGCGGCGACGGCGCGCCGGACCCGGCAGCGGGGCGCCGAGTGGCGCCGCGACCCCGGCTGACCGTCCCATCCGGACGCTAGGGTCGGGGTGTGATCGGCCTCCCCTTCCCCGGCAGCGGGCTGGTCCACGGCCTGTTCATGGGGCTCGGCATCGCCGCCGGCCTCGTCCTCTTCGCGATGGAGGTGCGGCGCCGGGGGCTGCACGACGACCGGCTGTGGGGCATCGCCGGGCTGGCGGTGACGTTCGGGGCGATCGGCGCCCGGGTGCTCACCTGGCCGCGGGAATGGGATCCGAGCCAGAACCCGTCGCTGGCCCTGTGGTGGAGCGAGGGCAATCGCAGCATCCTCGCCGGCCTGGTCGCCGCCTGGCTCGGGGTGCTGCTCGGCAAGCGGGTCACCCGGTACCGCCAACCCACCGGCGACCTGTTCGCGCCCGCCGTGGCGCTCGCGATGGTCATCGGACGCGTCGGCTGCCTGCTCACCGAGGATCCCGGCCGCCCCACCGGCGGCGACTGGGGCATGGTGCTCACCGCCGAACAGGCGGGGGTGGTCGGCGGCACCCCCGGCGTGGGGCTGCACCCGTCGTTCCTCTACGAGATCGCCTTCCAGCTGTTGGCGCTGATTGTGCTCCTGCGGCTGCGGGACCGGCTGCCCCGGCCCGGGGACCTTTTCCTGGTCTATGTGACCGGGTACGCCCTGTTCCGCTTCGCCGTCGAGTTCGTCCGGGACAACGAGGACGTGTGGTGGGGGCTGACCCGCCCGCAGTGGTTCCTGCTGCTCCTGCTCCCGCTGCTGGCGCTGCGCTCGGCCCGGATGCTGCGCCCGGCTAGAGTCGGGGCAGTCGACAAGGAGGGGACACCCGGATGACCCAGTTCCAATTCGGTCAGGCCCAGCCGGTCCCGCCCGGTGGCAAGCCGCCGTGGTACCTCACGTTGTGGGCGGGCTTCCTTCTCGGCGCCGCGCTGATCGCCCTGTGGGTGGTGGCGTTCTTCACGATCAGCAACCTCCTGTCCGGCAGTTCGCTCCAGAACGCCCTGCTGTCCACGCTCGGGGTCGGCGCGCCCATCGCCTACATCGTCGCCGCCATCGTGTTGCTGGCCCTGCCGCGCACCGCCCGGCTGGGGGGCGGCCTGCTGCTCGCGTCCGGCGCCAGCATCCTGGTGGCTGCCGGGGCCTGCGTGATCCTCTTCGCCACGCTGGCATGAGGCCCGCACCGGCTCTGGGCCCGGGCCAACCGCTGCGCGGCGACCGGATCCACCGCTACGTCACCGCCTTCTGCCCCCGGTGCCACGCCGACGACCCGCCGCTGGAGCGGGTGCGCCGCCTGGCCGGGGTGCTGCTCGTCCGCGACGACCGGGTCTGGCTGGAGCGCACCTGCCCCGAGCACGGCCCGATCCGCACCCTGTACGACGAGTCGCCGGAGATCCTGCGCTACCTGGAGCGGTGGCAGGCGCCCACCAAGCAGCACGTCCCCGACGACCCGACCAACTTCCGCCAGATCCCGGAGGCCTACGCCTACGGCCTGCCGCCCGGCCAGACCCAGCACACCTGCATCCTGCTGCAGGACGTCATCGAGCACTGCAACCTGCGCTGCCCCACGTGCTTCACCGCGTCCGGGCCGCAGCTTCGGGGGGTGGCGCCGCTGGCGGACGTGCTGGCCAACGTCGACACCCGGCTGGCCCGCGAGGGGGGACGCCTCGACGTGGTGATGCTGTCCGGCGGCGAGCCGACGCTGTACCCGGAGCTCGCCGCGCTGCTGGACGAGCTCGTCGCGCGCCCGATCGTCCGCATCATGCTGAACACCAACGGCCTGCTGGTCGCCTCCGACGACGCGCTGCTGGCGCTGCTGCGGCGGCACCGCAGCCGGGTCGAGATCTACCTGCAGTACGACGGGCCTTCGCCCGAGGCGTCGGTGTACCACCGCGGGGCCGACCTCACCCGCTTCAAGGAGGCCGCGATCGCCCGGCTGTCCGAGGCCGAGGTGTTCACCACGCTGACCATGACGGCGGCGCTCGGCGTCAACGACGGCGACCTCGGGGCGGTGGTGCTGCGGGCGCTGGAGACGCCGTTCGTCGGCGGGGTGGCGTTGCAGCCGGTGTTCGGGTCCGGACGGGGCCACGGCATCGACCCGCTCGACCGCCTCACCCACACCGGCGTGCTGACCCGGCTGGAGGAGCAGACCGGCGGCGTGGTCAGCTGGCACGACCTGACCGCCCTGCCGTGCTCGCACCCGCACTGCGCCTCCGTCGGCTACCTGCTCAAGGACGACAAGGGGGTGTGGCGCTCCCTGGTGAGCCTGATCGGCCACGACCAACTCCTGGCGTGGCTCGAACTCGACCCGGAACTGCTCGCCAACCGGATCGCCGACCGGGACGTGCCCGCGCAGTTGCGCGACCTCATGAAGAACTCGCTGCTCGACCTGCTGAGCGAGCAGGCGACCCTCACCCACCCGCGGACCAGCGAGCTGTGGCGCACCATCTGCACCCAATGCGACCTGGGCATCGGCACCCTGACCACGCTGGCCGCCGGCAAGCTCCCGGGCCAGCAGGACCGGCTGCGGCGGCTGCTGGCCGAGCGCATCGTCCGGGTGACCGTCAAGCCGTTCATGGACGTGAACACGCTGATCGAGGAGCGGCTCACCCAGTGCTGCGTCCACGTCGGCACCCGCAGCGCCGCCGGCGCCGATCAATGCGCGCCGTTCTGCGCCGTGCAGGCCTGGCCGGCGCTGGGCGCGCAGCGGATGAGCGTGGTGACCGGCCGGTCGCTGCCGATCGTGGAGAGGACCTGACATGTCGGACGCGGACGAGGCCCGCCGGATCGCCGCCGGCCCGGCACCCTCCGAGCTGATCGCCGGGCCCACTGGGGACGCGGCGGTCGAGGCCCCCTTCGACCCGCTGCGGCTGTGCATCTTCGCCACCATCGCCCTGCTGGGCTGGGTCGCGGGGCCGGTGGCGCTGCTGGTGTTCGCGATCGTCGGCTTTACCGGCTACGCCAAGGCCCACCGGGCCGGGCTGACCCGCTCGAAGTGCTACCTGCGCGACACCCGGCTGGTGCTGGCCTACCTGGCCGCGCTCACCGTCGCCGCCCTGGTGGGGACGTGGTTCCTGGTGGCGCGCTTGGTCGGCGCCTGACCCTTTGCCGCGGGGCCGCGGCACCCGTCAGGATGGGGCATGCGCCAGGACTTCGAGCGGCTCGCCCGCCAGACCCAGGACGAGCTGTGGGACGAGGCCGCGGCCGCGGGCTACGACACCCCGGGCCTCGGGGACGACGCCCCCGAGGTCGTTGGCCCGGCCGTCGATCGCCTGGCCGAACTGGCCGCCGGCGGAACGGCGCTGGAGTTCGCGATCGGCACCGGCCGGATCGCCATCCCGCTGCTGGAACGAGGCGTTGGGGTCAGCGGGATCGAGTTGTCCCGGCACATGGTGGCCCGGCTACGCGAGAAGGTCCCCGCCGAACGGCTCCCGGTCGCGCTGGGCGACATGGCCACCACCCGGGTGCCGGGGGAGTTCTCGCTGGTGTATCTGGTGTTCAACACGTTGGGGAACCTGCTGACCCAGGAGGCGCAGGTCGAGTGCTTCCGCAACGCCGCGCATCACCTGCGTCCCGGCGGACGCTTCGTGATCGAGCTGTGGGTTCCCGAGCTGCGCCGGCTGCCCCCAGGCGTCCCGGCCACCGTCATGGTGATGCAGGATGGCTACTTCCTGGTCGACGCGATGGACCCGCTGCGGCAACACCTGATCTCGTACCACGTCGCCTTCGGCGAGGGCCGCGACGCGCGGATCGCCCGCACCCCGCACCGCTACGTCTGGCCGTCGGAGCTGGACCTGATGGGTCGGCTGGCGGGTCTCGAACGCGAGAACCGCTGGGCCGACTGGCGGGGTGCGCCCTTCACCGAGGACTCGACCTCCCACATCTCGGTGTACCGGCGTCCCGGCTGACGGGGCACGCCGATGTTCGCAGCGCCTCGCCCGCGGTGTCAGCGGTCGAGGGTGGTTTGTCAGATGGTGGTGGGGGTGGCGGCAGCGGGCGCCTTCGGGCCCTTGGGCATGCCCAGGCCGAGGCCCGCGAAGAAGCCGCCGGCGGCCAGGATCGCGCCGCCGCCGATGAGGATCGGCAGCGGGTTGACGAACTCCGCGCTGCGGCCGGTCGACAGGGTGGCGTAGTGCCAGTAGGCCGTCCAGCAACCCCAGGTCAGGACGCCGGCGCCGCCCAGCAGGGCCAGCAGGCCGACGGTGAGGACCACGCCCGAGAGAATCTTCATGGCGGCATCCTAGGGGACGCCCGTCGCGGCGCCGACCAGCGTGCCCGCGCAACCGCCGCGCCACTAGGGTGCGGGCATGGACCTCGCCACCGCCCGCTGGCTGACCTCGCCCGAGGCCGCCGACGCGCTGGCGGACGCTGGCCTGGAGGCGGACCCGGGTTCGGTCGGTGCGGCCACCCGGCTGCGGCGCCGCTGGACGCCCGAACAGGCCGCCGCCGTCCTGGCGCAGGCGGCGCTGCGGCGGCGGGCGGCCCTCAAGTTCGGGGCGGCCGCCGAGGGGCTGTTCTTCACCGCGGACGGCCTGGAGCAGGCCACGCGGCCCGGGGTCGCGGCCTGGCGGGCGCGTCGGCTGGCCGCGAAGGGGGCTACCACCGTCGTCGACCTGGGCTGCGGCCTGGGGACCGACGCGCTGGCGTTCGCCGACGCCGGGCTCGGCGTGGTCGCCGTCGAGCGCGACCCGGTCACCGCAACCCTGGCGGCCGCCAACCTGGCCGGCCGTGCCGAGGTGCTGCTCGGCGATGCCGAGGACCGCTGGCCGGGGCTCGCGAAGCCGGGGGTGGCCGTCTTCTGCGACCCGGCGCGGCGTACCGCGCGCGGCCGGAGCTGGCGGGTCGAGGATCTCACCCCGTCCTGGGAGTTCGTCCGCGGCCTGCTGGACGGCTCCCGTCCGGGCGTGGTGAAGCTCGGGCCGGGGGTGCCGCTGTCGCTGATCCCGGACGACGTGGCCGCGGTCTGGGTGTCCGCGGACGGCGACGTGGTGGAAGCCGGCCTGTGGGCTGGTGCCGGGTGGCCGGCCGGGGAACGGTCGGCGGTGCTGCTGCCCGGCGAGCAGGTGATCCTCGCTCCGCCCGGCCGGCAGTTGCCCGAGCCGTGGCCCGATCCGCTGGTGCCCGGCGTGGTCCTCTATGAGCCGGACGGGGCGGTCATCCGCTCCGGCGCGGTGCCGACGCTGGCCGCCGAGCTGTCCGCCCGGCCCGTGGCGGCGCACGTCGCCTATCTGATCGGGGCGGAACACCGTCCGACCGGGTTCGCGACCGGCTTCGAGGTGCTGGAGGTGCTGGACGCCGGCGAGAAGGTCCTGCGGGCGTGGGTGCGGGAGCGCGGCATCGGGACGCTGGAGATCAAGAAGCGCGGCCTGGAGCTCGACCCGGCCGTGCTGCGCCGCCGCCTGAAGCCGGCGGGGCCCCACGCGGCCACGCTGATCCTGACGCCGACGGTGCGCGGGACGGTGGCATTGGTGGTGCGACGCCTCCGTTGACCGCGCGTTCTCGAGGTTCCGTTCGGACGCTTGCGGCCGTGCACTCCGCGGCGCCTCGGCGTCGGCGTGTCCCGGGTGGTCGTGCACTCCGCGGTGTCTCGGTGTCGGCTTGCGACGGCGCATACGGAACTCGATGTGCCATCGAGTTCCGAGACTTCGTAGTGTCGCTGCGCCGACACCGAGACACCGCGGAGTTCACGCGCTGACGATGGGCCGCTCCCCGGGGAGTGGTGTGTTTTAGTCGGCTTTCGACTGTCGCCACCGAGGTGCCGCTGAGTTGTGGGCGCGGGTGTCGGGACGGGTCGCCGCGGTGGGGGCGGGCTACGTGGCGGCGCCGAGCTGGTCGCGCAGGGAGGGCTCCAGGAACTCCGCCGCGGCCAGCGCCTCGGCGGCCAGCGTCCGCTCGGTGGTCAGGGCCCGGAACAGCAGGGCGATCGTCACCTGGTGCTCGGGGCGCCAGAGGACCTCGACCGGGTCGCCGGGCCGCGCGATCCCGTCCCGCTCGACCGCCAGGTAGGCGCCGGGGCGGTGCGCGGCGGTGAAGGTCTTCAGCCAACCCGGTTCGTCCACCCAGGCGCGGAAGGTGTTGCAGGGGATCCGGGGCGAGGTGACCCGCAGCTCGACGGCATCGTCCCCGGCGCCGATCCGCCAGCGCTCGCCGACGAGGGCGCCGTTCACGTCCACGCCGACCGTGGTCAGGTTCTCTCCGAAGTAGCCGCCCGACAGGAGGCGCCCGGTGACGCCCTCGAAGAAGTCGAGATCCTCGCGGGCGTAGGCGTAGACCGCCTGGTGGTCGCCGCCGTGGTGCTTCAGGTCGCCGAGGAAGTCGCCGACCACGCCGCTGGCGCCCTCGGGGGTCGCGCCGCGGGGGCCGGGCGCGCGCAGGCGGGCCTCGACGACCGGGTGCTTGTCGATCCCGGTCTTGTTCGCGGGCTTGCCGCGGTCGGTCGCCGGACGTCCGACGTTGACCGAGAACAGCCGGCTCACGCCGGGCCCCGGTGCTGGAGGCTCACCGCCCAGCCGTGCGGCTCGACCTGCTCGTCCGTTCCGGGGGAGGCCGCCAGCAGGTCGCCCGTCGGCAGCGGGACGGGGGCCTCGGACACGTTGAGGGCCAACTCGATGACCTCCTCGGGTCCGGTGACCACCACGACGACCGACTCGTTGGTCAGGTCGCGGGTGGTGACGACCCCGTCCACCAGCCAGGGGTGCCGCCGGCGGATGGCCAGCAGGCGCTGGTACAGCTCGAACGTGTCAGCGCCGAAGGGCAGCAGCCCGTCGGGCGTGTCCGGGAAGGGCGGCCGTACCGCGCCGTCGCCGCCGGGGGCGTCCAGCTTGACGCCGGTGAAGCGCTGCTCGTCGCCGGCGTAGATGGACGGGATGCCGGGCAGCAGCGTCACCAGGACGGCCGCGTGCTGGACGTGGCGCTGGTCGTCCAGCTTGCTGGAGATGCGGGTGACGTCGTGGTTCGACACGAAGATCTGCGGCCGGAAGGACTCGCAGAACACCCGATGCCGGCCCAGGGTGTGATCGAGGGAGAAGAAGTTGTGGTCGTTGAGCGAGTCCCAGATCGCGTGCCACAGCTCGTACTGGGTGACCGAATCCACTCCGGACGCCTCGACGAACTCGGCGTAGTCGCCGTGGATGACCTCGCCCAGCAGCCAGCAATCCGGATGGGCGGCCTTGACCCGGTCGAGGATGGGACGCCAGGCCGCGGCGCCGGGCGCGTAGGCGGCGTCCAGGCGCCAGCCGTCGATGCCGCGGTCCAGCCAGTGGATCATGATGCCGGCCACGAAGTCGGCCACCGGGGGGTACGTCAGGTCCAGCTCCACCAGCGGCTCGTGGCCCTCGAAGACCCGGGGGTAGCCGTCCACCCAGCGCAGCCAGCGGCCGTCCTCGGTGTCGGGGCCGGCCGCGATGGCCCGCTGCACCAGCGGATGTTCGCGCGCCAGGTGGTTGAAGACGCCGTCCAGCGCCAGCCGGATGCCGCGCTCCTTGGCCTTGGCCACCAGCAGGTCGAAGTCGGCGTCGTCGCCCAACCGCGGATCGATCCGGTTGTGGTCGAGGGTGTCGTAGCCGTGCGATACGGACGCGAAGATCGGGTTGAGCAGCATGCCGTTGCAGCCGAGGCCGATCAGGTAATCGAGCCAGTTGGTGAGCTGGCCCAGCCGATGCCGAACCTCATGCACCGCGGTGTCCTCGGCGTTCACGAACCCCAGGGGATAGCAGTGCCACCACACCACGTGGGCGGTCCAGTCCATGCGGCTCCTTTCCGCTGGGAGTCTAGCGGGGGTCACCCGTGGTCGAGGGGCGCGACGAGGTTCCACGGAACCGTCACCTCTCCCAGCCGCCAGCGGGTCGGCGAGTCGAGGACGGGCAGCCCGGCGGTCCGGACGGCCGCGACCGTGGCGAGCCACCGCTGCCGTTCGCCGTGGGCGGCCAGGGGGGCGCTGCGCTCCCAGGCCCGGTCCAGCGCCCCTAGCCAGGCGTGGATCGGCTGCCCCGGCACGTTGAGGTGGATCAGCGCCTTCGGCAGCCGGTCGGCCACCTCGCCGGGCCTGGTGAGGCCCGCGAGGCGCTGCGAGATGGTGAACCAGCGGGGGCCCGCGGCGTCCAGCGTCACCCAGGATGCCCGGCGGCCCAGCTCGTCGCACGTGCCCTCCACCAGCACGCCGTCGGGGGCCAGCCGCCCGGTCAGCATCGCCCAGGCGGCGGCGACCTCGTCCGCGTCGTATTGGCGCAGCACGTTGAAGGCACGGACGATTGTGGGCTGCGCCCAGCCGTCCGGGAGCGGGAGCTCGAAGCCGCCCCGGCGGAAGGCGCGGTCCTCGCGGGCGTGGGGGAGCGCGGCCGCCACCCGCGCCGGGTCGATCTCCAGCCCCAGCAGCCGGACGTCCGGCCGCACCCGCAGCAGGCGCTCGTGCAGCTCGATCGCCGTGAACGGCCGGGCCCCGTAGCCCAGGTCGACCGCCACCGGATGGGGTCCGGCGGCTCGCAGCGTGCCCGCCAGCGGGCCGGTGAGGAACCGATCCACCCGGCGGAGCCGATTCGGGTTGGTGGTGCCGCGGGTGATCGTCCCGGTGGGACGGGTCGGCCGGCGGTTCACGCCGCTCACCCTATGCCGCACCGCGAGCTCCGGCCCGATGCGGATGTCCGTCCCGCTTCAGCGGTACGTAAGTGACCGCTGTCGGTCACTTACGCACCGCCCGGACGCGTCCGGGTGCCCGACGTCAGCCGCGGGCGGCGGTGGCAGCGGCGGGCAGCGCCGCGGCCAGGCGGTCGAAGTCGGCCTGGGTGTGCTTGGTCGAGACGAACCAGGCCTCGTAGGCGCTCGGCGGCAGCCAGATCCCGCGATCGAGCAGCGCGTGGAAGAAGCGGCCGAAGGCGGCGGTGTCCTGGGTCCTGGCGTCGTCGTACCCGCGCACCGGCCGGTCGGTGAAGAAGACGCTGAACAGGTTCCCCGCGGCGTTGACCCGGTGCGGCACCCCGGCGGCGGTCAGGGCCCCCGACACCAGGCGCTGTACCTCGCCGGCGGCGGCGTCCAGGTGGTCGTAGGCCTTGTGGTCCAGCAGGCGCAGCGTGGCCAGCCCGGCCGCGGCGGAGGCCGGGTTCCCCGACAGCGTGCCCGCCTGATAGATGGGTCCGGCCGGGGCCAGGTGATCCAGGACGGAGGCCGGCCCGGCCAGCGCGGCCAGCGGCAGGCCGCCGCCGATGACCTTGCCATAGGTGACGATGTCCGGTGCCCACCCCTCGGCGGCGCCCTCGACGCCCCAGCGGCCGGCCTTCGACACCCGGAAACCGGTCATCACCTCGTCCAGGACGAAGAGGGCCCCGTGCTCGCGGCACAGCCGGGCCAGGGTGGCGTTGAAGCCCTTCGGCGGGACGATGACGCCCATGTTGGCCGGGATGGCCTCGGTGACCAGGGCGGCGATGTCCTCGCCGCGGGCGGCGAACAGCGCCTCCACCAGCTCGGGACTGCCGTAGGGCAGCACGATCGTGTCGGCGGCCGTCGACGGGGTCACCCCGGGCGAGTCCGGCAGCCCCAGGGTGGCCACCCCGGAGCCGGCCGCCACCAGGAACGGGTCGCCGTGGCCGTGGTAGCAGCCGGCGAATTTCACGATCAGCCGCCGACCGGTGATGCCGCGGGCCAGCCGGATCGCGGTCATCACCGCCTCGGTGCCGGACGAGGTGAACCGCACCCGCTCCACCGGGGCCACCCGGGCCACGATCTCCTCGGCGAGCAGCAGCTCGGGCAGGCTCGGCGCGCCGAACGACGGCGAGTCGCCGACGGCGTTCTTGACCGCGGTCATCACCTCCGGGTGCGCGTGGCCGACGATCATGGGCCCCCAGGCGCCGACGAAGTCGACGTACTTGCGGCCCGCCACGTCGGTGACGGTGGCGCCCCGCGCGGAGGCGACGAAGCGGGGCGTCCCGCCCACGGCCCCGAAGGCGCGCACCGGCGAGGAGACCCCGCCGGGCATCACCGCGCGGGCGCGTGCGAACAGGTCGTCATGGATGGTCATCGGTTACTCCTCGTCAGCCTGGAAACCCGCGAGCCCGGGCACGACCGGGCGCGGTTCGCGGCCGGGGCAGCAGACACCCTGACACAGATCGTCGGCGGCCGCCTCCCGGCCCGGGGCCCGCAGGGCGGCGTCCAGGTGCGCGGCCAGGCCGTCCAGGAAGGCCGGGTGGGAGCCCGGCGTCGGCACCCGCAGCAGCGCGATACCGTGCTCGTCGGCGGTCTGGCGGGCCTGGGTGTCCAGGTCCCAGATCACCTCGACGTGGTCGGTGAGGAAGCCGATCGGCGCCACCACGACCGTGTCGACGTCGCCCGCCAGGCCCGCGATCACGTCGTTGATGTCGGGCTCGAGCCACGGCACGTGCGGCGGGCCGCTGCGCGACTGGTACACCAGCTCCCAGGTGGGCGGGTCGTCCAGGGCGTCCACGATGCGGCGGGCTACGGCCAGGTGCTGCTCGACATACAGCCCGGGCGACCCCCAGCCGGCCTCGGGGCCGGACCGCTCGGCCATGCTGAGCGGGATGGAGTGGGTGGTGAACAGCAGCCGCGTCCGGCCGATGGCGCCCGCCAGGGTGTCCCGGGTCAGCGGAACAAGGGCCTCGACGAAGCCGGGAGCCTCGCCCAGCGGCGGCAGCTTGAGCACGGTTGGCGCCCCGTCCCCGAGCGCCGCGAGGGCCAGGCCCAGGTCCTCGCGGTACTGGCGGCACCCCGAGTAGGAGGAGAAGGCGCTGGTGGCGAACGCCAGCACACGGCGGTGGCCGGCGTCCGCGAGCCCCGCGAGCACGTCGGGCACGAAGGGGGCCGAGTTCCGGTTGGCCAGGACGATCGGCAGCTCCCACCCGAGCCCGCGCAGCCGCTCGGTGAGGGCGGCCAGCATCGCCCGGTTCTGGGCGTTGATGGGGGAGACGCCGCCGAGGGTCAGGTAGTGCTGGCCCACCTCCAGCAGCCTTTCGGTCGGGATGCCGCGGCCGGCGGTGACCCGCTCCAGGAACGGCACGACCTCGTCCGGGCCCTCGGGGCCGCCGAACCCCACCATCAGCAGGGCGTCGAACGTCATGCCAGCAGCTCCGTCGCGTCGGCGGCCGACACGCGGTGGCCGGTGAAGAAGGGCGTCTCCAGCGAGACGTGCCGGCGGGCGCCCGAGGCGCGCAGCGTCCGCATCAGGTCGACCAGCTCGTGCAGCACGTCCGATTCGAGCGCCAGCACCCACTCGTAGTCGCCCAGCGCGAACGCCGAGACCGTGTTGGAGAGGACGGGGAAGTCGCGGCCCATCATGCCGTGCTCCAGCAACAGGGCCCGGCGCTCCTCCTCGGGCAGCAGGTACCACTCGTGCGAGCGGACGAACGGATACACCGCGAGCCACTCCCGGGGCTCGGCGCCGGTGAGGTAGGCGGGGACGTGCCCCTTGTTGAACTCGGCCGGGCGGTGCAGGCCCATCGCCGACCAGGTGAACGCGGCGGCCCCGCCGAGCTCGGCGCGGGTCGACCGGACCGCCCGCTGCAGCCCCTCGGCCGTCGGGCCATGCAGCCACACCATCAGGTCGGCGTCGGCGCGCATCGCCGAGACGTCGTAGAGCCCCCGGACGGCGACGCCCGTCGCGGCCAGTCGCTCCTCCAGCGCTGTCAAGGAAACATGACCACCCAGTCGCCGGAAGACGGCCCAGCAGGTGTAGCTGATGCTGTCGTTGATCTCGCGGGCGGGGACCCGGCGGCGTTCGGTCATGAGGTGCTCCGTTCGGTGGCGGTCAGGGAGGTGCTCAGGGCGCGGGCGACCCGGCGCCCGTCGGCGATGCAGTCGGGCACGCCCACCCCGCGCAGTGCCGACCCGGCGACCCGGACCGGGCCGTCGCCGAGGGCGGCATCGACGGCGGCAACGCGGTCCAGGTGACCGACGGTGTACCGCGGCATGACGTCGCGCCACCGGGTGACGCGGGTCAGGATCGGTTCCCGTTGAATCCCCAGCACGCCTCCGACGTGCGCCAGGACGAGCCGCAGGAGCTCCTCGTCCGGTGCGTCAATCGCTCCAGGGGCGCGGTCCGGGACGAACGCGCGCAGCAGCACCCGGTCGCCCTCGGCTCGGTTCTCCCACTTGGCGGAGACGATGGTGACCCCGCTGATCGGCGCCGGGTCGGCCTCCAGCCACCCCTGGGACGCCGGCGGCTGGGCGAACGCGCCCGCCTCGAAGCCGAGGGTGACCACAGCGACACTGGCCAGGGGAATCCCTCGGAGCGCGGCGGCCGCGGCGGGATGGCCGGCGGCCAGCAGGGCGGCCGAGGAGGCGACCCCCCCGGCGAGGATCGCCGCGTCCACAAGGACGGTGCCGCCGTCACTCAGGGTCACGCCGATGGGCCCCGTCGTCGCGTCGTGCTGATCGAGCGCGGTGACCACGGTGTTCAGGCGCACCTCCGCGCCGCGTTCGGCCAGGAGGCGGCCCAGCGCGGCGGGGAGGGTGCCGAGCCCCCGGCGGAGCGTCCGGAACGGGGAGGATGCCCCCCTGACGACGGCACCTTTCCTGGCCGCCCTGCCCAGGGCGAGTCCGGCCAGGATCAGGCTGCGGTGGTCCCGCTCGTTGTCGCGCAGCGAGGGGAGCAGGGCGTCCAGGCTCAGCTCGTCCACGCGGGCCCCGTAGATGCCGCCCACCAGGGGATCGGCGAAGCGTTCCACCATGCCGGCACCGAGACGCCGACGAAGGAAGGCGCCGATGGAGGTGTCGGACGCACCGAGCTGCCGCGGGAGCACGAGGTCGACGGCGGCCCGCAGCTTCTCCCGCGCGGTGAGGATCCGGGTGCGAACGAAGGGTCCGAGTCGGGTCGGCAACACCATGCCCATGCCGTGGGGCAGCGGCTCCAGGCGGCCGCGAGAGCGCACGTGGACGGGGTGGCGACCGCTGACGCCGATCACGTCGTCCGCCAGGCCGACCTCCCCGATCAGCTCCAGCGCGGCGGGCCGATAGGCGACGAGCGAGTCCGGTCCCTCCTCGGCGACGAACCCATCGCTCACGTGGGTGCCCACCTTGCCGCCCAGTCGTTCGGCTCCCTCGACGAGCAGCACCCGGGCTGACGCCGGGCCCTCCGCTCCGCCGGTCAGCTCCCAGGCCGCCGCCAGCCCGGTGATCCCCCCACCGACGACCAGGACCAGCGGCAGCTCAGTCGACATGGCGCGGGTCCACGGCCCACCGGCCCGCCGGCGCCGAGCCGGTGGACGGATCACGCGAAGGGCATCCCATGGTCATTCCGCCGTGAGGTCGGGGACGGAGTGGACGAGGTCGACGACGCGGGTGAGCACGTCCGGGTCGGTGGTGGGGGGCACCCCGTGGGCCAGGTTCACCACGTGCCCGGGGGCAGCCTGGCCGCGGCGCAGCACGTCGCGGACGTGGGCCTCGAGCACGGGCCAGTCGGCGGTGAGCAGCGCGGGGTCGATGTTGCCCTGCAGCGGGGTGCGGCCGCCCAGGAGCTCGTTCGCCTCGTCCAGGGTGGCGTCGGCGGCCACCCCCATCACGTCGGCGCCGGCGTCACGCATGGCCACCAGCAGGTCGCGGGTCCGGGTGCCGAAGTGCACCCGGGGCAGGCCCAGGTCGGCGACCCCGGCCAGGACGGAGGCCGAGTGCGGCGCCACGTAGCGCGCGTACTCCGCCGGCGACAGGAAACCAGCCCAGGAGTCGAAGAGCTGCAGCGCGCTGGCCCCGGCCATCGCCTGGGCCCGGAGGAAGGCGGTGGTGGCGCGGCCGACCCAGGCCAGCAGGGCGTGCCAGGTCGCCTCGTCCTCGCGCATCAGGGCCCGGGTGATCGCGTGATCCCGGCTGGGCCGCCCCTCGACAAGGTAGGACGCCACGGTGAACGGCGCCCCGGCGAAGCCGATCAGCGGCGTCGCGCCCAACTCGGCCACGCTCAGCGCCACCGCCTGGCGGATCGGCGCCAGAGCCGCCGGGTCCAGCGGCGGCAGGGCGGCCACGTCGGCGGCGGAGCGCACCGGCGCCTCCAGCACCGGCCCCACGCCCGCGACGATCTCCACCGCGACCCCGGCCAGCTTCAGCGGCACGACGATGTCGGAGAAGAAGATGCCCGCGTCCACGCCGTGGCGGCGCACCGGCTGGCAGGTGATCTCGGCGGCCAGCTCCGGCGTGAGACAGGCCTGCAGCATGCCCGTTCCCTCCCGGGCGGACCGGTACTCCGGCAGGGAGCGGCCCGCCTGGCGCATCATCCAGATCGGGCGAGTCGGCGTCCGCCGCCCCCGGTAGTTGGCCAGCAGCGGCGAGTCCCCGCTCAGGCGGTGCACCGGGTGGTCGGCGGGCAGGGTCACGAGGCTCCCAGGAGGTCGGCGGCGACGGCCAGGCCGAGTGCCTCGGCCTGCGCTCGGGTGGTCACGCGGTCGGATCGGGCGCGGCGGACGTAGTCCACGCCGCGGTGGTCGCTCAGGTCGGCGACCAGCAGCAGGGTGTCGCCCGACAGCCGGGCCAGGGCACCCACGGCGGTGCTGCAGCTCGCCCCGACGCCGGCGAGCACCGCCCGCTCGGCCGTGGCGATCAGCCGGGTGGGGGCGTCGTCCAGCGCGGCGAGCCGGGCGGTCAGGTCGCCCTCCCGGCACTCGACGGCCAGCACGCCCTGGGCCGGCGCCGGGATCATGACCGCGTCGTCCAGGTACTCGGTGATGGCGTCGGCCCGGCCGACCCGGTGCAGGCCGGCGGCGGCGAGGACGACCGCGTCCACCTCGCGCCCCAGCTTGCCCAGCCGGGTGTCGACGTTGCCCCGGATCGGCACGGGCACCAGCCCGGGGTTGGCGCGCCGCACCGCGGCCGCCCGGCGGGGGCTGGAGGTGCCGACGCGGGTGCCCGCCGGGGCGTCCGCGAGGCGCGCGCCGAGGCTGCACCAGGCGTCGCGGGCGTCCTCGCGGGGCGGGGTGGCGGCCACCATCAGCCCGGGGACCGGCGCGGAGGGCATGTCCTTGAACGAATGGACGACCAGATCGACGCGCCCGGCCAGCAGGGCGTCGCGGAGCGCCGCGACGAAGGCGCCGGGACGCGGCGGCGCGTCCAGCGGGATCGTGACGTCGTCGCCCTCGGTGGAGATGACGACCAGCTCCACGTCCTCGCCCAGGGCGGCGCGCACCCGCTCGGCCACCAGGGACGACTGGGTGCGGGCCAGCAGGCTGCCGCGGGTGCCGAGGCGCAGCGTCACGCCTCGACCTCGATGCCGAAGAGGGTGTGCAGGGCGGCGTGATAGTCGTCCAGGCCGCCGGTGCGCGCGAGCTCGGCGGCGCGCACGGACGGCGTGTGCAGCAGCTCATTGGAGACCCGGCGCAGCGCCCGGGCCACGGCGTCGGCGGTGTCGGGGTCGTGGCGTCGCCCGGCCAGCGCGATCTCGTCCTCGATGATCCGGCTGATGTGAGCCCGCATGGCGGTGACCGCCGGGGCGGCGTTGCGGCCGCCCTCCAGGTGGAGGTAGGTCTCCACGCCGCGGCGGACCAGCTCGCGCGCCGACTCGAGCGCCGCCGCGTGCTCCAGTGGCGCGTGCCGGCCGACCTCCTCCAGGTCGATCACCGCCAGCGTGGCCAGGTTGCGCGCCTCGGACGACAGGTCGCCGGCCAAGGACAGGTCGAGGACGGGAAGGGGCAGGTCGCGCCCCGGGGCCGGCACGTCGCCCGCGCCGAGCACCGGGGAGGTGGCGCCGCTGCAGGAGACGACGGCGTCGACCCAGCCGAGCGCCGCGGTGAGGCCGTGGGCCGGGACGGGGGTCACCGGATGGGACCGGGCGAACGCGGCAGCCCGGCCGGTGGGGGAGAACACGTGCAGGTCGGTGCAGCCCCGGCGCAGCAGGTCGGCGACCACCACCCGGGCGTAGTTCCCGGTGCCGATCAGCAGCACGCGGCGCCCGGCCAGGGCCCCGTGGCGCTGCTCGATCAGGTCCAAGCCGACGGTGGCCACCGAGCGTCCGGCCGTGCCGAGCGCGGTGTGGGAGGTGACCGCCTTGGACGTGGCCAGCGCGGTGTCGAACAGGCGCCGGAGCCGCGGGCTGACCGAGCCGTCCGCGCGCGCCAGGGCCTCGCGGACCTGCCCGGCGATCTCCGCCTCGCCGACGACCATCGCGTCCAGTCCGGAGGCGACCTCCAGCAGGTGTTCGACCGCGCCCTCGTCCACATGGGCGACGACGTGGTCGCGCAGATGCTCCAACTCGACCGCGTCCAGCAGGCCCATGAAGCGCTCGACGGCGCCGTGGAAGGTGGCCGAGTCGAGGTAGACCTCGAAGCGGTTGCAGGTGGCCAGGACGGCGCTGCCGCTGAACTCGTCGACGGCCGCCGTCATGCCGCCGATCAGGGGGGCGAGGCGGTCGCCGAGCAGGGCGAGGTCGCGGGCGGAGGTGTGGTGATGGTTCACCCCGAGAGCGACGATAGGCATCTGCGAACTGTAGCCCCACGCGCGGAAATTCCCCATTGGGCATCAATCTTTTGGACGAGGCGGCCGGGCGCCCGGTCCCGACTGGTTCCGGCGCCCCGCCTCGCGCCGGACGGCGGCGGCCGGGCGTGCGGCGGCCCGCGTCGCGGCGCGATCCGCACCGTCCTCCTGGCACTCGGGTTGAACGAGTGCTAAGGCCGGTATAGATTCGTGATTAGCACTCTCGACGTGAGAGTGCGAAGGCCGTCGGCGGCACCGCGACGACGCCCCGGCCACCCGAAACCTGACATCACCAGGGCCACCGCGCCCATACGAAGAAAGGTATTGACGTGGCAGTCACGATCAAGCCGCTTGAGGATCGCATCCTCGTCCAGCCCCTCGAGGCCGAGCAGACCACCGCCTCGGGCCTGGTCATCCCCGACACCGCCAAGGAGAAGCCGCAGGAGGGCAAGGTCATTGCGACCGGCCCCGGCCGCATCGACGACAACGGCAACCGCGTCCCGCTCGACGTGGCCGAGGGTGACGTCGTCATCTTCTCCAAGTACGGCGGCACCGAGGTCAAGTACGACGGCCAGGAGTACCTGCTCCTGAACGCCCGCGACATCCTCGCCGTCGTCAC
The DNA here is from genome assembly GCA_964492685.1 of uncultured Micropruina sp. Taxonomy (GTDB): domain Bacteria; phylum Actinomycetota; class Actinomycetes; order Propionibacteriales; family Propionibacteriaceae; genus Micropruina. The sequence goes on from CAZBMH010000039.1 coordinate 19,038, forward strand.
CAAGTAAGGACGATTACCACATGCCCAAGATCCTTCAGTTCGACGAGGAGGCGCGTCGCTCCCTGGAGCGCGGCGTCGACATCCTCGCCAACACCGTGAAGGTGACCCTCGGTCCCAAGGGCCGCTACGTCGTTCTCGACAAGAAGTGGGGCGCTCCGACCATCACCAACGACGGTGTCACCGTCGCCA
>CAZBMH010000040.1:0-18970 GCA_964492685.1 uncultured Micropruina sp.
CAGCGCCGCCAGCATGCCGGTGTCGGCGCCCCAGAAGTCGCGGAAGTAGTAGTGGGCCGAGTGCTCCCCGCCGAAGATCGCGCGATGCTCGGCCATCAGCGCCTTCACCGACGTGTGCCCCACCTTGGAGATCTCGAGGCGACCCCCCAGCGCGCCGACCACGTCGGCGACCACCCGGGAGGTGATGGTGTTGATGACGATGGTGCCGCCCGGCTCGCGGGCCAGCTCCTGCTGGGCGATCAGGGCGGTGATGATCGCCGGGCTGACCACGTCCCCGTTCTCGTCGATCAGGAAGCAGCGATCGGCGTCGCCGTCGAAGACGAGCGCCAGGTCGGCCCCGTGCTCGCGGACGGCCGCCTGGGCATCCAGCAGGTTCTCCGGCTCCAGCGGGTTGGCCGGATGGTTGGGGAAGCTGCCGTCGAGGTCGAGGAAGAGGCCCACCAGGTCCAGGCCGAGCGGCCCGAGCACGGCCGGGCAGGTGTGGCCCGCCATGCCGTTGCCGGCGTCGACGACCACCTTGAGCGGCCTGATCCCGGAGACGTCCACGAGCGAGCGCAGGTAGTCGCCGTAGTCGGCCAGCACGTCGACCTCGCGGACGCCACCCGGCGTCGCGACGGCCGGCAGCTCGGTGCGCGCCAACCGCTGGATCTCGGTGAGCATCTCCGGTTCCACGGGCGCCGCCTCGGCGAGGCAGAACTTGATGCCGTTGTAGGTCGCCGGGTTGTGGGACGCGGTGAACTGCACGCCGGGCAGCCCGAACCGGCCCGAGGCGAACCACAGCTGGTCGGTGCTCGCCAGGCCCACGTCGATGGCGTGGGCACCCCGGCTGTTGGCCCCCTCGATGAAGGCACGGCTGAGTTCGGGGCCGGTCGTCCGCATGTCGCGGCCGAGGACGAACTCCTTGCCGGCCAGGGCGAACACCTCGGCGAAGGCGGCGCCGATGGCGCGCGCGTCGTCGACATCCCACTGGGCGTCCGGGCCGCCCGCCAGGCCACGGATGTCGTTGGCCTTGAAGATCACTGAGTCGAACATCAGCGGCAGCCTACAGGTCGGCGACCACCGCGAGATGGCCCCGTCGGCGAGTGACCGCGGGCTCGGCCGGCGTCGCCGGAACCCCCAGACCCACCTCGCGGATCGCGTCCGCGAGCGCCACCAGATCGTCGCTGGAATGGGGGGCGGTCTCGCCAATGTCGGGCAGCGTGATGACCTCCCAGCCGCGGGGCACCCGCAGCGAGGCGGCGTGCGGCCGGCACAGGTCGTAGGTGCCCGGCTCGGCTCGCAGCGCGAGCGGGCCGAGCACGGCGGTCGAGTCCACGTAGGCGTAGGTCAGCGTCGCCACGGCGGGCGCGGCGCAGGCCGCCCGCGAGCAACTGCGAGGTCTCACGGGCGTCACGCTACCCGCGCGCCGCCTAGGCTGACGTCATGGCACACCGACGGGAGCGACACGGACGCGGCCTGCGCGGCCCGTTATCGCTGCCGAACCCCTATACGGGGGCCCCGGCGCCGCTGAAGCAGCTGGCCGGGCGGGCGGCGTTCTTCACCGAGTGCGTGGCCGACGGGGTCCGCCGGATCCAGCGGGACTGCCCGCGGGCCCTGGTGGGCATCGACGTGGGCATCGAGGACGTCCCCGAGGTGGAGGGCCCGTGGAGCCGCGAGCGAGTGCCGCTGGCGGCCGCCCTCGGCGGTACCCGGGACCGGCCCGGCCAGATCGTGCTCTTCCGGCGGCCGTTGGAGCGCCGGGCACGGACCCGGCGCGGGCTGCGCATCCTCGTCTTCCGCACCCTCGTCGAGCAACTCTCCGCCCTGACGGGCATCAGCGCCTCGGAACTCGATCCGGAGTCGTACGCCGCCGACGAGGACTGGGACTGACCGCTCAGCTGCCCGTCCGCGGGTCGTAGCGCACAGTGGGCAGGTCCAGCTGGGCCCGCGGGGGCCCCAGGGTCAGGGTGCCCAGGCCGTTGACCGCGCCCAGCTTCTGCGTGGCTACGACGGCCGCGTACAGGCCGCGGACCGGCGTGGTGATCCGGATGATCGGCGTCCTCCCCTCGGGGACCGCGACCGCGCTCACCGAACCCGCCGGGACCGTCACCGACGTCTCCGCCGCGTCGGTCCTGCCGGCGCGGACGAGCACGTGTGCGTCCCCGTCGGTGGGGTTGGTCAGATACAGCGTCGCGCCCGCGGCCTCGGCCAGTGGCAGCGGCCACAACCCGGTTCCCGGCAGCGGGGTCGCGGCCGGCAGCACCGCGAAGTCCGCACTCTTGTTGCCGCCCCCGGTGCCGGCGATCAGGGCGGCGGTCAACCGCTGCTCGCCCGTGACACGCACCGTGGCCGCAAGGCCGGCGAGGCCGCGCTCCAGCGGAACCACCCGGGTCGACTCCGCCGGGACATCGACCGTCTCCAGCCCGGGCAGCCTGATCGTCCCGCCGGTCCCCAGGACCTCGAGGGTCACGCTGGCCGTCCGCTCCCCCGGGTTGACCAACACCAGGTCGCGGCGACCGGCGCCCGCGGGAACCCCGGGGATCAGCAGCGAGCCGGCCGGGGCGAGCGCCGGGGCCACCCAGTCGGTGCCGATGGAGGCGCCGTCGCGCCACAGCCGCTGCTTCACCAGGGCGGCGACGCGGCCCTGCGACGTGCTGACGTGCAGGGTGACCGCCGCGGAGGACGACACCGCGGACAGCGAGATCGTCCGCTCGCCCAGGGGGGCGACGATCAGGCCGCGGGAGCCTGGGGCGGCGATCCGGCCCTCGGCGCCGTAGACGGTGACGTCGACCGCCGCCTCGGTGGTGTCCAGGTTGATCAGCCGGAGCTCCGCCTGGGCGTCGTCGTTGGACACCACGCCGGGGAACCACAGGTCGCTGTCGGCCGGGGGGCAGGGGGCCAGCGACAGCCCGCGCTCGGCGCCGGCCTCGGCCGCGATCCCGCTCGCGGCGCCGAAGGCGCCCGTCCGGGGTCCGCTGATGCGCACGGCGTCGGGCCGGTTGCGCAGGGCCGCGACCGCGGCAACCGCGGCCGGGGCGTCGGGTGCCGACACCCGGCTGGTGGTGACGCCCTCGCCGGCCGCCACGACCAACGAGTCGTAGCTGTCACCGGCCGTGGACGTGCAGGCGAGTTCCAGGCGCCCGCGGTCGTCCCGGGCGAGCGTGGCGGGAACCACACTCTGAGCGGGCATCAGGCTGGTGAGGCCCACCGCCAGCCCGGCGAGCAGCAGCGCCAGCACCGCAACCAGGTGGCGCCTCATGACCGGCTCCCGACGTGGCGACGGGGCGCGGCGGCCGACGCACGCGGCTTGATCTCGGGGAGGGCCAGGGCCGCGAGCAGCACCAGGCCGGCGAGCTGCACCCAGGCCCACCACGCCCCCCCGTCGTCGAGGGCGTAGCGGAGCACGCCGCCGGCGGCGGGCAGCGCGAACGCCTGGCGGCCGTCGTCGGCGGGTTGCGCGGTCAGTGGCACGCCGTCCAGCGAGGCGACCCAGCGTGGGTCGGCCGGCTCGGCCAGGACCAGCGTCCGCCCGGGTGCCCCGGCGGGCAGGGCGGCGTCGTTCGCGACGGGCAGGCGGACCGCGCCCTGGACGACGACGGCGCGCGCCGAGGCCGGGACGGGCCAGACCGCGCCGTCCTCGTCCCCGGTGCCGGTGCCAAGCCCCGGGGTGTTGCTGATGGCCGTGCGCACCTGGGGGTCGCTGCCCTGCAGCCACACGTGGGAGACGCCGAGCCGCACCAGGTCGGGGAAGACCTGGTCGTCGCCGCTGCCGCCCACCAGCCGCGACGTGACGGAGGCCGCCAACGCGCCCAGGTCCGCGTCCCCGCCGGCGGCGATGCCCCGCTCGGAGGAACCCAGCCGCGGCAGCTCGTCCTCGACCAGCGCCCAGCGCACGTCGCCGCTCACCATGGCGATGGCGAGGGTGCGTCCGGGAGCGCCCTCAACCTGAGCATTGCGGACGAAGGCAGGCATGGTGGCGCCGACCTCGCGCCGATCGAGCCGGGTCTCCCCGTCCCAGGCCCACCAGCCGACGGCCAACACGGAGCCGGCCACGATGGCGATCACCAGGGCGAGGGAGGCCACATGCCGCAGCCCCACGTCGCGGGCGGCCAGCTCGACATCCAGCCCGTCAAGCCCCAGGGCCGCGGCGAGCGCCAGCCCGGCGATCATCGCGACCAGCCAGGGCTGCACCTGCGGCCGGGCCTCGGTTCCGGGGGCCACGTCGACCGCCAGCCGGCCGAGCACCGCCGCCAGCGTCAACGCAGCGCTGGCCGCCACCAGCGCCCAACCGGCGGCCCGCGGGCGCCGCACCGCGCCAAGGAGGGCGACCAGCCAGGCGAGGCCGAAGACCACGGCGGCCAGCCAGAGCGGCGGCAAACCGCCACCGGGGGTCTGACCGATCAGCAACTGCCACGGCTCAGGCGCCGCCAGCGGGCCGAGCGCGGGTTCGGTGCCGGTGAGGAGCCGGCCGGGGAAGCGGAGCAGCGTGGTCCACCCGGGGCCGACCAGCAGCAGCAGCGGGGCCAGCACGGCCACGCCGAGCTGCACCCGGGCACGCGGGCGCGGGGTGCGGACGGCGACGACCACGGCGGCCACCAGCGCGATCGGCCAGGTCAGCGGCACGGCGGCGGTGGCCATCAGCAGCAGCAGCCCGGCAAGGCCGGACTCGCGCCAGCCCTTGCCGTCGCCGCGACCCCAGGTGAGCGCCGTGTAGCCGAGCATGGGCAGCACGGCGGTCCACACCACCAGCCCGAGCATGCCGCGGTTGAGCCCGCCAACCAGCACGGGCGCCAGGGCGTACAGGAACCCGCCCACGGGGGCGATGCGGCCGTCGCGCAGCAGCTGGCGCAGCAGCCGGAAGGCGGCGAACCAGGCGAGCGCCACCCCGCCGAGCATCACGGCGGTGACGAGCCAGTCCACCCGGCCGAAGGTCAGCAGCGAGCCGAGCGCCGTCAGGCCCAGCCAACCGGGCGCGCCGACCCCCGGAAGGCCCGGGATCGGGCGCAGATAGTCGGCAAGCAGCGCGCCCCAGGTCTCCTGCGCCGGGAGCAGTTGCGCCCCGGTCAGCATCCCGGAGCCCCAGGTCGCGCGCCCGGCGACCAGCGACAGGACGCAGACCGCCACCCCGCCGAGCAGGACGGGCGACACCGCACGCCGGCGGGCTCCCTGGGCGGCGAAGTCGTCCCCGGTCAGGTCGTCGAGATTCAGGTCCTGCCCGCGCCCGCTGAACGTGGCGAACCAGTCAGCCACCCGTCCGGCCGCCGCATCAAGCCCGGCCCGGATGGTCTCACGGGGGCCTGGGCGCAGCGCGGACGTGGCGTGGCGGGTCTGGCTCGTGGCCTGCAGGTCGGCGACCGAGTGTCGAAGCGCTCGGGCGACGCCGCGGTCCCGAAGCCAGCGACCCAGCCCGCGCAGCTCGCTGCGGGCACCCGCCAGATCCTTGCCGAGCAGCCGGCCCACCACCGCCAGCAGCGTGGTGGCCAGCAGCGCCCAGCGGGTCAGCCAGGGCCGGGCCGCGTGGGCCTCGGCGAGCGTGAGCCCCCAGCGGTGATCCTCCGCCTCGTCGGCCTCGTCGCCGGCCGCGGGCTGGGCCACGATCAACTGGGCCGACGGCTCGGCGAGGACCCGCTGACCGGCGAGGTTGGCGCGCCACCCCAGGTCCAGGCCGACGATCCCCGGCGGGACGTCGTCGGCGAAGCCGCCGAGCTCGACGAAGAGGCGCCGCTCCACGAGCAGCCCGGCGAGCCCGGCGCCGAGCACGGGGCTGGTCGACAGCTGACCCTGGTACGGGTCCCCCTCCTCGGCGAGCGACAGCACCCGGCCGGACCCGGTCAGCGTCTGACCGAATTCCTGAATCAGCGGGCCGTGACCGCGCCGACGCGGCTGGAGCAGCAGCGGCGAGACCACCTGGGCCCCCGGCTCGGCGGTGGCGCAGCGGAGCAGCCGCTCCAGGCAGTCGGGGGCGGGCAGGCAGCCGGCGGGCAGGAACCACACGAAGTCGGTTTCCAGGTCGGTGGCGATCTCCAACGAAGCGTCGGCCAGGTCGTCGGCCTCGACGTAGCCCACGAGCTTGACGCCCGGTTCCAGCGAGTCCAGGGCTTCCTCGGTGCTGCGGGACGCCTCAAGATCGGCACCCTCAACGATGAGGGCGGCCACGGAGTGCATGGCCGCCAACTCGTGCGGGGCGTCCGCCTCGTGGAGCCAGGCCCACGGGTCGGTGACGCTGTCCTGAGGCTCGGTCACGCTGCCTTCCGGGTCGCGGATCGCCCTGTCCGGGAGCGCAGGGCGGAAGCCAGACTAGCCGCTTGGCGGGTGCGCCCCGCAGGCACGCCGCAGAGTGAGGTGGGCTCGGTGCGGGTTTCCGGGCGGGTGCCGCGGCCGGTTCCTTCGGGGCCGTGGGCCTAGACGGCGGCCTTCTTCAGCTTGCGTCGCTCCCGCTCGGACAGGCCGCCCCAGATGCCGAAACGCTCGTCCTTGGACAGCGCGTATTCGAGGCAATCGCTGCGAACATCGCAGGAAAGGCACACCTTCTTGGCCTCCCGGGTGGAGCCGCCCTTTTCGGGAAAGAAGGCCTCGGGGTCGGTCTGGGCGCACAGCGCCCGTTCCTGCCAACCGAGCTCGGCCTCCTCGTCGACAGTCACCACCGTCAGCAGCTCGCGCATGCTTTCCCCTCAAATTCGCCCCTAGTCCGCTAACGAGCGAACTACATGGAGAGAATTACATGCCTGTTGTTCCTATTCGTCAACCCCGGGCGTGTCCGCTCTCGTCTTCGGCGGCCCGACGATCCACCGGACGCCACCGGCTCTCGGGCGCCGCGGGGTCGGCCGGCTCGCCCGCCGGGCGGCTTGGCTGCCATCGGCTGGAGGGGGAGACGCCGGGGGCGACAGGCTCCGAGGGAACCGCGGTACCACCGGGGCGGGCCCCCGCCGCCGCCTCGTTCGCCGAGCGCCACGCGGTGCCGGTGGCCTCGTCGGAGCGCCACACCGGCGGCGTCGTGGGCTGGGCGTGCGCCACCTCGGTGCGCGGCGGCGCGGGGGGTGCGGTCTCCAGTCGTCCGGCGTCCACGCCCCGGTGCAGCACCCACAGCACCCCGGCGCCCAGGAACTTGAAGCTCACGTCGAGCACGCCGCCGATGATCTCCATCAGGACGGCGAACGCGTTGGCCGAGGCCGCGACCCCCAACACCATGCACACCAGCTGCAGCACGGCGCCGACCCCCACGACCACCGCGCCCACGGACGCGAGCCGCAGCGCCCGCGACGTGGCGGGGGCCAGGAAAAGGCAGGTGCACACCAGCGCGATCAGCGCCACCACCAGCGTGACGTTCATGAGCGACATGCCGATCTCCTGGAACGCCGCGAACACCGGCACGCGCTCCAGCGCCAGCAGCATCACCAGCCGCACGATCCCGAGCACCAGCCCGGCGGCGATGATGGCGATCACCGCCCACGCGACAGGCTCCCGGATGCGCTTCAGGTTCTCGATCACCCGCGACCCCTTTCATCAGCAGTCGGCACCAAGGGTAGTGGCGGCGACCGACACCACGGACCGCGCCACCGCCGGCCACCGCACCGGCGGCGGCCGAGGACCGGCGTCAGGCGAACACAGGCCCCGCCTCGGCGCGCACCAGCGCCACCAGCTCCTTGACCCGCTCGGCCTCGGCGATCGGGGCCACCAGGGTGACCCGCGGGGTGGTGACGATGACCAGGTCGCGACAGCCGAGGACCCCCGTGATGGCCTCCTCACCACGGGTGTTGATGATGATGTTCCCGGACGAATCGAGCCGCACGGACGTGCCCAGCAGCGCGTTCCCGCGCTCGTCGCTGGTCAGCAGCTCGGCCAGCGACGCGTAGCCGCCGACGTCGCGCCAGGTGATCGGAAGCGGGACGGCCAGGACGTGGGCGCTGCCCGCCCCCCGCGAGACGGGCTCCATGATCGCGTAGTCGACCGACGTCTTGTGCAGCGTCGGGAAGATCTCGGCCAGCCGCTCCGGATGCGCGGCGAGGGCCAGCACCGCGTCGTGGGTCGCGGGCTGCAGCAGGGCCAGTTGGCGCAGGAACGCCGCCGCCCGCCACACGAACATGCCCGAGTTCCACCAATACTCCCCGGAGGCCAGGTAGCCGGTGGCGGTCTCCTGGTCCGGCTTCTCGCGGAAGTCGACGACCCGGTGGACGCCCGGCACGTCCGCGAGCTCGGGGCCGCGGTGCAGGTAGCCGAAGCCCGTGTGCGCCGATGTCGGCACCACGCCGAGCGTGACCAGCGCCTCGCCGTCGGCCTCGGCCACGGCGAAGGCCCGCTCGAGCACCTCCGCGAACACCTCGACCGGCTCGATCACGTGATCGGCGGTGACCTGGGCGATGACGGCCTCGGGGTCGAGGCGCGCGATGACGGCCGTCGGCCAGGCGACGGCGTTGAGCGAATCGCGGCCCTCCGGTTCGCCCAGGATGTTGCCGGCCGGCACCTCGGCCAGGTCGGCGGCCACGGCCTCGGCGTAGGCGGCGCCCGTGCAGACGAAGACGCGTTCGGCCGGGACGAGGCTCAGCACCCGCTCGAACGCGATTCGCAGCAGGCTCTTGCCGCCGATGAGCCGCAGCAGCTGCTTGGGGGTGCCCTGCCGGGAGAGCGGCCACAGTCTCGTCCCCGAGCCGCCCGCCATGATGACCACATAACGCATGCTCCGACCCTAGTCGTGCGGGCCGCCGGCGGGTGACAGCGGCCGCGCCTCGGCCGTCGGTGTCGCCGACGCCGCCGCGCCACGGGGGCCGCGCGGGCGGGTCACTAGCATGGACGCGTGCCTTCAGACCTCGTCCTGGACAAGCTGCGGCGGCGCCTGCGCGGCGACGGCTCGGCTCCGCTGCTCACCTACTACGACCCGGCCCAGGGCCAGCGCACCGAGCTCAGCGTCCGCAGCTTCGCCAACTGGGTGGACAAGACCAGCAACCTGTTCGCCGACTTCGACGTGGCGGGCGGCGTCGTGGCCGGCGGGCTCTCCCGCACCCACCCCGGTCATTGGCTCAGCCTGATCCTGCCGCTGGCGGCCTGGCAGGCCGGGGCCACCTATCGCCCCGCCGCCGACCCCGACGCAGCCGTGGCGATCGTGGGGCCGGACGCGCCCCGGGCCATCGTGCCCGGCGCCACGCTGGCCTGCTCGCTGCACCCGTTCGCGCTGCCGCTGACCCCGCTCCCGGCGGGCGTCCTCGACTTCAACTCCGAGGCGCTGGCCGAGCCCGACCAGCCGTGGCACCCGGTGCCCCCGCGGGCCGACGGCGAGGCCTGGAACGAGGACGGTCGCCGGCTCACCCACGCCGAGGTCGCCGCCACGCCCGCCGTCGCCGGCCGCCGCCTGGTGCGCGCCACGACGCCGTGGGAGACGGTGGCCGCCGGGATCGTCGCCCCGCTGCTCGGCGGCGGGTCCACGGTGCTCCTCGTGGGCGAGGTGGACGACGCGCAGGAGGCGCGAATCCGTGCCGCCGAGCGGTGCGTGGAATGATCGTCCGGTGATCGCGACCCCCCACTCCCGCCGCGGCCTGCTGCTCGCCGCAGGCGCCACCGCCCTCGTCGGCTGCTCCGGCACCCCGATTCCCCGGGTGACCGCCTCCCCCACCGGCTCGATCCGCGACCAGCTGCGGGCCGTCATGGAGCGGGTCTCCACCGGCACCGACAAGCTCGGCGTCGCGGTGAAGGACCTGCGCAGCGGCGCGACCTACGACTTCCGGGGCGACTACGCCAGCCAACTCGCCTCGGCCGCCAAGCCGATGATCGTCGCCATGGCGCTGCGCAAGGCCGGCGCCGACACGCTCCCCCAGCCGCAGGCCGACCAGGCAGCCAAGGCCATCGAGCACTCCGACAACGACAGCGCCGACGCCCTGTTCGAGTGGGCGGGCCGCCGCCCCGCGTTCGACGCGCTCGCCAAGGATCTCGGCCTCGCCCAGACCCACTCCGACCCCGCCAAGGACTTCTGGAGCTGGTGCTGGACGACGCCAAGAGACCAGCTCTCCTTCGTCGAACAGCTCCTGACGGGCACCAAGGCGCTGACCGCGGGCCAGCGGGCCTCCCTGCTCGACCTCATGGGCAAGGTCGAGGCAGACCAGGCCTGGGGGGTCGGCAAGCCCCGCTCGGCCGACGTGGCCGTCCAGCTGAAGAACGGCTGGGTGCCGTTCCAGTCGACCGACAACTTGTGGGCGGTCAACTCGATCGGGCACGTCCAGGGGGCCGGGCGAGACTACCTGCTCACGATCATGACCCGGACGCCCGACTTCGACACCGGCCGCGAGCTGACCTCGGAGATCGGCACCTGGGTGTTCAACGTCCTGGGCTCGGGGAAGCTCGCCTGACGCCGACGCTCACGAACTGACCTTGCACACCGAGTCGAGGTCGTCGGTCTGACGCTGCACCGTGCTGGCCGACGCCGACGGCTTGGCGCTGGCGCTCTCGCTCGCCGACGCGGTGGCGCTGGGCTTCTCGGTGCTCGTCCCGGCGGCTTCGGCCGCCGCGATCGTCTCGGTGACGATCCGGCGAATCATCGGGAAGTCGGGCTTCACGGGACGGATCAGGGGCGGCGCGAAGCTGACGCTGGCGATCGGCAGCCCCTTGCCCTTGGCGGCCAGGTCGACCATCGTCCCGATCTGCGAGCTGGGGAGGTCCGTGGCGACGATCTGCTCGCCGGCGGCGGCGATCTCGTTGAACTTGGTCACGACGTTCAGCGGGTTCAGCTGTTTGACCATGGCGTTGAGCACGCACTTCTGGCGGGCCATCCGCTCGTAGTCGGTCGACCCCTCCCGGGAGCGCGCGAACCACAGCGCGTGGTAGCCGTCGAGGTGAAGGTCCTTGCCGGGGCCGATGTAGCCGGTGATCGGATACTTGCGCCCGGTCTCCAGGTTGAGGCCGCCGCCGATCGGCACCTTCTTGGCGACGTCGAGGGTGATGCCGCCGACGGCGTCGATCAGCCCCCTGAAGCCCTTCAGGTCGACCATCGCCCAGTAGTTGATCTTCAGGCCGAGGATGTTCTCGATGATCTCCTTGGTGGCCTGGACGCCGGGGCGCTTGACGCCCGGGTAGAGGTTCTTGTGGTTCTCGCCGAGCGTGTAGACGGCGTTGAGCAGGCAGCTCTGGTCGGCGCACCAGTAGCCGTTGGGGTACAGCTTCTTCAGCGGGGACGAGTCCGGGAACGGCGCCCACTGCATGTTGCGGGGCAGGCTGAACAGCACCGTGCGACCGGTGTTCGCGTCGATGCTGGCCACGATCATCGTGTCCGGGCGCAGGCCGGTGCGGTCGGCGCCGGCGTCCCCGCCCAGCAGCATCACGTTGTAGCGGCCCTGGGTCTGCTCGGTGGTGCCGCCCCCGCCGAAGACGGTGCCGACCACGCGCCCCTGGACGGCGAACGAGTTGGACGCGACGATCGACAGCCCCGCCATCACGAGCGCCAGCAGAAAGGCGATCGCCCCGGAGACGACCCGCCCGCGGACCGACATCGCCGCCGGGTTGGCCAGCCGCCACGCGTCGGCGAAGAGGGCCGCCCAGCCGAGCCCGAGCGCCAGCGCGACCCAGCGCAGCACCTGGAGCGTGATCGCGTTGGCATACAGCCCGATGGCAAAAGGACGAGCGATGAGCAGCAGGACCGCGAACAGCGCCAGCAGGCACAGCACCCCGAGCCACACGCGGACGGCGACGCTGCCGACGCGGCGGTTGCCGGCGGCCAGCTGCGCCGAGCCGGGGACGAACAGCGTGAGGCCCGGCAGCACCAGACCACGGCGCAGGGCGATGCCCTGACTTCGTTCCTGGGCGCTCAGTACGGGGGAAGCGGCGACCATATGCCCCAGTATGCGGACCGCTCAACCCCGCCTTCCCCAGGCGCGCCGGGCTCCGGGCGCATCGGACGCGCAGCGGACTCGGTTCAGCAGCCGCGGACGGCGGCGCCCTTGGCCTGGGCCGCGGCCCGCAGCTCGTCCTGGAAGCCGATCATCCGCCGGAGGAGCCCCGGGTCCGCCAGGGACAGCATCCGCACCGCCAGCAGCCCGGCGTTGCGGGCGTTGCCGATGGCCACGGTGGCCACCGGAACCCCGGCGGGCATCTGGACGATCGACAGCAGCGAGTCCATCCCGTCCAGGTACTTCAGCGGCACCGGCACCCCGATCACCGGCAGCGGCGTGAGCGCGGCCAGCATGCCCGGGAGGTGAGCCGCTCCCCCGGCCCCGGCGATGATCACCTGGAGGCCGCGCGTGTGGGCGGCGCGGCCGTAGGCCACCATCTCCTCGGGCATCCGGTGGGCCGAGACCACGTCGGCCTCGTAGGCCACCCCGAACTCGGCGAGGGCGTCCGCGGCGGCCCGCATCCCCGGCCAGTCCGAGTCCGATCCCATCACGATGCCGACCCGCGGCTGCTCGCTCATCGTCGTCCCTCCAGGTAGTCCGAGGCCGACCGGGCGGCGGCCTGCACGGCGGCCACGTCGTCGCCGAACGCGGTCACGTGAGCGACCTTACGGCCGGGCTTCACCGCTTTGCCGTACAACTCGACGTGCAACGACGGGTTCTCCCCAAGCACCGTCGCCATGCCGCCGTACAGGTCGGTACGGGCGCCCCCGAGCACGTTCGCCATCACCACCACCGGCGTCCGGGTGTCGGTGACGCCCATCGGCAGGTCGGCGACGGCCCGCAGGTGGTTCTCGAACTGGGAGGTGACCGCGCCGCCGATCGACCAGTGGCCGGTGTTGTGGGGCCGCATCGCCAGCTCGTTCACGACCACCTCGCCGTCCGGCCGCTCCATCAGCTCGACGGCCAGCACCCCGACCACCCCGAGCTCGTCGGCGATGCCGCGGGCCAGCGCCTGGATGGCGGCGGCCCGCTCCGCGTCCAGGCCCGGGGCCGGGGTGGTGGTCTCGTGGCAGATGCCCTCGCGCTGCACCGTCTCGCTGACGGGGTAGGCGACCTGCTCGCCGCCGGGCCGGCGCACCACCAGGGCCGAGAGCTCGCGGGTGAAGGGGACGAACTCCTCAGCCACGATCACCACCTCGCCGCCGTCGACCACCGGCGCCGTGGCCGCGCGCTCGGTCGGGCCCAGCGGGCCGCCGAGAGCGGCCAGCGGCTCGTGCGCCCCGGAGGCGTCGTCGACCTTCCACACGCCCTTGCCGTCGTAGCCGCCCCGGGAGGTCTTGGCGATCACCGGCCAGCCGATCTCCTCGCCGAACGCGATCAGCTCCGCCTCGGTCCGCACCACCCGCCAGGCGGGGCACGGGACACCCATGGCCGTCAGCCGGGCGCGCATCGCCGCCTTGTCCTGGGCGTGGACGAGGGCGTCCGGGCCGGGCCGCACAGCCACCCCGGCGGCCGCCACCGCCTCGAGAACCGCCAGCGGGACGTGCTCGTGGTCGAAGGTGATCGCGTCGCAGCCCGCGGCGAACGCGGTGACCGTGGCCGGGTCTGAGTAGTCGCCCACGGTAACGTCGGCGACCACCTGGGCCGCCGAGACGTCCGACCCCTCGGCCAGCAGCGCCACGCGCAGGCCGAGACCGATCGAGGCCGCGTGCATCATCCGGGCCAGTTGGCCGCCGCCGATGATGCCGATCCTGGGTGCGTCGCTCACGCGGCAAACCCTAGTGGAGGCGTCCGGCAGCGCGGTCCGTGCCAAGATGGCGACATGACAGCCCATCTGGTGGCCATGGGGGGCGGCGGGTTCTCCATGTCGGAGTTCAAGGCCCCCACGAACCTGGATCGGTACCTGCTGGAGCTGACCGGGGTGTCGACCCCGCTGGTCTGCTTCGCGCCCACGGCCTCGGCGGACGACCCGAAGTACGTCAAGCGCTTCCTCCACGCCTACGGCGCCCTCGGCGTCCGGACGATGGTGCTGACGCTCTGGGGCGGCGACACTTCCGCCGCGGTCGCCCGGCTGGCGGAGGCCGACGTCGTCCTGGTCGGCGCGGGCCACACCGTCAACCTGATGGCGCTGTGGGACGCCCACAAGGTCACCAAGGCGCTCAGGCGGCGCTACGCCGCCGGCAACGTGGTGCTGGCCGGCATCTCCGCGGGGGCCAGCGCCTGGTACGAGGGCTGCATCACCGACTCGTTCGGCGACTACCGGGCCTGGCGCGGCGGGATGGGCCTGGTTCGCGGCTCGTTCTGCGCGCACTTCGACCGCGCGGGGCGCGCGCCCGCCTTCACGGCCGCCATCGCCGACGGCTCGCTGCCGGGCGGCTACGGCGCCGACGACGGGGCCGGCGTGCACTACGTGGACGGCGTCCCCACCAACTTCGTCCGCGAGCAGCAGGGGCAGCAGGTCTACCGGGTGATGCCGAGCGACCTTCCGACCGCCTCGGGCGTCCTGGCCGAACCCCAGGAGATGACGCAGCTCTGACGCCGGCCCCTCCGCCCGAATGCCGATCTCATCATCGGTCACGACTGTCGGGTTCCGTCTCTACTCTCACGTAATAACGCGACAGCGGTGAACGCTTCCTGAGACTCGTTACCGATGATGAGATCGGTGCAGACCCGGCGGGAGACACGGTCGGGACGAGAGCGCGGGGCCGGGACGGGTGATCGGGCGTCAGCCCTTGAAGATCAGGGCCCGCTGGACGATGAAGTTGACGACCGTCGCCAGCCCCTGGGCGACGACGAAGCCGCCCAGCTGGGCGCCGCTCATCCCGGGGACGAGCTCGGTGCCCAGACCCAGCGACACCAGCACCGGGTAGAGCAGGGTGAACGTTCCCCATTGCAGCAGGAACGTGATGCCGTACAGCGCCACCACCGCGGCGAACTTCCGCTTCGAGCCCGACGACTGGAACGTCCAGCGCATGTTGATCAGGTAGGCGGTGGTCGTGCCCGCCACGAACGAGAGCGCCTTGGCCACCGACGGCCCCAGGCCCACGCCCATCAGGGCCAGCAGGAGCCCGAAGTCGACCACGGCGCTGAGGCCGCCGGTCACCACGAACCGGAACAGCTGCGTGCCCAGGGGCAGCTGCGCACGGGTCTCGGTCACGAACCGGCCGCCGCGGGGTCGGCCTTGAACAGCAGCGACGAGATGGTGACGCCGACGTTCTCCACGTCGGGGATGTCCCGCAGGGCCACGGGCGCCTCGGCGGAGGTCGTGAAGACCAGGGTGCCGCAGCCGAACATCCGATCGGTGAGGCTCCGCTCGTAGGCGACGTTGCTGATGCGGCTGAGCGGCAGGTCGTGACCCGTCTTGGTGATGATGCCCCGCCGGGTGATCAGCCGATGGTTGGTCAGGGTGAACGTGGTCGTCCGCCAGCGCAGCAGCGGGACGAGCCACCCGGGGACCGCGGCCACGACCGCGCCGAGCGCCACCACCCAGCCGGCCGCCGGCTGCCAAGAGACCGGGATGAACGCCATCACCACCCCGGCAACGAGGGCGATGAGGAGCAGGACGAGCGTGGGGCGGATCATCGACTTGGCGTGCGTGCGCAGATGCAGCAGCTCGGTTTCGCCGTTGCCGAGGAGCCTGGCGGGGATTCCCATGCCCCCATCGTAGGGTCAGGCCCGCTGCTCGAACGTCGCCGTGAAGTGGCGCAGCACCGGCGGCTCGTCCACGATCCGGTACCCGGGCAGGTCGCCGGCCTTCGCCCGGACGCGCTCCGCCACCTCGATCACGTAGTCGATGTGGCTCTGGGTGTAGGTGCGGCGCGGGATCGCCAGCCGGACGAGCTCCATGGTGGCGGGTCGCTCGCTGCCGTCGGGCTGCCGCCCGAACATCGCCGACCCGATCTCGCAGGAGCGGATGCCGCCCACCTCGTACAGCGCCACGGCGAGCGCCTGCCCGGGGTAGTGCAGCGGCGGGATGTGCGGCAGCAGCGCCCGGGCGTCGATGTAGACCGCGTGGCCGCCCGCGGGCTTGATGCACGGCACCCCGAGCCGCTCGAGGGCGTCGGCCAGGTAGGCCGTCGACGTGATCCGGTACCGCAGGAAGTCGTGGGAGACGACCTCCTTCAGCCCCTGGGCGAGCGCCTCCAGGTCGCGGCCCGCCAGGCCGCCGTAGGTGGGAAAACCCTCCGTCAGGATCAGCAGGTTGCGGCACTGGACCGCCAGCTCGTCGTCGTTGAGGGCCAGCCAGCCGCCGATGTTGCCCATCGGGTCCTTCTTGGCCGACATGGTCATGCCGTCGGCCAGGCCGGCGATCTCCCGGACGATGTCGGCGACGTCGCGCTCCCCCTGTCCAGCCTCCCGGCTGCGGATGAACCAGGCGTTCTCGGCGAAGCGGCAGGCGTCCAGGAAGAACGGCTTGCCGTAGCGGTGCGCGATCTCGCTGGCGCCGCGCAGGTTGGCCAGGCTCACCGGCTGCCCGCCGCCGGAGTTGTTGGTGATGGTCATCATCACGCAGGGCACCTGATCGCCCCGCTCGGCCAGCAGCGCCTCCAGGGCGGCCAGGTCCATGTTGCCCTTGAACGGATGCAGCGCCGCCGGGTCGCGGCCCTCCTCGATCACCAGGTCGAGTGCCTCCGCCCCCGTGAACTCGACATTGGCCCGGGTGGTGTCGAAGTGGGTGTTGGACGGCACGACGCGGCCCGGTCCGCCGAGCGCCTGGAACAGGATGCGCTCGGCGGCCCGGCCCTGGTGGGTGGGGATCACATGATCGAAGGGGAACAGCTCGCGGACGGCGTCGCGGAAGATGAAGTAGGACGGGGAGCCCGCGTACGACTCGTCCCCGTGCTGGATGGCGGCCCACTGGTCGCGGCTCATCGCGCCGGTGCCCGAGTCGGTCAGCAGGTCGATCAGGACGTCGTCGGCGTGCAGCTGGAACAGGTTGTAGGCGGCCTCTTTCACCTTGTCACGCCGGTACTCCTCCGTGGTCATCCGGAGCGGCTCCACGGAGTGGATGCGGAAGGGTTCGATGACGGTGCGGAAGGGTTCGGCCACCCTGTGGACTCTAGGCCCGGGCGCGCATGGTTCGATAGGGGCATGGGCGTCCCCCTCCTGGTGTTCCTTCACGGCCTCGGCCAGACCCCGCAGTCCTGGCAGGAGCAGGTCACCGCGCTGCCCGCCGGCACCCGCGCCGTGGCCCCCTGGCTGGAGGGCTGCCGGCCCGGCGCGAGCGCGCCGTTCGACCTCGGACGGGCCGCCGATGCCGTCCTGGCGCAGTTGAACCGCCACGGGGTCGATCAGGTGGCGCTGTGCGGCACGGGGCTCGGCGCGGTGGTTGCCACCGAGGCCGCGATCCGCTCCCCCGAGGCGGTGTCGCACCTGGTCGTGCACGGCGGCCTCGTCCACACCCCCCGGTGGCAGGCGGCGCTGCAGCGGACGGCGCTGAAGGCGGTCCCCACGGCCCGGTTCGCCGAGGCGGGCATCGACCGGGCGAAGCTCTCGGAGTTGGTGGCGGCCCTGACCGGCGCCGACTTCCGCGTCCGCCTGGGCGCGATCACCGCGCGCACCCTCGTCCTGGTGGGATCGGACGACCGGGCGGGCGAGCCGGGGGCGCGGGCGCTGGCCGCCGGCATCCCGGGGGCCCGGCTGGAGATCATCGCCGGCGGCGGCCCGCTGCCGCACGTGACCCAGCCCGCCGAGGTCAACCGCCTGCTCTACGACTTCCTGGCCTGACCCGCACCGCGACCGGGCCGGCGCCGAGTTCAGCGCAGGTGATGCACGTCGCCCGCGGCAAACGCCCGGCGGCCCCCCGGCGTCGCCACGACCAGCCGGCCCTCGGCGTCGACGCCCTCCGCCAGGCCGACCACCGACGTCGTCGGGGACGTCTGCACCCGCACCTGGCGGCCCACGCTGCCGCAGCCGGCCTGGTACCAGGGGGCCAGCGGCTCGTCCGAGAGCCAGCGGTACAAGGCCGACTCCAGCGCGGTCAGCACGCCGATCAGGACGTCGGTAGTGGCCGCGGTCGACCCGGCCAGCGCGAGCGAGGTCGCGGTGGGCACGGGCAATTGCTCCTCGGTGAGCAGGGTGTTGATGCCGACGCCCACGACCGCGGCGTCGTCGACCTTCTCGGCGAGGATGCCGCACACCTTGCGCCCGGCGATCAGGACGTCGTTGGGCCACTTCACCTCGGCGTCGACCCCTGCCGCCCGGCGCAGCCCCTCGGCGACGCCCAGCCCGGTGACCAGCGGCAGCCACGGCCAGCGGGACAGCGCGAACGTGCCCTCGGCCAGCTCCTGGGGGCGGAGCAGCACGGAGACCGCCACCGAAGCGCCCGGCGGCGCCTCCCACACCCGCTCGAAGCGGCCCCGGCCGGCGCTCTGGTGCGACGACACCAGGATCGTCCCCGACGCGGCCCCCTCGCGGGCCGCGGCCGCCAGGTCCGCGTTGGTCGATCCGGTCGTGGCCAGCACGGCGACCGAGCGCCACAGCCGTCCGGGCCCGACGAGGGCGCGTGCGAGGCGGCTTTCGTCCACGGTTGAACTCACGCGGTTGACCCTATGCCGTCGACCCGGGCGCAGGCGCTAGGTTCGGGCAATGGAGATCGACGTCCACACGACCGCGGGCAAGCTGGCCGATCTGCAGCGACGCCACGAGGCCGCCCGGAATCCGAGCCCGGCCGCCGCCGTGGAACGCCAGCACGCCAAGGGCAAGCAGACCGCCCGGCAGCGGGTGCTGGCCCTGCTCGACCCCGATTCGTTCACCGAGATCGACGAGTTCGCCCGGCACCGCTCCACCTCGTTCGGGATGGAGGCCAAGCGCCCCTACACCGACGGCGTCATCACCGGCTTCGGGTCGATCCACGGCCGCCCGGTCTGTGTGTTCTCCCAGGACGTCACCCTCTTCGGCGGCGCGCTGGGCGAGGTCTATGGCGAGAAGATCTGCAAGATCATCGACTTCGCCGTGAAGACCGGGTGCCCGATCATCGGCATCAACGAGGGCGGCGGCGCGCGCATCCAGGAAGGCGTCGTCAGCCTCGGCCTGTACGCAGAGATCTTCAAGCGCAACACCCACGCCTCCGGCGTGATCCCCCAGATCTCGCTCATCATGGGGCCCGCCGCCGGCGGCCACGTCTACTCCCCCGCGCTCACCGACTTCATCGTCATGGTCGACCAGACCTCGCAGATGTT
>CAZBMH010000041.1:0-18920 GCA_964492685.1 uncultured Micropruina sp.
GGTCACCATGACCTGGTGGGATGACCTGTGGCTCAATGAGTCGTTCGCCGAGTGGGCCTCCCACTTCGCCCAGGACGAGATCCGCAAGTCCACCGGGGTGGGCGACGACCCCTGGGTCACCTTCTGCAATCAACGCAAGCTGTGGGCCTACCGGCAGGACCAGCTGCCCTCCACCCATCCCGTCGCCGCGGACATGGTCGACCTGGAGGCGGTGGAGCTGAACTTCGACGGCATCACCTACGCCAAAGGCGCCTCCGTCCTGCAACAGCTCGTCGCGTTCGTCGGGCTGGAGCCGTTCCTCGCCGGCATCCGCCGCTACTTCGCCGAGCACGCGTGGGGCAACACGCGCCTGAGCGACCTGCTGGGGGCCCTCGAGGCGTCCTCGGGCCGAGATCTGTCCCGCTACACCGCCGACTGGCTGCAGACCGCGGGCGTGAACACGCTGAGCACCGAGTACGAGGTGGACGGCGACGGCCGCCTCACCCGCTTCGCCATCCGGCAGACCACGCCGGCCGACTGGCCGACGCTGCGCCGGCAGCGGATCGGGCTCGGGCTCTACGACTGGGTGGACGACCGGCTCGTCCGCACCCGCCGCCTGGAGCTCGACATCGACGGCGAGCTGACCGACGTTCCCCTGCTGGCCGGCCAGCCCGTGCCCGCGTTCGCGCTGCCCAACGACGGCGACCTCGGGTACGCCAAGATCCGCATCAACCTGGGCCTCGACCAGATGATCGCCGGCTTCGACCGGCTGGACGACCAGCTGGCAAGGGCGCTGTGCTGGGCCGCGGCCTGGGACATGTGCCGCGACGCGGAGCTGCCGAGCGCCGACCACGTCGAGCTGGTGCTCCGGGGCGTCAGCACCGAGGCAGACCTGACCGCCGTGACCCAGGTTCTCGCCCAGGCGCAAATGGACGTGGACCGGTACTGCGCCCCCGCCGCCCGGGCGGCGCTGGGTGCCCGGCAGACGGCCGGCATCGCCCGGCTGCTCAAGGAGGCCCCGCCCGGCTCCGATCATCAGCTGTCGTTCGCGCGCGCCCTGGCGACCGCGGTGCGGACGCCCGCCGGCACCGAGGTGCTGGCCGCGTGGCTGAACGGCGGCGAGGTGCCCGAGGGGCTCACCATCGACGACGACCTTCGCTGGCGGCTGGTCATCAACCTGGCGCGGCTCGGCGCCATCGGCGAGGACGAGATCGCCGCCGCCGAGGCGCTGGACAAGACCTCCGCCGGCGAGGAGCGGGCGGCCGCCGCGCGCGCGGCGCGGCCGGACCCGGCCGCCAAACAGGCCGCCTGGCTGCGGGCCACCGCCGACCCGTCGGTGCCGAACGAGACCCACTACCAAATCTGTGCGAACTTCTGGCAGGTCGGACAGGCAGATGACCTGCGTGCCTACGCCGAGCGCTACCTGGATGTCGTGCGCGCCGTCTCCGACCAGAGGGACGGTTGGGGGCAACGCAGCCAGGTGATCCGCAAGCACGTGTTGGAGTTGCTGTTCCCGTGGCCGCTGGCCGACCGGGAGTTCCTGACCCGCCTCGACGGCTGGCTTGCCGCCACGCCGCTCACGGACTCCGTGCGCCGCGTGCTGAACGAGCGCCGGGACGACGCGGAGCGCGCGTTGCGCTGCCAGGAGGCCAACCCCGCCTGACGCGGGGACGGTGATCGATGCCCCGGTGCCGGGGCGGAGGCCGTCAGCCCTCGGTGGGAACGGCGCCGGTGTCGCGGGAGCGCTTCAGCCACAGCGGGCCCATGATCATCGCGGTGACGAGCACCCCGACGGCGGCGGGGATCCCGAGCATGATGATCAGGCCCTCCCCCAGGGTCGGGACCGGGGCCTCGGGCCAACCGGGCAGGGTCTGCAGGGGCAGCAACAAGGGGGTCAGTCCGAACATGGGGCAAGGGTAGACCACCGGGAGCGGCCGGGCGAGGGTCCCACGGAGGTGGGCGGACCGCCCGCGGGTCGTCGCCGCGGCCACCTTCCCGGGACTTCGGCTAGATTGAGCGATCGAGGCGGCCGTCCTGCCCCGGGTTGGCCCGCGAGCCCGAGGAGTTTCCGATCCAGATGAGTCCCTCCACCACGACAGGCGATTCCGACGGCGCCCGCGTCGTGTGGGATGGCCACCAGATCACCCGGGCGATCGCCCGCATGGCCCACCAGATCCTCGAGGCCAACGGCGGCAGCGGCAACGTGTTGCTGCTCGGCATCCCGACCCGCGGCGTGTGGCTGGCCCGGCGGCTCGCCGACGCGATGCGCCAGGCCGAGGGCACCGAGGTGGCCACCGGCGAGCTGGACATCACCATGTACCGCGACGACCTGCGCACCAACCCGACCCGGATGGTGGGCCGCACCCGGATTCCGCGGCCCGTGGACGGGCTCGACGTCGTCCTCGTCGACGACGTGCTGTTCTCGGGACGCACCATCGCCGCCGCCCTGGACGCCCTGAAGGACCTGGGCCGCCCCAGGACGGTCCAGCTGGCCGTGCTCGTCGACCGCGGCCAGCGGCAGCTGCCGATCCAGGCCAACCACGTCGGCAAGCACCTGCCCTCCGGCAACGACGAACGGATCAACGTGGAGCTGACCGAGATCGACGGCCACGACGCCGTCACCATCGCGAAGGGCGGACGAGGCTGATGCGACACCTGCTGAGCGCGGCGGACCTGAGCCTGGCCCAGATCGAGGCGATCCTGGACACCGCCGAGGAGATGAACGCCCTCCAGGGGCGCACCATCAAGAAGCTGCCGACCCTGCGCGGCCGCACCGTCATCAACATGTTCTTCGAGGACTCCACCCGCACGCGGACGAGCTTCGAGATGGCCGGCAAGTGGATGAGCGCCGACACCATCAACATCACCGGCAAGGGCTCCTCCACCTCCAAGGGCGAGTCGCTGCGCGACACCATGCTCACCCTCGACGCCATGGGCGTGGACTGCTTCGTCATCCGGCACGGCTCGTCCGGCGCGGTCGCGCAGGCCGCCGGCTGGGTGCGGGCCCACGTGGTCAATGCCGGCGACGGCACCCACGAGCACCCGACGCAGGCCCTGCTGGACGCCTTCGCGATGCGGCGCCACTTCCGCTCGCTCGGCAACGACGGGTTCGCAGGCAAGACCATCGCCATCGTCGGCGACCTGCTGCACAGCCGCGTCGTCCGCTCCAACGTGTTGCTGCAGCGCACCCTCGGCTCGAAGGTGATCCTGGTCGCGCCGCCGACGCTGCTGCCGACCGGCGTGGACCAGTGGGGCTGCGAGGTCACCGCCGACCTCGACTCGGTGATCGATCGGGTGGACGTGGCGATGATGCTGCGGGTGCAGCGCGAGCGGATGCAGGGCGGCTTCTTCCCGACCCCGCGCGAGTACACCGCCCAGTACGGCCTCACCACCGAGCGACTGGCCCGGCTGCGCGAAGGCGCGGCCATCTGCCACCCGGGGCCGATGAACCGCGGCCTGGAGATCAGCTCCGAGGCCGCCGATGCCGGCAACTCGCTGATCCTCGAGCAGGTGACCGCGGGCGTCGCCGTCCGGATGAGCGTGCTCTACCACCTACTCGGAGGAGACCAGTCATGACCGACTTGCTGATCACCGGCGCGACGCTGGCGGATGGCACCCGCGGCGACCTGGGGGTCTCCCACGGGGTCTTCGTCGCCCCCTCCGAGGTGACCAACCCGACGCGCCTCGACGCGGACGGGCTGCTGGCGCTGCCGGGCCTGGTCGACCCGCACACCCACCTGCGCGAGCCCGGCCGCGAGGAGGCCGAGACCGTCGCCACCGGCACCCTGGCGGCCGCCCGC
This sequence comes from uncultured Micropruina sp., assembly GCA_964492685.1. Lineage (GTDB taxonomy): Bacteria > Actinomycetota > Actinomycetes > Propionibacteriales > Propionibacteriaceae > Micropruina. Next base: position 3,780 of record CAZBMH010000041.1, read on the forward strand.
GGCGGCTACAGCTGCGTCTACGCCCTGGCCAACACCGACCCGGTCACCGACACCGCCGAGGCCGCGGAGTACCTGGCCGACCTGGCCGCCCGCACCGCGCACGCCGAGGTGGTCGTCGTGGGCTCGATCACCAAGGGGCTCGCCGGCGAGGAGCTCAGCGAGATGGGGCTGATGCACCGCTCCGCCGCGAGGGTCGCGATGTTCTCCGACGACGGTAAGTGCGTCATGGACTCGCTGCTGATGCGCCGGGCGCTCACCTACGCCAAGACGTTCGGCGCCGTCGTCGCCCAGCACTGCCAGGACCACCGGCTCGCCGGGCCCGGTGCCTGCTGTCACGAGTCGGAGATCTCCGGACGGCTGGGCCTGCCCGGCTGGCCCGCGCAGGCCGAGAGCGTCATCATCGCCCGCGACGTCCAGCTGGCGGAGCTGGCCGGCGCCCGCTACCACGCGCACCACGTCTCGACCGCGGAGGGGGTGGACGTGATCCGCTGGGCCAAGGCCCGCGGCATCCAGGTGACCGCCGAGGCCACCCCGCACCACCTCCTGCTCGGCACCCGCGAGGTGGAGGGCTACGACACCACGTTCAAGGTGAACCCGCCGCTGCGGACCGACGAGCACATCGAGGCGATCCGCGCCGGGCTCGCGGACGGCACCCTCGACATGGTTGGCACCGACCACGCCCCGCACGCCCGCGAGGACAAGGACCACCCCTTCGACATCGCGCTGCCGGGGATGCTGGGGCTGGAGCAGGCCCTGGGCGTGGTCATGGAGGTCATGGTCAACTCGGGGCGGATGGACTGGCCGACGCTGGTCGAGCGGATGTCGGCCGCCCCGGCGCGGCTCACCCGTTCGACCACGCAGGGCCGTCCGGTCGCCGTCGGAGAGCCGGCCAACCTGGTGCTCGTCGACCCGTCCGCCCGCGCCGTCGTCGACCGCGACGCCTCCGCGTCCAAGTCGCGCAACAACCCCTACCACGGCCGCGACCTGCCCGACCCGGTCGTCGCGACCCTGTGGGCCGGGCGAGTCACCCACCGGCGCTGAGCGATCGCTGACAGGCCGGTGGGGAACGCCGGGCGGCAACTGGTTGAAACGCGGCGGCAATCGGGCCGTCGTCTGGTGGGATGGGCCCACACGCGCACCGAGATGAAGGAAGCACCAGCATGAGTGAGAAGACGGGCACCGCGCAGATCGGCGTCGTGGGCATGGCGGTCATGGGCTCGAACCTGGCCCGCAACTTCGCCAGCAAGGGCTTCACCACCGCGATCTTCAACCGGTCCTACGCCAAGACCGCCCAGGTGCTGGCCGACCATCCCGAGGCCGGCTTCGTCGCCTCCGACAACGTGGCCGACTTCGTCGACTCTCTGGAGAAGCCTCGCCGGATCATCATGATGGTCAAGGCGGGCGCCCCCACCGATGCCACGATCGACTCGCTGGTCCCGCTGCTGGATCAGGGCGACATCCTGATCGACGGCGGCAACACCTATTTCCCCGACACTCGCCGCCGCGAGAAGCGGCTGGCCGAGCTGGGGCTGAACTTCATCGGCTGCGGCATCTCCGGCGGCGAGGAGGGCGCCCTGAAGGGCCCGGCGATGATGCCCGGCGGCCCGAAGGAGAGCTACGCCCACGTCGGCCCGATCCTGGAGAAGGTGTCGGCCCACTACAACGGCGAGCCCTGCTGCACCTGGATCGGCACCGACGGCGCCGGCCACTTCGTCAAGATGGTGCACAACGGCATCGAGTACGCCGATATGCAGTTCATCGGAGAGGCCTACGACCTGCTCAAGGGCGCCGGGGTTTCGGCGGCCGAGGCCGCCCACATCTTCGCCACCTGGAACACCGGCGACCTCGACTCCTACCTGATCGAGATCACCTCCGAGGTGCTCCGGCAGGTCGACGCGGAGACCGGTCGTCCGCTGGTGGACGTGATCGTGGACGCCGCGGGCATGAAGGGCACCGGCACCTGGACGGTCATGGAGTCGATGAACCTCGGCGTCCCGGCCTCGACGATCGCCGAGTCGGTGTACGCCCGCGCCACGTCCAGCTCGCCCGAGCTCCGCAGCCACGCGGCCGCCGCCCTGACCGGGCCGACCGCGGGCATCGCCGTGGCGGATCGGGCCGCGTTCGTGACCGCGGTCAAGGAGGCGCTGTGGTGCGCCAAGGTGATCGCCTACGCCCAGGGCCTGGACCTGATCCGGGTCGCGGGCGGCGAGTACGGCTGGGACATCGACGTGGCCGCCTGCGCCCGCATCTGGCGCGCCGGCTGCATCATCCGGGCCAAGCTGCTGGACCGCATCAGCAACGAGTACGCCGCCAACAACCTGGTGACGCTGCTCGAGGCGCCGTCCATCTCCGCGGAGCTGGCCCGCAACCAGGAGTCGTGGCGCTCGGTCGTGATCGAGGCCACCCGCGCGGGCGTCCCGATCCCCGGCTTCGCCGCCGCGCTGTCCTACTACGACATGGTCCGGGCCCCCCGGACGAACGCCGCGCTCACCCAGGGCCTGCGGGACTTCTTCGGCTCCCACACCTACCTGCGCGTCGACAAGCCCGGCAGCTTCCACACCCAGTGGTCGGGCGACCGCAGCGAGGTCGAGGCCACCGACGCCCACTGAGGCGGCACAGAATCGTGGGAACACGGCTGCACCTGAGGTGTCACGACAGTGCGCGCACTGCTCACCAGTGCCGCCACCAAGGTCGGCGCCTTCAACAGGCCCATCGCCCAGACACCGAGCGTGGCTGCCAAGAGCACGAACAGACCCGTCTCCAGCCCACCCCACAGGTGCATCACTTGCATGGGTCCGGCGAGCCCGGCGAGGATGAACACGCTCCGCGCGAATGTCGAGGCGACCAACCTCAACCCCACCAGCAAGTAGCCGCCCGCGGTGGCCATCGACACGAATTTGAAGAAGAGCACCACGTCAACGCCGAGCACGGCGGGGATCGCGGCCAGGAACCCGAAAAGGGGGCTGGTGGCGGCCTCCACCCGTTCACTCTCGTTGAACGCGTAGACCCCGTGTTCCACGAGATTGACCCCGTGACCCCAGCCGATGAAGGCGTCGTCAACCGTGAAGTTCCGCCAGATCACGAGACACGTGAACCCGAAGGCGGCCCATACGACGAGCGCAATTCGGCGAAGCGGGAGATGGGGCACTCCTCAATTCTCTCATGACCGTTCTCATTCCCCGCGGGGAGCGCCCTATTGCCGAACGCGCAGCGCCGAGCGGACGCCAACGATGATCGCAAGGCCTCCACGCAAAGGGCACCACCGTCGCTGCGACGACCGCGTTCATCATGCTGGCCATGGCCTCGCCGGCCTGATCGCGGACGCCCGCGCGCCGGGAGCCGGACGGACCGAGGGGTGAACCTGTGACGCGTCTATCCTGGGGCGAAGGGGGGCTGCCGTGACCGTATTCCTGACACTGGGTGTCACGGGGATCGTGCTGTTGCTGGCGGCGCTCCTGATCGGCGATCACGTCGACGGCATCTTCGACGCGCTGGGCGGCGGCGACTGGCTCACCGGGGCCGCCCTGGCCGGCTTCCTGGGCACGCTCGGCTTCGTCGGCGCGCTGGTGCTGTCCCTGACCGACAACACCACGCTGGCTGGCGTGATCGGCGCCGCCGCCGGCCTGGCCGCGGGGGCGGCGGTCGGTTGGGTCACGATCCGGCTGCGCCACACCGGGGAGGGCAACACCCCCCGCTCGTCGTCGCTGGTCGGCCTGACCGCCTCGGTGATCAACCCGATCCCGGTCGACGGCTACGGCGAGATCAGTGTCACCAACGGCGGACACCTCACCAAGCTGAACGCGAAGGCCGCCGAGGCCGTGCCCGCAGGCACCGTCGTCACCATCACCGACATCCTCTCCCCCACCTCGGTCGCCGTCCGCGTGAGCTACCGCTAGACCCCACCACCCAGCACCCCCCCAAGGAGACCCCATGCCCTACCAACTGTTCTCGATCGTCGGACTCGTGGTGCTGGTGGTGTTGCTCGCCCTGGTCGTCATCACCCGCTATAAGGTGGCGGGGCCCAACGAGGCCTACATCGTGACCGGACGCGGGGGCCGCGAGATCCGCAACGCCGAGACCGGAGCGCTCACCGCCGACCTGTCCGGGCAGAAGGTGGTCATGGGCGGCGGGGTCTTCGTGCTGCCGTTCGTGCAGCGGCTGCACGTCCTCGACCTGCAGAGCCGCCGCATCCCGGTTCAGATCCGCGGCGCGGTGTCGGGGCAGGGCGTGAAGCTGAACCTCGACGGCGTCGCGATCGTGAAGGTCGGCGGCAACGAGGACTCGGTCCGGGCAGCCGCCCAGCGCTTCCTCGCCCAGCAGGACGAGGTCGAGACGTTCACCCAGGAGACGCTGGCCGGCTCGCTGCGGGCCATCATCGGCGGGCTGTCGGTGGAGCAGATCATCCGCGACCGGGCGGCGTTCGCCCAGCGGGTCGCGGACGAGGCCGAGACGTCCCTGACCGGCCAGGGGCTGGTGCTGGACACCTTCCAGATCCAGGACATCACCGACGACGGCAGCTACCTGTCCGACCTCGGCCGCCCCGAGGCCGCCCGCGTGGGCCAGCTCGCCGCCGTCGCCGAGGCGGCCGCCCGGCAGGCCGCCGAGCAGTCGCGGATCGCCGCCGAGCAGCAGATCGCGATCTCGCACCGCGAGCTCATGCTGAAGCAGGCCGAGATCAAGGCCGAGACCGACGCGGCCAGCGCCCAGGCCGAGGCCGCCGGCCCGCTGGCCCGCGCCGACCGCGACCAGGCGATCCTCACCGAGCAGGAGAAGGTGGCCGTGAAGCAGGCCGCCCTCAAGGAGCGTCAGCTGGACACCGAGGTGCGCAAGCCGGCCGACGCCGAGCGGTACCGCGTCGAGACCGAGGCCGCCGCCAAGCGCCAGGCCTCGATCCTCAGCGCCGAGGCCGCGAAGGCCGCGGCCATCGCGGCGGCCGAGGCGGACGCGGAGACTGCCCGGCTCACCGGTGTCGGCGACAAGTCCCGCCGCGCGGCGCTGGCCGAGGCCGAGGCGATCGAGGGGGCCAAGCGGGGCGAGGCCGAGAAGGCCCGCCGCATCGCCGAGGCCGAGGCCCTCCGCGCCGAGGGCGACGCGAAGGCGTCCGCGATCCTGGCCACCGGTCAGGCCGAGGCGGAGGCGATGAACAAGCGTGCCGACGCCTACGCCCGCTACAACGAGGCCGCCGTGCTGGAGATGCTGGTCTCCGTCCTCCCCCAGATCGCCCGCGAGGTGGCCGCCCCGATGGCCTCCATCGACAAGCTCACCGTCGTCTCCACCGACGGCGCTGCGGCGCTGCCCAAGCAGGTCACCGAGAACGTGGTGCAGGTCAACGAACTCCTCAAGACCACCACCGGCGTGGACCTGCCGGCCCTGCTCGCCAAGTACCTCGGCACGCCGGCCGAGCCGTCCAGCACCACCGTCCCGTCGGGGAAGACCGCCTGACGGCGGCGCCTCCGCGCCTCGCCACGGCGGGGCGATCCGCTCGCTAGGGTGAGCAACCGTGACGATTCAGCATCCTGGGTGGTGGAGCGACGCGGTGGTCTACCAGATCTACCCGCGGTCGTTCGCCGATGGCAACGGCGACGGCCTGGGCGACCTGCCCGGGATGATCGCGAGGCTCGATCACGTCGCGAGCCTCGGGGTGGACGCGGTGTGGGTCAGCCCCTGGTACCCCTCCCCCATGGCCGACGGCGGCTACGACGTGAGCGACTACTGCGACATCCATCCCGACTTCGGCACGCTGGCCGACGCGGACGCGTTCATCGCCAAGGCGCACTCGCTGGGCCTTCGCGTCCTGATCGACCTGGTGCCCAACCACACCTCCAGTGCCCATCCGTGGTTCGTGGATGCGCTGGCCTCGCCGCCCGGCAGCCCGCAGCGGGCCCGCTATCACTTCCTGGACGGCAAGGGCGAGCACGGCGAGCTGCCGCCCACCAACTGGGGATCGCTCTTCGGCGGCCGAGCCTGGACGAGGGTCACCGAGGCCGACGGCAGCCCCGGCCAGTGGTATCTGCACATGTTCGATACCTCCCAGCCAGACCTCAACTGGACCAACGACGACGTCGTGCGGCTGTTCGACGATGTCCTGCGGTTCTGGTTCGACCGGGGCATCGACGGCTTCCGCATCGATGTCGCCGACTCGCTGCACAAGGACATGACCTACCCGGACACGCCGCCCACCGACAAGGGGGTCGGTGACTTCCTGCCCGCGCTGAACCACCCGCTGTGGAACCAGGCGGCGCTGGCCGACGTGCAGCGCCGGTGGCGCCGGATCGCCGACTCCTACGACCCGCCCCGCGTCTTCGTGTCCGAGGCCTCCAGCCCGGGCCGGCTGAACTTCCTCACCGAGGACCGGCTGCACACCACGTTCACCTTCGACAGCGTCTTCTGCGCGTGGGACGCCACCTCCCTGCGGCACATGATCGACCACAACCTGCGCCTGCATGCCGACGTCGGCGCCGCCACCACATGGGTCCTGGGAAATCACGACCAGACGCGTCCGGCCTCCCGCTACGGCAAACGCATCACCGGGTGGGACTTCCCCGCCTCCGGCGAGGTCGCCGAGGCCGACCGGATCTGGGCCGAGTTCCTCTACCCGTGGCCGACCGACGCCGCGCTCGGGCGGCGTCGCGCCCGGGCGCTGGCGCTGCTCTACCTGGCGCTGCCCGGGGGCATGTACGTCTACCAGGGCGAGGAGCTGGGGCTGGACGAGGTCGAGGACCTGCCCGTCCGCTCGCTGCAGGATCCCGCGTTCTGGCGCAGTAACGGCCGGACGCGCGGCCGTGACGGATGTCGGGTCCCCCTGCCCTGGTCGGGGACCACCGCCCCGTTCGGCTTCGGCACCGGCGATCCCTGGCTCCCCCAGCCCGCCCACTGGGCTGGGCTGACCGCCGAGGCCCAGGCGAACGACCCCGCGTCGACGCTGTCGCTCTACCGGGAGGCGTTGGCCATCCGCAAGCGCCACCCCGCCTTCCGCTCCGCCGGGATGCGCTGGGCCGCGTCCGGCGGGCACCCCGGGGTGCTCACCTTCGTCCGGGACCCTGGACTCGTGGTACAGATCAACTGCGGTCGACATTTGCAGCCCCTTCCCGAGGATGCGACGATCGTGGTGGCGTCCGCACTCGATGACGCCGGGATGCTTCCGCCGGACGCGGCTGTCTGGTGGGAGCGACCAGCCACCTTGGAGGCCCGATGAAGTTCCCCGTCCGCCTGCTCGCTGCCCTCGCGCTCGCGGTGAGCCTCGGCATCGGCGTCGCCGATGCCGCCCCCATCCGCAAGCCGACCGTCTCCCAGGTGACCCCGTTCTTCGGGCTGTCCACCGGCGGCGAGAAGGTCACCATCACCGGGACCAACGTCAAGGGCGTCACCACGGTGCTCTTCGGCAGCACGCCGGGCACCAACGTCACGGTGGTCGGACGTGACAGTGTCCAGGTGATCTCCCCGGCGCACGCCATCGGCCTGGTGGACGTTCGTCTGGTCGCGGGATCGGTGGTCTCTGACGTCGTGGGAACCGACAAGTTCGCGTACTACACCAAGCCGCCCGTCGGGGCCACGGTGACCGTCTCGTCCTACGTGCCCACGCTGTCGATCTGCCCGGTCGGCGCCACGTGCGCCAACGTGGCCGTGACCACGGCGGGCTTCGCGAACCCGGTGTCGTGCCGGATCAGCGACAGCAGCTCCGGTGCCCTGCCCAGCGCCTGGACACAGGCCGCCAACACCACATATCGCACCCCGTACGGCTTCAGCGGCACCTGGCTGCAGGTGACCTGCGACACCATCGTCGGCCGCACGACCACCTGGCCGGTGTAGGCGCCTAGCCTCGACGGCCGGCCACCGCCGGCCACAGCTCGATGCCCCGCCGCAGCTCCTCGGGCAGCGGGATCGGACGGCCCTCCCGGTCCCCGACCACCAGCACGGTCCGAGAGCGGGCGAACAGGCGGCCGTCCAGTGGGTCGGTGATCTCGGCGACGATGGTCATGGACGTGGTGCCCAGCTTGGCGATCGCGGTCCGCACCATGTAGGGCTCCAGCCGGTGCCCCAGCTGCGCAAGATAGTCGAGGTCCTGGCGCACCACCAGCCACAGGTACGGGGCCTCCGCGTCGGCCGCGCTCCGCATCGCAACCGGGTCGGCGTCGGTCGACATGTGGATCCGCGCCTCGGCGATGTAGTCGTAGAAGCGCACGTTGTTCACGTGTCCGTAGGCGTCCACGTCGGACCAGCGGACGGTGAACGGGTGCTCGTGGGCCGCCTCACCCACTCGCCACTCCCCCAGGTCGCGCAGCGGGTCGACGTGGTGACTGAGTGCGGAGAACACCTCTCGCTCTGCCGGGGTCATTCGACGGGGGCGCCCGGCCTCGAAGTCGAACAGGCAGACCTGTGTGCGGGCCCGGACGACCGCCAGGCCGTCCTGCAGCACCTCGTAGCCGAACGTGATCTTGGAGCCGCCCACCTTGCCCACCGTCAGCTCCACGGCGACGGGCTCGCGCGAGAACTCGGCCGGGCGCAGGTACTCGACCTGGTGCCCGACGACCACGATGCCGTTGCCCAACAGTGCCGCGTTCGGCCCCTCCAACAGGAAGCGAACGCGCGCCTCCTGCAGGTAGTCCACGAGCACCGCGTTGTTCACGTGCCCCTGGGCGTCGAGATCGACCCACCGCAGCGGCACCGGGGCGACGTAGCGATGGTGGCTCACTCGGAGTAGGCCCCCTCGTCGGCATACATCGCCGCCACCTCGTCGGCGTAACGCTGGATGATCGCGGCCCGACGGATCTTCAGGCTCGGGGTCACCTCGCCCGATTCGACGTCGAACTCGCGGTCGAGGATGGTGAACCTCTTCACCGTCTCCCAGCGCTCCAGCCGCTGGTTCGCGCGCGCGACCCGCTTCTCGACCGAGGCCCGCAGCTCCGGGCTCGCAATGATCTCCGCGTAGCCCTTCTCGCCCAACCCCTTGCGCGCCGCCCAGGCCTTCAGGTTCACCTCGTCCATGGTGAGCAGCGCGGACACGTACTTGTGGCCGTCGCCCACGACGATCACCTGGGACGCGTAGGGCAGCACCGCCGAGAGCGCACCCTCCACCTCCTGCGGGGCGACGTACTTGCCGCCGGAGGTCTTGATCAGGTCCTTCTTGCGGTCGGTCAGGGTGAGGTAGCCGTCCGCGTCCAGGTGACCGATGTCGCCGGTGTGGAACCAGCCGTCGACGAACACCTCGTCGGTCAGCTCGGGTGCCTGGTGATACCCGCGCATCACGCCCGGCCCCTTGATCAACACCTCGCCGTCCTCGGCGATCCGGACCTCGGTGCCCGGCAGACCCGGGCCGACCGTCCCGAAGCGCGGCATGCTCGGGACGTTGACGCAGGCGACAGCCGTGGTCTCGGTGAGTCCGTAGCCCTCGATGATCACCAGGCCGGCGGAGTAGAACCAGCCCTGCACCTTCGGGTTCAGCTTGGCCGACCCCGACACCATGAACTGGATCTGGCCGCCGAGCCGGTCGCGGAGCTTGTGGAAGACGAGCTTGTCGGCGATCGCGTACTTGATCGCCAACCCGCGGGGCAGCGGCTTGCCGGCCAGCCGGTAGTCGTGCGACTGGCGCCCCACGCTGAAGGCCCACCCGGCGATCTTGGCCTTGACTCCCGAGGCGTTGTTGGTCAGGACGGTATTGCGGACCTTCTCGTAGATCCGCGGCGCCCCGCACATGAACGACGGCGTGCTCTCCCCGAGCCCGGCCACGATCTTGTCGGTGCGGCCGTCGACCGCAGTCGCGAACCCGATGGCCAGCTGGATGCCGAGCAACGCCTTCCCGAACACGTGGGACAGCGGCAGCCACAGGAATTGCAGGTACTCCGTCTTGATGATGTTGAGGGCGTCCACCCCGAACCCCACATAGATCCAGTTCTGATGGGTGAGCTCGACGCCCTTGGGGACGCCGGTGGTCCCGGACGTGTAGATGAGGGTGGCCAGCGAGTCGCGCCCGGTGGCGGCCGTCGCGCGGTCGACCGCGTCCGGCTGCTCGGCCAGCAGAGCACGGCCGCGATCCTGCAGCTGCTGCCAGCTCAGGATGGTGTCGCCGTCGCCCTCGCCGTCCATGACGATGATGTGCGTGAGCCCCGCGCGGGTCTTCTTGTCCAGCTTCTGCAGCTGCTCCGGCGAGTCGACAATGAGCACCCGGGAGGCCGAGTGCCCCAGGATGTAGCGGAAGTCCTCCTTGGACGTGTTCGGGTACACCGTGGTGGTGGCCCCGCCCGCGACGTTGATGGCGTAGTCGGCGAGGATCCACTCGATGCGGGTGGCGCCGGCGATGGCCACCCGCTGTTCGTAGGCGATCCCCAGGCTGAGCAGGCCCGCGGCAAGGGTGCGCACGAGCTCTCCGGTCTGCGTCCACGTCAGCGAGACCCACTGTTCCCCGGCGTCGCGGTAGCGGAACGCCTCCTTCGCGGGGGTTTGCGAGATACGCCACTGGAGCAGGGCGCCCATGGACGCCGGACTCCCCTTCAGGATCTCGGCCGCGGCCCCGTTCATGGTCGTCCCCCTCGTCTCACACCCAACCCTGGGAAGTGTTGGCACAGTCTAGGAGGCGGGACCGGGCAGTGGAAGGAAGGACACCGCCGCCGGGAGTGGTTGAAATCTAAATCTTCCTGCTACAATCGCGCTCATGCAGACGATCGTCGAACCGCGTTGGTTGACCGCCGAGCAGCAGGTGACATGGCGAAGCTACCTTAACGCGGTCGCTCGGATCAATGAGCGCCTCGACGCGGAGTTGCGACCCTTCGGCCTCGATCTCGGCGAGTACGAGATCCTGGTGCACCTGTCGGAGGCCCCGGAGCTGCAACTGCGCATGTCGGAGCTGGCCCTGGCGGTGCGTCAGTCGCGCTCCCGGCTGACCCACACCGTCTCCCGCATGGAGAACAAGGGACTGGTGCTGCGCAAGAGCTGCCCCCAGGATCGCCGGGGGGTCATCGCCGTGCTCACCGGCAGCGGCCTCACGTTGTTGAAAGCGGCAGCGCCCCATCACGTTGAATCGGTTCGACGGGCCTTCGTGGACCGCGTCGACCCCCACGACTTCGAGGCCCTTGGCCGGGCCATGACCGCGGTGGTGCTGGCAGACTGACCGGGTGCCACCCACGAGCGCGCCGTCGTCGGTCACGATCGACACCTCGACGCTGACCCGCGCGCTCTACTCCAGCGACGCCTCGCTGTACCGCGTCGTCCCCCGGGGCGTCGTCGTCCCCCGCACCACGGACGAACTCGCCCGCGCCGTCGACGCCGCGCTGGCCGAGCGAACCCCGATCACGCTGCGGGGCGCCGGCACCTCCTGCGCCGGGAACGCGGTCGGCCCCGGGCTGGTTCTCGCCACCGCCGACCACCTGACCGCCGTCCTGGACGTTGACCCCGGGGGCGCCCTCGCCGTCGTCGAGCCCGGCGTCGTCGCCGCCACGCTGAACGCGGCCGTCGCCACCGACGGCTATCGCTTCGGCCCGGATCCCTCGACCGCCGACCGGTGCACCATCGGCGGGATGCTCGGCAACAACGCCTGCGGGCCGCGCGCGCTGGGGTATGGGCGAACTTCGGACAACGTCATCGCCCTGGACGTTGTCGCCGGCACCGGCGAGCGGCTCGCGCTGGACTCGCGGGTCGACCTCCGCGGCTCCGAGTCGCCGCTGCTGCGGGCGCTGTGGGCGCTGGTGCGGGGCAATCTCGGCGTGATCCGCACCGAGTTCGGGCGGTTCCCCCGGCAGGTCTCGGGCTACTCGCTGGAGCACCTGCTGCCCGAGAACGGCTTCGACGTGACCCGCTTCCTGGTGGGCAGCGAGGGCACCCTGGCGGTGGTCACGCGCGCCACCCTGCGGCTCGTGCCGACCCCGGCCCACCGGTGCCTGGTGATCCTCGGTTACCCGTCGCTGGCGGCGGCCGCCGATCAGATGCCCGACGTGCTGCCGAGCCGCCCGACCGCCTGCGAGGGCCTCGACGAGCGGCTCATGGCCGCTGTCCGGGAGCGCCAGGGGGCCGACGCGGTCCCGGCGCTGCCCGCCGGGCGGGCCTGGCTGTTCGTCGAGCTGGGCGACACGGATCCTGAGGCCCTGGCCCGCCGGGCCGACGACCTGGTGGGGGCCGCCGGCTGCCTGGAGGGCCGCGTGCTGCTGGCCGCCGGCGAGGCCGAGCGCTGGTGGCGGCTGCGCGCGGACGCCGCCGGGTACGCGGCGGTGGCCCTGCCCCGTCCGGCCCACGCGGGCTGGGAGGACGCGGCCGTTCCCCCCGAGCGGCTGGGCACATACCTGCGCGACTTCGAGGATCTGCTGGCCCGCCACGGGCTGCGCGGCCTGCCATACGGCCACTTCGGCGAGGGGTGCGTCCATTGCCGCATCGACTTCCCGCTCGAGGCCCCGGACGGCGCGGGGCGCTATCGACGCTTCATCGAGGAGGCAGCGGCGCTCGTCGCGTCCCACGGCGGGTCGATGTCGGGCGAGCACGGCGACGGCCGGGCCCGCTCGGAGCTGCTGCCGCTGATGTACTCGCCCGCGGCCTTGCGGCTGTTCGCCCAGATCAAGGCCCTGTTCGACCCCCACAATCTGCTGAACCCGGGGGTGCTGGTCGACCCCCGACCGCTGGACGCCGACCTGCGGATCCCGCAGATGGGGTCCCTGGTCGCCGCCGGCGGGCTGGCGGCCGAGGCGCACCGGTGCACCGGGGTGGGCCGCTGCGTCGCCAGCAGCGGCGCCGGCGCGATGTGCCCCTCGTACCGGGTCACCGGCGAGGAGAAGGACTCCACCCGCGGGCGGGCCCGCGTGTTGCAGGAGATGGTGAACGGGAGCCTGGTGACCGGCGGTGCGCGGTCGCCGGAGGTGCTGGCCGCCCTCGACCTCTGCCTGGCCTGCAAGGCCTGCGCCCGGGAGTGCCCCACCGGGGTCGACCTGGCCGACTACAAGTCCCGGGTGCTCGCCGATGCCTACCGAGGCCGGCCACGCCCGGCGAGCCACTACCTCCTGGGGCGGCTCCCCCGCTGGGGCGCCGCCATCTCGGCCACCCCGGGGCTGGCCCGGGTCGTCAACGCCGCCATGGCGCTGCGGCCGCTCCGCCGGGCACTGCTGCGGCTCGGCGGGCTGGACCCGTCCAGGCGGCTGCCGCGGTTCGCGGATCGTCCGGCCGCGCGGCGGGGCGGGGCGACGCCCGGTCCCGGGCGGCCCGTGCTGGTGTGGGTGGACTCGTTCAGCGACGCGTTCGAGGGGGACCAGGCGGCCGCCCTGCTCCGCGTGCTGACCGCGGCCGGCTACGCGCCGCGCTTCCTCGGCGGGCGGGCCTGCTGCGGGCTGCCGCTGATCAGCACCGGGCAGCGGGACGCGGCCGCCGCCGAGCTGCGCCGGGCGCTGGACGTGCTGCACCCGCCGATCGCCGAGGGGATCCCCGTGGTGGCGCTGGAGCCGTCCTGCTTGGCGGTGTGGCGGTCCGATGCCGCCGGCCTGGTGGACGACCCGCGGGTGGCCGACGTGGCCGCCGGGGTGCTCACCCTCGCGGAGTTGCTTGCCCGGACTCCCGCCTGGAGCCCCCCGGACCTGTCCGGGCACGAGCTGGTGGTCCAGCCCCATTGTCATCACGCCGCGGTGCTGGGCTGGGCCGCGGACGCCGCCCTGCTGCGCTCCACCGGGGCGAGCGTCGTGACGGTCGTGGGCTGCTGCGGGCTGGCGGGCAATTTCGGCATGGAGGCCGGGCACGCCGCGCTGTCCCGGGCGGTGTTCGCCGACCGGCTCGGACCGGCCCTGGACGCCGCCGGGCCGGACGCGATCGTCCTGGCGGACGGGTTCTCGTGCCGCACCCAGATCGCCGACCTGGCCGGCCGCCAGGCACTCATCCTGGCCGAGCTGCTGGCCGTCCATGGCTGAGAACCGGCCGCCCGCGGCCCACCTGCACGCCGACGCGCTCCGCGCGCTCAGCGCCTGGACGCCCCCGTCCGGGCGCCAGGCGGCGCTGGCCGCCGACTACCTGGCCTTCCTGGACGCCCACCCCGACGCCTGCGAGCGCGGCTGCGCGCCGGGGCACCTCACCGCCTCGGCGATCGTGTTCAGCCACGACCTGGCCTCGGTCGCCCTCGTCCTGCACGGGATCGTGGGCGCCTGGCTGCCCCCGGGCGGGCACCTGGAGCCCGCCGACGCGTCGCTGGCCGAGGCGGCCCGCCGCGAGGTCCGCGAGGAGCTGGGCATCGAGGTGGAGCTGGACGCGATCCCGGTCAGCCTGGACCGCCACCCGATCACCTGCCGCGGCTACCGCTCCCCCACCCGGCACCTCGACGTCCGCTTCGCCGCCCGGGCCGCGCGCGACGCCGACCTCACCTGCTCATCGGAGAGCCAGCGGGTCGCCTGGTGGCCGCTGGACGGCCTGCCGGCGCTCTTCGACGAGGTGCTCGAGCTGATCGACCTCGGCCGCGATCGACTCGCCGCCCCGTCCGCCTGACGCGCGCCTCGCGCGGAGCCCACCGGGACGCTCGCGCGGGTTTCCGGGCGCACCGGGCCCACTGGCATACTGGAGGGCGATTCTCCCCTGAGCTGCAAGGACAACCCATGCCCGAATTCGTGTTCACCATGCACAACGTCCGCAAGAAGCTGGGCGAGAAGCTGGTGATGGACAACGTCACCATGTCGTTCTTCGAGGGCGCCAAGATCGGCGTCGTCGGCCCCAACGGCGCGGGCAAGTCCACGATGCTGAAGATCATGGCCGGCCTGCTCCGCGCCGACAACGGCGACGTGATGCTGAAGAAGGGTGCCACCGTCGGCATGCTGCAGCAGGAGCCGCCGCTGGAGGAGGACAAGACCGTCCTGGAGAACATCGAGCTGGCCGTGGCCGACACCAAGGCGATGATGGCGCGCTACGAGGAGATCGGCGTCGAGATGGCGGGCGAGGACCCCGACTTCGACGCCCTGCTGGCCGAGATGGGCGACCTTCAGATGGAGCTCGAGCACCGCAACGCGTGGGAGCTCGACTCGCTGCTGGATCAGGCGATGGACGCCCTGCAGTGTCCCCCCGGCGACACGCCGGTGAACATCCTCTCCGGCGGCGAACGCCGCCGGGTGGCGCTGTGCAAGCTGCTGCTGGAGCAGCCGGACCTGCTGCTGCTCGACGAGCCCACCAACCACCTGGACGCCGAGAGCGTGAACT
>CAZBMH010000042.1:0-18861 GCA_964492685.1 uncultured Micropruina sp.
GATCTGCATGGCGCAGGCGTCGGCGATGCTGACCTCGCCGATCCGGGACGTCCGGGCGCCCTCGGCGAGGCGCGTCCCCTCGCAGTCGGGGCAGCGGGTGAAGGTGGCGACGCGGTCGACGAACGCGCGGATGTGCGGCTGCAGCGACTCGCGGTCCTTGGACAGCATCGACTTGGTGATCTTGGGGATCAGGCCCTCGTAGGTCATGTTGATGGCCTCGATCTTCACCTTCGTCGGGGCCCGGTACAGGAAGTCGTCCAACTCCTTGGGGGTGAAGTCGCGGATCGGCTTGTTCGGGTCGTAGAAGCCGGACCCGGCGTAGGTGCGCACCATCCAGCCGTCGGCGGTGTACCCGGGAACCTTGATCGCCCCGCCCAGCAGCGACAGCGAGTCGTCGAAGACCTGGGTCAGGTCCACGTCGCTGACCGAGCCCCGGCCCTCGCAGCGCGGGCACATGCCGCCGACCAGGGTGTAGGTGCGCGCCTCCTTGAGGACGCGGCCGGCCCGCTCGGTCTTGATCATCCCCGAGCCGGACACCGAGGGCACGTTGAACGAATAGGCCTGCGGCGAGCCGATGTGCGGCTGGGCGAGCTTGCTGAACAGCACCCGCAGCATGGCATTGGCGTCGGTGGCCGTGCCGACGGTGGAGCGGACGTTGGCCCCCATCCGCTCCTGATCGACGATAATCGCGGTGGTGATGCCCTCCAGGTGGTCGACGTCCGGGCGGGCCAGCGACGGCATGAAGCCCTGGACGAACGCGCTGTAGGTCTCGTTGATCATCCGCTGCGACTCGGCGGCGATGGTGCCGAAGACCAGCGAGCTCTTGCCCGACCCCGACACCCCGGTGAACACCGACAGCCGCCGCTTGGGGATCTCGACGTCGATGCCCTTGAGATTGTTCTCCCGGGCACCCTGCACCCGGATCACGTCGTGGCGGTCGGCGGCGTGCGGGGACTGGGCTGCGTGGGACATGTCGAGAAGAGTATGCGAGGGAACGCCCGGTGGCTGCGGCGGCAGGGGGTGTGCCGCAGCCATCGGGCGCCGGGGATGGGTGATCAGTAGGCGACGGTGAACCGACGCCGGGAGTGGCCGGCCTTCTCCAGCTCGTCGACCAGCGCGATGGCGAAGTCGGCCCCCGAGATGGCCGAGTTGCCGGCCTCGTCGGTCACCAGGACGTCCCCGCCGAGGCGGTAGTGGCCCGTCCGCTCGCCGGGGGCGTAGCCGCCGAACCCGGCGGCGGGGCTGACGAAGAACCAGTCCAGTGACCCGTCGCGGGCCTGCAGGTCGGTCAGGACCTGCGTCAGCTCCAGCGCTTCCGGGCGGAACGCCTCGGGGAAGGTGTCGAGGTCGAGCAGCCGGGGGCCGCCCTCGGCGACGTGCAGCGAACCGGCGCCCCCCACGACGCCGAGCCGGACCCCGGCGGCCTCGGCGAGCTGGGCCAGCTCGGCGACCAGCGGCGCCACGCGGCCCGCCATGTCGCCGCGCGGGGCGATCGTCTCGACCACGACGTCGGTGCCGTCGACGGCGGCCGCGAGGTTGGCGGGATCGGTCAGCGACCCGGTGCGGTAGGTGACGCCCGGCACGGCCTCGGCCGGCGCGGTCCGCGACCAGGACGTGACCTCGTGGCCGCGGGCGGCGGCCTCCGCGACGATGTTGCTGCCGGCGTAGCCGGTGCCCCCCAGGACAGTGATGCGCATGCTTGCCTCTCGTTCGACCGCGCTCGTGGCGGCGGCACATAAGTTACGATGAGTAAGTTACCCACCGATGGGCATTGGGAACCAAACGGTAACCAAGTGGCTCGTCGGTGACCGAGGAGGACCCGTGAGCGCGTTGGCCTGGAACCCCTACGTCCGCGACTGCCCGAGCCGACGACTGTTGGACCTGATCGGCGACCGCTGGACGGTGCTGGTGGTCGGCACGCTGGCCGAGGGGCCGCTTCGCTTCTCCGCGATCGTCCGGGGTGTCGACGGCATCTCGCAGAAGATGCTCACCCAGACCCTGCGGAACCTGGAGCAGGCCGGGCTGGTGACCCGCACCCAGTATCCGGAGATCCCGCCGCGCGTCGAGTACGAGCTGACCGAGGCCGGGCACACCCTTCGTGGCCCGCTCCGCGCGCTGGAGGAGTGGGCGATCGAGCACCTGAGCGCCACCCACTCCCCCGCCTGAGGGGTTCGCCGGGGCACTGACCCGGCGAAGGGGCGGAGTATGTTCGTGTCATCGGCCAGGGAAGGATTTCTCGTGTCCACCTCACCCACCCCACCCCGCCAGGTTGACCCCTCCAGAACTTGGTACTCAGAGCCCATCGACGCCGTCGTGGCGGCGTTGGGCACCGATGCCGCCGCCGGGCTATCCGCGGCGGAGGCGTCCGCGCGCCTGGCCTCCCAGGGGCCGAACGTGATCGCGGCCGAGCCCTCGCCGTCCATGGCCGCGGTGGCGCTGCTCCAGCTTCGAGACTCGATGAACCTGATGCTGATCGCCGTGGCCGGCGTGAGCCTGTTCATCGGACAGGTCTCCACTGCGGTGGTGGTCGCGCTGCTCGTGGTGCTGAACGTGGTCCTGGGCACGCAGCAGGAAGTGAAGGCGCGGGCGAGCGTCGACGCGTTGTCCAAGATGCAGATCCCGCAGGCCAAGGTGGTCCGGGACGGCGCGCTGGTCCTCATCAGCGCCACCGACGTCGTGCCCGGCGACCTCGTGAACCTGGAGTCGGGCGACATCGTCCCCGCGGACGGGCGGCTGCTCCGCTCGGCGACCCTCGAGACCCAGGAGGCGGCGCTGACGGGCGAGAGCGCGCCGATCAGCAAGGATCCCGCGACCATCGAGCGCGACGAGGTCGCGCTGGGCGATCGCACCAACATGCTGTTCCAAAACACCTCGGTGACCCGCGGAACCGGCGCGATGGTGGTCACCGAGACCGGCATGGGCACCCAGATGGGCCAGATCGCGACGATGCTGTCCGCGGTGGCGCCGAGCAAGTCGCCGCTGCAGCGCGAGCTCGACTCCCTGACCAAGGTGCTGGGGGCGATCGCCTGGGCGGCCGTGCTGCTCATCGTCATCCTGGGGGTGTCCCGCGGGCAGACCATGGAGTCGGTGATGATGCTCGGCGTGGCGGTGGCCGTGTCGGCGATCCCGACCGGGCTGCCCACGTTCGTCCAGGCGATGCTGGCGTTCGGCGCCAAGCAGCTCGCCGAGCACAAGGCCGTGGTGAAGAACCTCACCGACGTGGAGACGCTGGGCGCCACCAGCTCGATCAACTCCGACAAGACCGGCACCCTGACGATGAACGAGATGACGGTGCGCTCGATGTTCGTGCGCTCGCGCTGGTACACCGTCGGGGGCGAGGGCTACGCCAAGACCGGCACCATCCGGGGGGTGGCCGGCGACGCCGCGCCGGACTTCACCCAGCTCGCCTACGGGCTCTGCCTGTGCAGCGACGCCACCGTCTCCGACGACGGGGCCGTGATCGGCGACCCCACCGAGGCCGCACTGGTGGTGCTGGCGGCCAAGATCGGCGTGGACGCCGAGGAGAGCCGCCGCGCCTACCCGCGGGTGGCCGAGGTGCCCTTCGACTCGGCGTACAAGTTCATGGCCACGTTCCATCGCGTCCCCGTCGAGGGCGGCGAGCAGCTGCTCGAGCTGGTCAAGGGCGGCCCGGACGTGGTGCTCGACCGCTGCACACAGGTGGCCACGCCGGAGGGCGTCGTCCCGCTCGCGGACGTCCGCGAGGCCATCCTGGCCGCCAACCGTGGGCTGTCCGAGAAGGGGCTGCGGGTGCTCGCCTTCGCGGTGCGCGACGTCACCGGCCACGAGGACGAGGTGGCCGCCGACGCGATGTCGCTGGTCGGCTCGCTGCTGTTCGTCGGCATGGTCGGCATCATCGACCCGCTGCGCCCGACCGCGGTCGAGGCGGTGCGGATCGCGCGGAAAGCCGGCATCGAGGTGCGCATGATCACCGGCGACCACGCCATCACCGCGGCCGCGATCGGCGCCGAGCTGGGTCTCGGCCCCGGGGCCATCAGCGGCGCGGAGATCGCCGCCATGAGCGACGAGGCGCTGAGCGCCGCCCTGCCCGACCTGCACGTCTTCGGACGGGTCACGCCACAGGACAAGGTGCGCCTGGCCCGCCTGATGCAGCAGCGCGGCGACATCGTGGCCATGACCGGCGACGCCGTCAACGACGCCGCGGCCCTGAAGCAGGCCGATATCGGGGTGGCGATGGGGTCGGGCAGCGAGGTCACCAAGCAGGCCGGCAAGATGATCCTGACCGACGACAACTTCGGGACGCTGGTCACGGCCATCAGCCTGGGACGCAGCACGTACGAGAAGATCGCCAACTACATCCGCTACCAGATGTCGCAGCTGCTGGCCCTGGTGCTGCTCTTCCTGTGCGCCAGCGTGCTCAACCTCAACGGCGGGATGGCGCTCACCCCGCTGATGATCCTGTTCCTCAACTTCTTCATCGCCATCTTCCCCGTCATCGTGATCATGCAGGAACCCGCCACCCCCGGCCTGATGGCCCGGCCACCTCGCGATCCAAAGGCGAAGCTGACCAACCCGAGCGCGATCGCGCAGTGGCTGCTCTTCGGCGGGGTGCTGTTCGTGGCCACCCTGGCGGCGCTGCTGCTGGGGCCCGGCGAGCTGTCCGGCAGCAAGGCGAGCGTGCGGATGACGATGGCCTTCGTCGTGATGGCCTTCGGCACCATCTTCAGCGGCCTGGTCTTCCGCCGCGACCCCGAACCGGGGCTGGCCGCGCCGCTGCTGGGCGCCGTGAAGACCCTCGCCATCCCCGTGGCGATCACCGTGGTGGCCGTGGAGTGGACCTTCCTGCAGAAGCTGCTGCTCACCACCTCGCTCAGCGCAGGCGAGTGGCTGGCCTCGGTTGGCCTGGCCCTGCTCGTCCCGCTGGCCGTCGAGCTGAGCAAGATCGGGCGCCGCCGGGCGCTCGCCCGTTCGTCCGCGGACGCCCTCGGCCCCGCCGAGGCGCTCACCCCCCTGCGCGGCCGCACAGATTCTGAGTCGGCGGCTGGGAGTCGAGAGCCCTCTTCCGCCTAGCTCCCCCGAGGCTCTGCGGGCCATCGAAGGACTACTCGGAATCGCGCGACAGCGTCAGCAACCCCGCTGATCGAACATCCAGTGCCGCATTGGTGCGGGTGAGCGCTGCCGCAGACCGCACGTCCGCGAGCGAAGGGTGGCTCGCGCATCGCGCCTACTGGCTTCTTGCACGTGCGCCGCGCCCACTCCTTCAGCTCCTCCTCCACTACCGGAACCGCCGAGGCCTACATCTCCTGACCTACCGCCGAAGTTCGTCGGTACGTAGGTGACCGACAACGGTCACTTTGGTACCGGTGGGGAAGGACGGCGGCTGGTTCAGGACGTGCCCCCGCTGCGCTATCGAGGTCATCGACACCAGCCGCTGAGCCGAGGGGGCCGGGCGCCGCTCCGCACGCGCCCCGCCCCGGTGTGGCGTCGGTCCATATGTGACCGACAGCGGTCACTTATGTACCGACGGGACAGGTGCCGCGCAGCGTGCCGTATCCGCCATTGCGCGACGAGCCCCTGGACCCCCGCCGCAGTACCGATGGCCCGCTGCCCAGTACGCGCGGGCAATCGGTCAGGTCGACCGAACAGGTGGTCAGCGAGGGAGGATCACCTCGACGGGCTCCTCATTCAGCGACTGAAAGAGTTCGACGCGCGACCACGTGAGGGGGGCGGCGGCGAAGACCGGTTTCAGCACCTGCCACATTCGGTGGCGATCCGGTCCCAAGAAGTAGAGCTGGTACTCGCCGTCGCCAACCTCGTTACCGTCGATGACACCCGCCCCGGTGTCCCGGAGGGCTGCCTCGGCAGCCAACTCGGTCTCCAGGAGCACGTCCATCGCGCTAGCTTCAGCCCCGGGCTGGAGGGTGTAGGTGATCACAACCCAGTCGCTCTCCGGGTCACCCGCGGGCGGGTGGATGACACGTCCTGCCAGGCCGGAGACAACGACCGAGCAACCAGCCAGCAGCAAGCCCACCAACCCGAGCATGGCCACGAGAAGGGAACGTCGCCAGGTCACTCGCGAATCCTGTCACAGCGGGCCATCCGACTGCTCAGTTCGGCGGCTCGCCGTCCGGGCGATCCCCAGCGTCCGCCCTCGCACTCACTGCCGGCTGCCGCGGTCGCATGCAACCATGGCTGATGCAGATCGACGAGTCGGCGGTGGACGCAGCCGCGGCCGGATCCGGCTTCACCGGCGTGGTGGCCATCGACGCCGGTGACGAGCGACTGTTCGAGCGGTGCTACGGCTTCGCCCACCGGGCACTGGCGGCGCCCAACACCGCGAACACCAGGTTCGCCCTGGCCAGCGGCAGCAAGACCTTCACTGCCCTGGCGGTGCTGCGCCTCGTCGAACGGGGACGGCTTCGGCTGGCCGATCCGGTGCGCCCGATCCTCGGCGACGACCTGCCGCTGATCGACGACGCGGTGACGATCGAACACCTGCTCACCCACACCTCCGGGATCGGCGACTACCTCGATGAGGACGCCGACTGGGAGCCCGACGACTACGTGCTGACCGCGCCGGTGCATGAGCTCGCGGAGACCTCGGCGTTCCTGCCGATGCTGGAGGGGCACCCGCAGAAGTTCCCCCCGGGCGAGCGCTTCGGCTACTGCAACCAAGGCTTCATGGTCCTGGCGCTGGTGATCGAACGCGTCGCGGGGGCCGGCTTTCACGAGTTCGTGGAGGCGGAGGTGTTCGCCCGCGCGGGTCTCGCACACACCGGATTCCTGCGCTCCGATGACCTCCCCGGCGACGCGGCGCTCGGCTACTTCGAGGCGACGGGCAACCGCACCAACGTGCTGCACCTTCCGGTGCGCGGCAACGGCGACGGCGGCGCCTACTCGACCGTCGACGACCTGCATCAGTTCTGGCGGGCACTGGTGGCCGGCCGAATCGTGGGGCCGGCGCTGGTCGCCGAGCTGACCCGGCCCCGCAGCGACGTG
This sequence comes from uncultured Micropruina sp., assembly GCA_964492685.1. GTDB lineage: Bacteria > Actinomycetota > Actinomycetes > Propionibacteriales > Propionibacteriaceae > Micropruina. Next base: position 6,979 of record CAZBMH010000042.1, read on the forward strand.
CCCAGCGAGGGCATGCGGTACGGCGCGGGCCTGTGGCTGCACGCGACCGGGCCGCAGCTCGTCCTGTCCGGCTACGACGCCGGGGTCGAGGTGCGCTGTGTCCACGACCCGGCGTCGAGCACCACGGCAACGGTGCTCAGCAATAGCTCCCGGGGCGCCGGTGCGGTGATCGACATCATCCAGGGGTTCTTCGACTGACTCCCGCCGGATGCCTTCCCAGGGCCGGCAAACGCCGACCGCTTCGACGTGGGTCTTCGGGCGGACGTCGTGCTACCCAGCCAGGAATCGATGTCAGTCCGCCGCGACGGTCGGGGCTACCAGCAGCAATATCCGCCGTCGACGAGCAGGTCAACGCCGGTGATGTAGCTAGCCGCGGGGCCTAGCAGGAAGAGAACCGGGCCTGCGATCTCGTCCGGTTCGGCTAGTCGCCCCAGTGGCGTCGTGTCGGCGAACTGCGTCACAAGATCGGCAACTTCTGGCCGACGGTTCATCGGGGTGAGCGTGTAACCCGGGCTAACGCAGTTGACGCGGAGGCCGAGCGGCGCCCACTCCACCGCCAGCGACTTGGTCAGATGGACAACCGCGGCCTTGCTCGAGTTGTACTGGGCCTGGGTGAGGTTGCGGTTGGCGATGGTCGCCGAGATCGACGCGATGTTCACGATGGAGCCGCGTCCGTGCTGACGCATGGCGCGCGCCTCGGCCTGGCACGAGTAGAACACGCCGTTGACGTTGGTGTCGTAAACCATCTGCCACTGCTTCGGGTTCAGGTCCAGCGCCGGCGTTCCGGCACCCATCCCGGCGCCGTTGACCGCCAGGCTGAGCGGCCCGAACGCCTGCTGGACCGTAGCGACCGCAGCCTCCGCCTGTTCTGGGTCGGTGACATCCCACTCGATGGCCACCGCGCGACCGCCGGCAGCCTCGATCACCCTCACCGTCTCGGCAGCCCGAGAGCCAGCCCGGGCCCCACACCCCACCGCAACCCCGGCTCGTCCCAGCGCAAGCGCAATCGCCTGCCCGATGCCACTGGACGCCCCAGTGACCAGCGCCACCGCCCCGTCAAGGCCGAAGTCCATCACCCTCACATCATGCCCGGCCGCGACGGCGCGCTCACGAAAGACCACACCTCGCTGTCGCCGACACGCGCACTGATGGCGGTCGAGCCACCGCGCGAGTGGGCAAGGGGGCGGTGACGCCTAGCACTCCGGGAGGGGGTGATTTCAGTCCTGCGAATGCGCCTGTGGCGAGGGGAAACACTGGTGGAGCTAACGAGATTCGAACTCGTGGCCTCTTCCATGCCATGGAAGCGCGCTACCAACTGCGCCATAGCCCCAGTCGTTCCTGCGAACGAAGACATACCCTAGCCGATCCCGTCGGGACTTGAAAAATCCGGCCCACGACCCGCCGGAGCGGCCCTCCGAACCACGTGTCGGAGGGGCGAAGTAGAGTGCTGCGCACGTACCCGTCAACGAAGGACGAACCATGCCGACTCCCCACATCACCGCCGAGCTCGGTGAGATCGCCCCGCTGGTCCTGATGCCCGGAGACCCCAAGCGGGCCGCGCGGATCGCCGAGACCCTCCTGACCGATGCCAAGCTGGTCTCCGAGGTCCGCGGCATCGGCTGCTACACCGGCACGTACCAGGGCGTGCCGATGTCGGTCATGGCCTCCGGCATGGGTGTGCCGTCCATCTCGATCTACGCCACCGAGCTGTACCGCTTCTACGGCGTCCAGCGGATCGTCCGCGTGGGCACCTGCGGCGCCATCCTGCCGGGCGTGAAGGTGCGCGACGTCATCATCTCCACCGCCTCGCACAGCAACTCGTCCTCCCCGCAGCTGGAGGTCCCCGGCCTCACCCTCTCCTACGCCCCGACGTTCGACCTGCTGCGCGGCGCCGTGGCCGCCGCGGAGAACACCCAGGGCGTCGCCGTGCACGTCGGCCCCACCTACTGCAGCGATCATTTCTACCTGTCGCAGCCGCATTGGATTCAGGCGCTGGCCGATCGGGGCACCCTGGGTGTCGAGATGGAGGCCGTCGGGCTCTACGGGGCGGCGATGCGCGAGGGCAAGGAGGCGCTGGTCGTCCTGACGGCGTCCGATCACCTGCTGGACGCCAGCGAGGACATGTCCGCCGAGGAGCGCGAGACCTCGTTCAACGCCATGGTCACGATTGCGGCACAGGCCCTGCTCAGCTGACCGGCTAACGACCGGGCGACGCTACGATTCCAATCGGTTCTCGCCAGCTGAGAGCCCCCGACGTGCGAAGGAGCACCTCTCCATGTTCACCAAGACCATCGGCCTGCTGGCCGCGGCGGCGCTGCTCGTCGGCTGCACCTCAACACCGGCCGCCACCTCGGCCGCGCCCGCCACGTCCGCAGCCAGCTCGGCTGCGGCCAAGCCGGCCATCGCGAGCTTCATCAACGGCTCCCTGGGAGACGGCGCGTTCTTCGACGACGCCGAGTCGGGCATCCAGAAGCTGAAGGCCGAGGGTTACACCACCCAGAGCATCCAGTCGACGGCGGGCAACCAGGTCCAGTACAAGGCCACGATGGAGCAGCTCTCCGACGGTAAGTACAAGTACGTCATCTGCGGCTCGGCGGACCTCAAGGACATCCTCACCGACGTCGCCGAGAAGTACCCCAACCAGCAGTACCTGATCTACGACGAGACGGTGGACGCCCCCAACGTCGCCTCGATCATGTACCGCCAGAACGAGGGCTCCTTCCTCGCCGGCGTCCTGGCCGCGCTGGTCACCACCAACAAGGACAAGTTCCCGATGGCCACCGGCAAGAAGATCGTCGGGTTGGTCGCCGGCCAGGACGGCCCGGTGATCCAGGACTTCATCGGCGGCTACAAGAAGGGCGTCGAGTCGGTCGACCCGTCCATCCAGGTCAAGGTCTCCTTCGTGGGTGCCTGGGACAACCCCAACAAGGGCTACGACCAGGCCAAGGCCATGTTCGACGGCGGCGCCGACGTCGTCTACCAGGTGGCCGGCGGCTCCGGCATGGGCGTGCTGAAGGCGGCCAAGGACACCAAGCGCTACGCCATCGGCGTCGACTCCAACCAGAACGCGGTCCAGAAGGGCTACGTGCTGGCCTCGATGCTGAAGAAGATCGGCGACTCGCTGGTCACCGCCGTCCACGACGCGGACGCCGGGAAGCTCGAGTTCGGCAAGACCACCTGGTACGGGCTGGCCAACGAGGGCGTCGGGCTCACCTTCGACGACAACGGCGACATCGTCCCGGCCGACATCCAGGCCAAGATCAAGGACCTGGGCGCCAAGGTCGCCTCCGGGGAGATCACGGTCCCCAGCACCATCGGCTGACCGCCGGTACCACGGCTCGTGGGGGTACGGACGCTGCGTCCGTGCCCCCACTACTGTGTCCGCTATGCCGCTGCTGGAACTGCGTGAGGTCACCAAGGCGTTCGGTGACAAGGTCGCCAACGACCGCATCAGCCTGGTGGTCGAGGCGGGCCGCGTCCACGCCGTCGTCGGCGAGAACGGGGCCGGCAAGACCACGCTGATGACCATGATCGCGGGGACGGCGCGCCCCGACTCCGGGGAGATCCGCTTCGACGATCAGCCGGTCGACATCGACTCGCCGCAGCGCGCGGCGGCGCTGGGGATCGGCATGGTCCACCAGCACTTCAAGCTCGTCGGGTCGCTGACCGTGACCGCCAACGTCTTCCTGGGCCGCGAGCTGGTGAAGGCCGGGAGCCTCGGCCGCGCCGCCATGGAGGCCCGCGTCGCCGAACTCAGCGCCCGCTACGGCCTGGAGATCGACCCGACCGCCGTCATCGACGACCTGTCGGTCGGCGAGCGCCAGCGCGTGGAGCTGCTGAAGGCGCTCAGCCACGAGACCCGGCTGCTGATCCTGGACGAGCCCACCGCCGTCCTGACCCCGGCCGAGGCCGACGACCTGTTCGTGGTGATCCGCGACCTGGTCGCCAAGGGCTGCGGCGTCGTGTTCATCTCCCACAAGCTGGACGAGGTGCTCGCCATCGCCGACGACGTCAGCGTGATCCGCGACGGCCGGCTGATCGGCACCCTCCCGGCGGCCGGGCTCACCAAGACCGACATCGCCACCATGATGGTGGGCCGCGAGGTGCTGCTGCGCCTCGAACACACCCCCGCCACCCCCGGGGAGGTGGTGCTGCGGCTCACCGAGCTGACCGTGGCCGACGACCGCGGCGTGGTCGCCCTCGACCACGTCAGCCTCGACGTCCGCGCCGGGGAGATCGTCGGCATCGCCGGCGTGGAGGGCAACGGCCAGGCCGAGCTGGCCCGGGCGGTCTCGGGGCTGCATCGGGCCGACGGCGGCACCGTCCTGCTGCGCGGCCAGGACGTCACCCGGGCCACGGTCCGCCGACGCCGCGACCTGGGGCTCGCCACGATCCCGGAGGATCGCTACGGCGTGGGCACGGCCCCGCGGCTGTCCGTGGCCGAGAACATCGCCGCCACCCACCTGCGGCCGCCGCTGGCCCGCTGGGGGTGGATCTCGCTGCGGGCGATGCACGGCCTGGCCCAGTCGCTGATCGAGCGGTTCGACGTCCGAGGCGCCCGGACGACCACCCCGATCGGATCGCTGTCGGGCGGCAACATGCAGAAGGTCGTGATCGCGCGCGAGTTCGAGTCCGACCCCGACGTGCTGCTGATCGCCCAGCCCACCCGCGGCGTCGACGTGGGCGCCATGGAGTTCGTCCACAACGCGCTCATCACCGCCCGCGACCGCGGCGCCGGCATCCTGCTGATCTCCGCCGACCTCAACGAGGTGATGAGCCTGTCCGACCGGCTGCTGGTGCTCTACCGCGGCCGGATCATCAGCGAGTTCACCCAGGACACCATGAGCGAGGTCGCCGTGGGCCTGGCCATGGCCGGCACCGACGTGGACGAGGACGCCGTCGCCCTGGCCGAGCTGCGCCACCGGCAGGTCAGCCAGGCGGTGGCCGCGCCCACCGCCTCCGAGAAGGTGGCGGCCGAGGTGGCCGCCGTCCTCGAACGCGCCCGCAGTGAGGACCCCGGCGAGGTCGCCGGCGTCGGCGTCGCGGCCCCGGTGGCCGTCCTCCCCGCCGACCGGGTGCCGCGCCTCACCCCGCAGCGGCTGCTCCGGACCGTCTTCGCCGAGGGGTCCGGCCCGCTGGTCGCCATCGGCATCGCGCTGCTGGTGGGCGCCGTCATCATCGCCGGCCTGGGCGTGAACCCGCTGGCCGCCTACCGCGAGCTGTTCGTCGCGTCCTTCGCCACCCCTCAGGGCATCGGCGGCATCCTCGGCCAGACGGTGCCGCTGCTGCTGCTCACCGCGGCCGTCATCGTCAGCTTCCGCGCCGGCTTCTTCAACATCGGCGGCGAGGGGCAGCTGTACGTCGGGGCGCTGGCCGGGGCGTGGGCTGGGTTCACGTTCCAGGGACTGCCCGGGCCGGCGCTCAGCCTGCTGGTGATGCTGCTGGGCGTGCTCGCCGCGGCAGTGTGGGGCTGGATCCCCGGGGCGCTGCTGGCCGCGTGGAAGGTCGACATCGTCGTCTCCACACTGATGATGAGTTCCATCGGCGTGCTGCTGACCGCCTACCTGGTCACCGGGCCGCTCAAGGACCCGTCCACGACCTCGCTGGCCACGCCGCGCATCGCCCGCGAGGCCCGGCTCCCCTACCTGAACGCCGAGTACAGCCTGAACGTGGACCTGCTGATCGCGTTAGCGGTGGTCGCCGGGCTGGCCCTCGTCCTGTCCCGCTCGACGTGGGGGCTGAAGGTGCGCGAGCTGGGTGAGCTGAACGACTTCGCCGACTACACCGGCGTCAGCCGGGCCTCGATGAGCCAGCAGGTCATGGCCGTCTCCGGCGGCATCGCGGGCCTCGCGGGCGCGCTGTACGTGCTCGGACCCAACGGCGGCCGGTTCGTCCAGACCTTCTCGCCGGGGTACGGCTGGCTGGCGATCACCGTCGCCCTGCTGGCCCGGCTGAACCCGTGGGCGTCGGTGCTGGCGGCGGTGTTCTACGCCGACATGATGGCCGGCTCGAACCTGATGCAGCTCAACACCTCGGTGCCGTTCCCGCTGGTCAACGTGCTGCAGGGCCTGATCATCCTGCTCATCACCGGCACCTACCTGTGGAAGCGGCGACGACCGCCCCGTCCCGCCGCCCGCGCCGTGCCGAAGGGGAGCCCCGCATGATCCTCGAACTGGACTTCTGGGCGGCCCTCGGGGCCGCGCTGACCTCGACCGGGCTGCTCGCGGTGATCCTCACCAAGGTGGCGCCGATCCTACTGGCCGCGATCGGCGGCGCGTTCACCCAACAGGCCGACATCCTCAACATCGGCCTGGAAGGCAACATGCTGGTGGCGGCGTTCACCGCCATCTGGGTCGGCTCGTCGACCCACAGCGCGCTGCTCGGGGTGATCGCCGCCGTGATCTCGTCGGTGCTGCTGTCGCTGCTGTACGCCCTCTGTGCGCTGGTCTTCAAGGCCGACTTCTTCGTGGTGGGCATCGGCGTGAACATCCTGGCGGCCGGCCTGACGGTGTTCGCGATGCAGCTGCTCTACTCCAGCGTGGGCACCACGCCGCCGGACGCCTCGATCTCCCTCCCCCGCCTCGACCTGGGTCCGCTGGGCGACCTGCCGCTGATCGGCGCCGGGATCGACAACCAGACGCCCCTGGTGTGGCTGTCTCTGGCCAGCGTCCCGGCGTTCTGGTGGATCCTGTACCGGACCCGCTTCGGCGTGCAGCTGCGGGCCGTCGGCGAGGACCCGGGGGCTGCCGAGGCCGCGGGGATCTCGCTGCGAGGCAAGAAGTTTTGGGCGATCGTGTGGGCCGGCGTGCTGTGCGGCTTCGCGGGTGCGCAGCTGTCGATGGCCAACCTGGGCAGCTTCACGGCCAACATGACGTCGGGCCGCGGCTTCATCGCCGTCGCCGCCCTGACCTTCGGCCGGGCCCGTCCGGTGCCGACGATGGTGGCGGCCTTCCTGTTCGGCACGGCGGACGCGCTCGCGGACCAACTGACCGTTGCGGGGTTCAACTCGAACCTGGCGCTGATGATGCCCTACGTGGTGACGATCCTCGCGCTGGTGGTCGTCGGGCTGGACATCACCAAGCGGTTCCGGCGGCGCGCCGCGGCCGCAGCCTGAGCCGGTCCCAGGACTACGCCGCGACCGGAACCTGCGAGCGCCGGACGAGGGCCGCGCCGGCCAGCACCGCGGCAGCGGCCAGCCCGGCGGCGATCGCGACCACCAGCGAGCGCGGCTCGTCGGTGAGGCGTCCGACGGCGATCCAGCCCAGCCCCCACGCCATGGCGGCGGCGACGGCCCAGCGGCCGCCGAGCCGGCTCGCGAGCAGCCAGCCGACACCCCCGGCGACGAGCAGGACGGCCGACGCGATCCAGGGGTCGGCCCCGCCGAACGTCACGCCCTGGGCGACCAGGGTGGCCGCGATGTTGGCGCAGGTGGCCACGCTGACCCAGCCCAGGTAGAGCCCGAACGTGCCGTCGACGACGATCTTCTCCCCCCAGCTACGGGCCGGGGTGCGTCCCAGCAGGTCGACCAGGCGGGCGAGCACCACCTCCAGCACCACGATCACGACCACGGACGCCCAGAGCCAGCCGACCTGGGTGACGCCGAGCCAGGCGGCGTTCAGGATCATCGAGGCGGCGGCCAGCATGCCGGTGTCGCGGGCGCGCCGGTCGGTGGCCACCGAGGGCAGCCACTGCCACACCACGTACGCGATGAGGCCGAGGTAGATCACCGACCAGATCGAGAACGCACGGACGGCGGGCGCGATCAGGGTGGCGTCGGCGGCCAGCGAGCCGCCGGAGCTCTCCTCCACCCGGGTGCCGATCAGTCCGACGCCATAGGCGGTGCCGACGAGGCAGGCCACCATGGAGACGGTGACGACGAGGCGACGCTGCAGATCACGGTTCATGGCTGTAAGGTATTTCACGTCGGTGAAATAAACAAGTTCAACTTCTTGAAATACTCGGGAGGCGTCATGGCGGGAACGGAGCGCGAGCCGCCCTTCGCCCGCCCGCTGCACCCCGCGACGCTCCTGCTCCGCGAGCTCATGACCTCCCAGGGCGAGCTGGAGCGGGCGCACGCCGAGGCCCTGGAGGTCAACGCCGTCGACTATCGCGCCATGAGCGTGCTGCTCGGCCGGGGCGCCGCCTCCCCCGGCGACCTCGCCGCCGAGCTCGGCCTGAGCCCCTCGGCCACCAGCAACGTGATCGATCGGCTGATCTCGGTCGGGCACGTCGAGCGGCATCGCGACACCGAGGACGGGCGCCGCATGGTCATCACGGCACGGCCCGCCTCCCGACAACGCGCCCTGGCGGGCATCCTGCCGATCATCGAACGCGCGGAGCAGGCGGCGCGCGACCTGACACCCGACCAGCAGGAGGCCCTCGTGGCCTACCTGACCGCGATGAACCAGACGCTGGCCGACGTCCTGACCCAGCTCACCGAGACCCCGGACGAGGTGGAGGCCACGGGGTGAGGGGCCCGTCCGGCCACCCTCAGTCGTCCATCGCCTCGATGCCGAGCTCGTCCAGCTCGGCCATGGCGGCCCGCAGCCTCGCCACCAGCTCGGGCGCCGGTGGCTCCCAGCCGAGGAGTTCCTCGACGATCCGCACGGGCTCGGTGGTGCGGTAGGACCGGGTCGGGTTCCCCGGGAATCGCTTGTCGGTGACGTTGGGATCGTCCTCGATCGTCCCGAGGGGTTGGACGCCGTAGACCCGCGGGGCGGCGTCGCCCCGGGCGAGGACCGCGGCCAGGGGTGCCCCGGTGGGGCTGGCGGTGATGTAGACGTGGTTGGCCACCCGACCCGACCCGTAGTTGGAACGCCAACCGGGCTCGAGCAGGTCCCCCGGACTCAGCGCCGCCCTGGTTCCGTGGAAGAACGGGCCGGGGTCGTCCACCACCCGGGGCGTCGGGGGCGGGTCGCGGAGCAGCGCGTCGAGCCGCGCCATCAGGACGGCGACCCGGCTGCGCCCGCCCGGCGCCCGCGGGTAGCGGCCGAGGACGTCCAGGACGACGGGGGTCGCCTGCTTGGCGGCGGCCGCGATCACGTACTCGGCGACCACGGGGTCGTCGCCCCGGGCCAACTCGGCGGCCCGGGCGGCATGGGCGCCGGCCCCGAGGAGGTGCCGCACCTGGGACGCCCGGGCCAGTGGGTGCAGGTAGGCGGCGGCGGCCGCATCTCCCGCCGCGAGCGCGGCGTGGCCGGCGGCCGGGGTGGGAGCCTCGCGGGCCGCCCGGTGCGCCTCGACCGCGGTCGTCCGCTGCAGGTTGGAGCGCGCGGCTCCGCCGGCGAAGAGCCGCGCCGCGTCCAGCGCGGCGGCGGGGCGGGGGTCGTCCGGGCAGACCGCGGTGAACAGGACGAGCGAGCGCTCCGCGCAGGCCACCGCGAACCCGGCGACGGCCCGCAATTCCGCCGTCGTCAGCGCGAAGTCACCGGTGGAGGACCGCATGCCCGCGAGTCTGTCACAGGCGGAAACCCGCCCGAGCGCCCCCCGGCCTGGGGGCGGCGGAAACCACCCCAGCGGAGGGCGTCAGTAGCCACGAAGGGCGTCAGGAGATGTTGTGGGCTCCGAGGGCGGTGGAGACCGCCGGGACGTGGTTGTTGTAGGACTGCAGCCGCCAGTGGTCCCCGGAGGGCTGCATGACCGACCAGGAGCAGTTCCACAGGCCCGAGAGCAGCCGGTTGTTCTCGAAGTCGAGGCCCATCAGGAGCGTGATCGCGACGCGGGTCGAGAAGCCGTGGCCGACCACGAGCAGCACGTCGTCGGAGGCGCACGCCTCGGCCGCGTCCAGGATCGCCCCCGCGACCCGTGAGCCCGCCTCCGCGCCGGTCTCGCCGGTCGGCGAGCGGCGGAAGTCGCGGCCGGCGCGCAGCGCGGTCTTGAAGTCCGGCGAGAGCGCGAAGACCTCCTCGTTGGTCAGCCCCGCCCAGGTACCGACGTTGATCTCCTGCAGCGCGGGGAGGAACTCGACGCGCGCCCCGGTCAGCTGGGCGTAGACCTCGGCCGTGCGGGCCGCCCGCGACAGGTCGGACGAGATCACCCGGGTGGCACCCAGCGCCGCCACGGCCGGGGCCGACACCCGCGCCTGCTGCTCACCGGCCGCGTTCAGCGGCACGTCCGCCTGGCCCTGATAGCGGCCTGAGGCGTTCCAGTCGGTCTGCCCGTGCCGCCACAGGACGACCCTGCCCGCGGTCATGCCTCGACGGCGACGGGTCCGTCGAAGTTCGGCAGCTCGATGCGCGGGCAGTCGCGCCACAGCCGCTCCAGCGAATACAGCCGGCGCTCCTCGCTGTGCTGCACGTGGACGACCACGTCCAGGAAGTCGAGCAGCACCCAGCGGTTCTCGCGGTCCCCCTCGCGGCGGGCGCGCTTCACCCCGTTGGCCAGCAGCCGCTCCTCAATGCCGTCCACGACGGCGCCCACCTGCCGCTCGTTGGAGGCGGTGACGATCAGGAAGATGTCGGTGATGGCCAGCCGCTCGGAGACGTCGAAGGCCACCAGGTCCGTTCCGAGTTTGTCGGCCGCCGCCTCGGCGGCAAGACGTGTCAGCGCAACGGCATGGTCGGTGGCGGTCATAGAACTCCCAGCAGGTCAGTCGCGGTACAGGCCGCGTTTGGCGATGTACTGCACGATACCGTCCGGGACGAGATACCAGATCGGCAGCCCCGCGGGCACCCGCTCCCGGATGGCGGTGGATGAGATGGCCAGCGCCGGCACCTCGATGAGCGTCACCTTGTCCTCGGGCAGGTGCGAAATGTCGTGGGCATCCAGCGGCGTCCCCGGACGGGAGACGCCGATGAAGTGGGCCAGGGTGAACAGCTCGTCCACGCCGCGCCAGGTGAGGATCGACTCCCGCGCGTCGGCGCCGGTGATGAAGAACAGGTCGACCTGATCCCCGCGCAGCCGGCGCAGGTCCTTCAGGGTGTCGACGGTGAAGGTGTCCCCCGGCCGGTCCACGTCCACCCGGCTCACCGAGAACCGGGGGTTGGACGCGGTGGCGATGGTGGTCATCAGGTAGCGGTCCTCGGCCAGTGACACCTGCCGGTCGGCCTTCTGCCACGGCTGGCCCGTCGGGACGAAGACCACCTCGTCCAGCCCGAATTTGGCCTGAACCTCGCTCGCGGCCACGAGGTGGCCGTGGTGGATCGGGTCGAACGTGCCGCCCATGACGCCGAGCCGCTGGCGCCTGGTCCCTTCACCGGACCAGGCGATAGGGGTGTCGGTCATCAGCTGTGCGGACGCGACTTCCCGATGCCCGTCACGAAGCGGAGGGCCAGCAACAGCACGAGCAGGCCCGCACCGCCCACCAGGTAGGGCGTGATCGGATCGGCGGCGGCGTGCGCGGTCTCAAGGAGAAAACCCATGCGCGGATCCTAGCGGTGCCGCTCCCCCACGGCGGGCGTCGGCGCGGCTTCGTTCCGGACCGTGGAAAGTTGCCCGTGCCGGACTACCGAGTTGCATGCAAATGTTCTAACATTTACCGCATGCCTGAGACTACGACGCCCACGCGCATCACCCACCTGATCGGTCACGAGTACTGGACCGGCACCGCCGCCCGCACCGCCCCGGTGTTCAACCCGGCCACCGGACGGCAGACCGGAGCCGTCGACCTCGCGTCCAAGCAGCTCGTGGACGAGATCGTCGCGCGCGCCGCCGTCGCCGCGAAGGGCTGGGGGGCCACGTCGCTGACCCGCCGCGGCAAGGTGCTGTTCGCCTTCCGCGAGCTGCTCAACGCCAATAAGGACCGCATCGCGGAGATCATCACCGCCGAGCACGGCAAGGTCATCTCGGACGCCCTCGGCGAGGTCAGCCGCGGCCTGGAGGTCGTCGAGTTCGCCTGCGGCATCCCGCACCTGCTCAAGGGCGGCTACTCCGAGAACGTCTCCA
>CAZBMH010000043.1:0-18421 GCA_964492685.1 uncultured Micropruina sp.
TCAGCAGGGCGACCTTGCCGATCTGCTTGAGGTAGTCCTTGACCGGGTCGGCGGTCGCGCCGGCCGCCATGACCTGCTGCTCGGGCTCGTCCGCGTCGTCGGCGTCGGAGAGGCTGAAGCCCTCGCCCTCGCTGACCTCGGTCTCGACCACGGCCTCCTTGGTCTCCTCGAAGCTGGTGTCGTCGACCTCGTCGAGCGACCGCTTCTTGCCACCGACGGTCAGGATCACGTCATCCCCCTGTCGCTCGAACTTCACGTCCACCGTGGGGTTGGCCACCACGTCCTCCAGCGTGACGACGTCGACCTCGACGGTCAGGTCGACCTCGGTCAGCTCGACCTCGGTCAGCTCGACCTCGACGGCGTCGCCGTCGACGACGACCGGCGCGCCAACGGCCTTGGCCACGCTCTTGGCGGCCGGGCGGCGGGTCCGCGGCTGCGCGCCGCCGGCGGCTGCCTTAGGGGTCGCGGCGGCTCGGGTTCGGGGAGCGACCGCGGGGCGGGTCGCGTCATCCTCGGGGGTACGGGCGGCGGTGGAGCGTGGTGACACTGGAGCCTCTCGGATGATGATTCAGGGCACAGAAAAACCGGCTGCTGTCAAGAGCGTTCGCCGCCATTCTGACACGCTTGGCCGCATCTCCCAAATGGCGCCCATCGCCTAGGTTGTTCGGGTGGTCGATTCACTGCAGCCCCCCGCGGCACCCCAGCATCCGTCCTGGCGTCGGCACCACGGCGACGAGGTCTGCGACGAGTTCGCCTGGATGAAGGATCAGGAGTCGGCGGACTTCCTTGCCTATCTCGGCGCCGAGAACGCCTACACGGAGGCGATGACCGCGCACCTGGCCGACCTGCGGGCCGAGATCTTCGCCGACATCAAGGCGCGCACCCAGGAGACCGACCTGTCGGTGCCCGAGCTCGTCCGGCACAGCGACGGCCGGGCGTGGTGGTACTACTCCCGCAGCGTGGAGGGTCTCGACTACGAGATCCACTGCCGGTTGCTCGCCGACGACACCGACGTGATCCCGGACGTGTCCTCCTCCCCCGCAGGCGAGGAGGTGCTGCTGGACGAGAATCGGCTCGCCGAGGGGCACGACTTCTTCGCCCTCGGCCACGCCGACGTGTCGCCCGACGGCACCCGGCTCGCCTACGCCACCGACGTCGCCGGTGACGAACACTACGACCTGCGGGTCATCGACTTGGCCACCAGGGCCACGCTCGCCGAGATCCCCGACGTGGCGGCGGGCGGCGGGTGGGCGGGCGACGGCCGCCTGGTGTACCTGCGGCTGGACGAGGCCTGGCGCCCGCACGAGGTCTGGCTGCACACCCTGGCCGCCGGCGAGCCCGATCGCCTGATCCTCGCGGAGCCGGACGAGCGGTTCTGGCTCGGGGTCGAGGAGTCCCGCGACCGGCGGGTCGTGGTGATCGCCGCCGAGAGCAAGCACTCCTCGGAGGTCCACCTGTTCGACGCGGCGGACCCGGACGCCACCACGCGGGTCGTGTGCGCGCGCCGGCCGGGCCTCGAGTACGGCGTGGAGGTCGGCGGCGACGCGCTGTTCATCGTCCACAACCGGGACGCCGAGGACTTCGAACTGGCCACGGCGCCGCTGGAGGCCACCTCAGACGAGCAGTGGCGCCCGGTCATCCCCGGCGAGGAGGGCGTCCGGATCCTCGGGGTGTCGGCGTACCGCCGCTGGCTGGTGGTCGCCGTGCGCCGCGACGGCCTCCCCGGCGTCGACGTGCTGCCGCTGACCACCGAGGGCGGCTCCGCCGACCGCTGGAGCGTGACCTTCGACGAGCCGCTCTACAGCGTCCATGCCGCGGACTCCGACGACTCCGACACGGATCGGATCCGGCTGGTCTACCAGTCGATGGTGACCCCGCCGCAGGTGCTGCAGCTGCGGCTGGACGACCGCTCGCGCGAGGTGCTGAAGACCACCCCGGTCCTGGACCACCCGCTCCGCGGCCCCTACCGCGCCACCGACTACGTGCAGCGCCGCGAGTGGGCCCGCGCCGGCGACGGCACGCTGATCCCGATCTCCGTGATGCACCGCGTCGACACACCCCTGGACGGCTCCGCGCCGGCGCTGCTGTCCGGCTACGGCGCGTACGAGATGTCCTCCAACGACCGCTTCTCGATCGTCCGGCTGAGCCTGCTGGATCGGGGCTTCGTCTACGCGGTGGCCCATGTGCGCGGCGGCGGCGAGTACGGCCGCTCCTGGTACGACCAGGGGCGGCTCGCCCGCAAACCCACCACGTTCAGCGACTTCGTGAGCTGCGCCCGCCGACTGGTCGAGGCCGGCTACACCAGCCCCGAGCGCCTGGTCGCCGAGGGCGGCAGCGCCGGCGGGCTCCTGATCGGGGCCGCCCTCAACCTCGCCCCGGACGCCTTCCGGGCAGCCCATGCCATCGTCCCGTTCGTCGACGCCCTCACCACGATGCTCGATCCGAGCCTGCCGCTGACCGTGGTCGAGCGGGAGGAGTGGGGGGACCCGCTCAACGACCCCGCCGCCTACGCGCTGATGAAGGGCTACTCCCCCTACGAGAACATCCGCGCGGGGGCCCGCTACCCCGCACTGTTGGTGACCTCCGGCCTGCACGACACCCGCGTGGAGGTCACCGAGCCCGCCAAGTGGGTGGCCCGGCTCCGCCGGCTTGTCGCCGCGGACCCCGCGCGGCCCATCCTGCTGCGCGTCCAGGAGGCCGCCGGCCACGGCGGTCCGTCCGGGCGCTATCAGGCCTGGCACGACGCCGCCTTCGAGGTGGCCTGGATGATCGATCAGATCGCGACCTGACCCCGCACCCTCCCCCGGGCGGGGGTGGTATCAGACCGTGGTCTGAGTTTGCCCCCGAGGGCTCCGTTCAGGGTTCCGTCCGGGGTGTCAGGGGCATCGAAGAGGCCCGCTCTCGCGTTGTACTACCAGAGAGCGAAAGGAAGTTCGATGATCTCCACTGCGCACCGGACCCGCACGACCGACGGCATCGACGGCAAGGACTCCGTCGGGCTGTACCTTGACGCGATCGCCAAGACCCCCCTGCTGAACGCGGTGGACGAGGTGACGCTGGCCAAACAGATCGAGGCCGGGCTCTTCGCCCAGGCCCTGCTGGACGGCCGTGTCGAGCACGACGGACCACTGCCCCACGGCGCCACCGTCGAGGAACTCGAGCTCCTGGCCGACCAGGGACGAGCCGCACTGCGGCGCTTCATCCAGGCGAACCTGCGCCTGGTGGTGTCCGTGGCCCGCAAGTACGGCCGCGCCCAGCTGCCGCTGCTCGACCTGGTGCAGGAGGGGAACACCGGCCTGATTCGCGCGGTCGAGAAGTTCGACTACGCCAAGGGCTTCAAGTTCTCGACCTACGCCACGTGGTGGGTGCGGCAGTCGATCTCCCGCGGCATCGCGCAGCAGGGTCGCATCGTCCGGCTGCCTGTTCACGTCGCCGAGCAGGTCAACCAGGTGTCGGCGGCCCGCCGCACGCTGGAGCGGCGCCTGGGCCGCGAACCCGATCTGGCCGAGGTGGCCGAGGAGCTGGGTCTGGCGGTGGAGACCGTGATCGACCTGCTCCGCCTGTCCCGCGATCACCTCAGCCTCGACGCCCCCATCGAGGAGGACGGCGACACCGCGCTGGGCGACCTGCTGGCCCGCGAGCTGTCCCCCGGCCCCGATCAGGTGGTGCTGGACGCCGAGGAGCGCAAGCGCCTCGACGACATGCTGGCCACCCTGGACGAGCGCTCCGCGGACGTGGTGCGCCGTCGCTACGGCCTCACGGACGGGCGCCAGGCCAAGCTGGCCGACATCGCCGCCGTGTGGGGAATCACCGCCGAGCGCGTCCGTCAGATCGAGCGACACGCGATCGAGCGGCTGCGGACCGTCACCGTCGCTGCCTGATTCCCCCGCACCACCCCTGATGCCCGGGCCGGTTCTCCGGCCCGGGCATCAGGCGTTGGGGCGGTCGATGACGCGGATCAGGCCCTCCTGGGCGCAGGAGGCGACCAGCCGGTCGCCGGAGAACAGTCGCCCCAGGGAGAAGCCGAGCCCGCTGCTCGCCGAGGGCGACACCTGGTCGTAGAGCAGCCACTCGTCCGCGCGCGCCGGGCGATGGAACCACATCGAATGGTCGATCGAGGCCGCCTGCAGCGAGGGCGACATGAACTCCACCTGGTGGGGAACCGTCGCCACGGCCAGCAGCGAGATGTCGGAGAGGTAGGCCAGCACCATCTGGTGCAGCCGCGGGTCGTCGGGCAGCGGCGCCTCCGCCCGCACCCATAGGCTGGCGCGCGCGCCGTGGTTGCGGGGGGCGTCCGGGTCGTCCGGGATGTAGCGGACGTCGATCGCGCCCCATTCGGCGCTCCACACCTCGGCACCCCGCGCGGACCGGTTGCCGAGCACGCTGGCGGCCGGCGGGCAGTCCTCGGGGTCCGGCAGGCCCGTCGGGGCCGCATCCTGGTGGTTCAGCCCCGCCTCGGGCAGGTGGAACGAGCACGACATCGAGAAGATCGGCCGACCGTCCTGGCGCGCCACCACGCGGCGCGAGGAGAAGTGGCCGCCGTCGCGGGTCTGCTCCACCACGTAGAGGATCGGGCTCAGCGTCGACCCGGGGCGCAGGAACGACGCGTTGAGGGAGTGGGCCACCCGGTCGGCCGGGATCGAGCGGTAGGCCGCGCCGAGCGCCTGCGCCAGCACCTGGCCGCCGAACGAGCGCTGCAGCACGGTGGCCGGCTGCGAGCCCCGGAACAGGTCGCTGTCGAGCTGCTCCAGGTCCAGCAGGGTCAGCAGCTCCGCCACGGTCTTGGGCATCAGCCGAATCCGGGGTCGTCCTGATCGTCCCGCTCGGCCAGGAACCGCTCCACGGCGGCCCCGATCTCGTCCGCGCTCGGGACCGACGGGGTGCCGGACTCGGCCAGCTGGTCGTACTGCTGCTCCAGCTGGGCCAGCACCGCGGGCATCTCGGCGTCGTCGCGGACCTCGGCCTGGATGGTGGCCAGCTGGGTCTCCGCCTGCTCGTCCAGCGGGCCGAGCGGGATCTGCAGGCCCGTGGCGACGTTGATCCGGCGCAGGATCGCCGCCGCGGCCTGGGCGAAGTTCGTCTGGGCCAGGTAGTGCGGCACGTGGGCGACGAAGCCCATCCCGGTGAGCCCCGCCTGGCCGGCGCGGTACTCCAGCATCGCCGACAGGCTGCCCGGGATCGTGATCCGGTCGATCCACATCGGGTTGCCGGTGGCGAGCTCCGGGTCGGTGGAATGCGTGGTCACCAGCGTGGGCCGGGTGTGCGGCACGGCCATCGGCACCCCCGAGGCGGTCAGCAGCATGGCGCAGTCGAGCTCCTCGGCGATCCCGAGGACGGCCCGGGTCATCCGCTGCCACTGGGTGTCGGGCTCGGGCCCGTTCAGCAGGAGGAAGGGCCGATCGACGGCGTCCTTGACCTTGTGAAGGCGGAGGTGCGGCGCCGTGAGCGACACCCACTGGTTGGTGTCGAACACCATCTGGGGGCGGCGGCTTCGGTAGTCGTGCAGCTGGTCGACGTCGAACTCGGCGACCACCTCGTGCTCGCAGACGTCCAGGATGTGCGAGGCCAGGTTGTGGGTGATGGAGGCCGCGTCGATGTACCCGTCCAGCAGGTGGAGCAGGGCGGGGCGGGTTCCCTCCAGCGACGACCACACCGCGGGGTCGGTCTCGTAGAGCAGCCGGGGATCGATCACGGCGCCACCTTACCCCGCCGCACCTGCTCCATCGCGGTGCGTACGCGCTTGGCTGAAACCGGCCCCGACGTGCCGAGGGATTGCGCGAACAGGCTCACCCGAAGCTCCTCCAGCTGCCAGCCGATCGCCGCCACCGAGGCCGACAGCGGGCCGGCCGGCTGCTCGGTGCACAGCCGGGCGTACTCGGCCTCCAGGTCGAGGATGAGCGCGGCGTTGTCCCCCTCCCGGGCCGGGTTGGTGCGGAGGGCCGCCAGCCGCTGCACGGCCGCCTTCAGGTAGCGGGGCAGCCGCGAGAAGTGGGGCTCCCCCGTGGCCGCGACGAACCCAGGGAAGACGAGGTTGCTCAGCTGCTCGGTGATGTCGTCGGCCTGGGCGGACGGGGCCCCGGCGAGCGCGCGCCGCAACTCCCCCGCCTCGGCGAGGATCTCCCCGACCGTGGTCACCACGGCCAGCATCCGGTCCGCCGCCTGGGCGCGCACCCGGTCCCGGACGCGCAGGAACGCCTCCTCGTCGCGCACCTGAACCGGCTCCCCTGCGCCCGCCAGCAGGTCGCCGATGGCCCGCAGCCGGCAGTCGGCCAACAGCACGGGCACGGCGGCGTCC
Organism: uncultured Micropruina sp.; assembly: GCA_964492685.1. Taxonomy (GTDB): domain Bacteria; phylum Actinomycetota; class Actinomycetes; order Propionibacteriales; family Propionibacteriaceae; genus Micropruina. Next base: position 6,296 of record CAZBMH010000043.1, read on the forward strand.
GGCCCGGTGGCCAGCGCGAGCTTGGCCCGGTTGCTCAGGCGCGAGACCACCCAGGTGGTGGGGTCAGGGCTGGTCAGCGCGATCAGCCGGCGCAGGCCGCGGGCGTGGGCCGTGGCGGCGAGCCCCGGGTCGGCGAAGACCTGAACGGCCACCCGGTCCTGCTCGTCCACCAGGGCCGGGTAGCCGACGACCGCCCCGCTGACCTGCGGCGGGATCACCCCGAACTCCCAGGTGCGGGCGCCCGGGTGGGTGTACGCCTGGGCGGAGCGGTTGATCACCTCGGTGACCCGGCCGCCGAGCTCGCGGGCCAGCTCACCCAGGTCCTTGCCGGTGGCCACTGTCTCCTCGCCCTCGGTGACGACGAAACGGACCCGTAGGTGGTCGGGAACCGCGTCCGGTCGCCAGGCCTCCGCGGGCACCTCCACGCCGGTGAGAGCCCGGATCGCCGCCGCGAGCGCGGCCGGGAAGTCGGTTCCGGGGCGGGGGTTGTCCCGCAGCCAGTCGATCGCCCGCGCCGCGGTGTCGGGGGCCGGGACCAGCCGGGCCCGCCACTGCTTGGGCAGCGAGCGGATCAATTCGGTGGCCACCGCGACCCGGAACCCGGGCACCTGCCAGGAGACGTCGACCCCGGCCAGCTGGTTCAGCTGCGCCAGCGGGATCCCCAGGGTCACGCCGTCGTGGCCGGCGCCGGGATCGAATTGGTAGCTGACCGGGAGCGTGAGGTCGCCGACCGTCCAGGTGTCGGGGAAGTCGTCCTGGGTGATGTCCCGCGCCGCATCCTGGAGCAGGTCGTCCATCGTGAGGTCGAGCAGCCGCTCGTCCCGGGGGCGGGTGACGCGCCACCAGCGGTCGAAGTGGGCCACCGAGACGATGTCGTCCGGGACGCGCGCGGCGTAGAACGCGTGGATCGTCGCGTCGTCGACCACCAGGTCGCGGCGTCGGGTGCGCTCCTGCAACTCCTCGGCCGCCTGCCGGGTCGCCTCGTTGCGCGCGAAGAAGTGATGCCGGGTGTGCCAGCGGCCCTCGACCAGGGCGGACTGGATGAAGATCTCGCGGGCCGCCACGGGGTCGATGCGGGCGTAGCCGACCGTCCGATCGACCACGATCGGGATGCCGAACAGCGTGATCCGCTCGCTGGCCACCACCTGGCCGCCGCGTGCCGACCAGCGGGGCTCGGAGTAGTGGCGCTTCAGCTGGTCCGCGCCGACCTCCTCGATCCACGCCTCCTCGACCGGGGCGACGGTGCGCGCCCACAGCCGGGACGTCTCGACCAGCTCGACCGCCATCACCAGCGGCGGGTTGATCCGCGCCGCCGACGATCCCGGGCTGATCGCGAACCGGGTGCCGCGGGCCCCCAGATACTCCCTGGGCCCCCGCGGCCCGCGCCGCCCGGGGACGGGGGCGCCGCGCTCGTCCAGCAGCCCGACGTGGGAGAGCAGGCCCGAGAGCACCGCGACGTGCACCCGGTCGAGGCCGGCCGGCTCCGCGTTGCGGTTCATGCCGAGCTCGGTGCAGATCTCGCGCAGCTGCGTGTGCAGGTCCTGCCATTCCCGGACGCGCAGGAAATGCAGGTACTCGGTGCGGCACAGCCGGCGGAAGGCGTTGCCGGACAGGCTGTGCCGCTGCTCGCGCAGGTAGTTCCACAGCCGCAGCAGCGCGGCGACGTCCGAGCCGTCCGGGGTGGGCTCGGCGCCGTCGGTCACGGGGGCCCAGAAGCGGCGGTGGGCGGCGTCGGCTTGCTGCTGGGCCTCGGCGGGCCGCTCCCGGACGTCCTGGATCGCCAGGCCGGCCACGATCGGTTGAACCTCCCGCAGACACCCCTGGCGTTCGGCCTCCACGAGCATCCGGGCCAGCCGCGGGTCCACCGGCATCCGCGCCAGCCGGCGACCGATCTCGGTGAGGCGCACCTGGCCGCCCCCGCGCCGCGGGGACGACGTTGCGGCCAGCGCCCCCAGCTCGCGCAGCAGCCGGATCCCGTCGCTGATCCGCTCGGTGTCGGGGGCCTCCACGAACGGGAAGCCCGCGATGTCGCCGAGCTTGGTGTCGGCCATCTTGAGGATGACGGAGGCGAGGTTGGTGCGCAGGATCTCCGGCTCCGTGAACTCCGGACGGGAGGCGTAATCCTCCTCGGCGTACAGCCGGATGCACACCCCGGGCGCCACCCGGCCGCAGCGACCGGCGCGCTGGTTGGCCGAGGCCTGGGACACGGGCTCGATCGGGAGCCGCTGGACCTTCGTCCGGGCCGAGTAGCGCGAGATGCGGGCCAGCCCGGGGTCGATCACCGACCGGATCCCCGGCACGGTCAGCGAGGTCTCGGCGACGTTGGTGGCCAGGACGATGCGGCGCCCCTGGTGCGGCGCGAAGACCCGATGCTGCTCGGCGGCCGACAGCCGGGCGTACAGCGGCAGCACCTCGGTGAAGCGCAGCTGCATCCCCTCGATCGCCTCGGCGGCGTCCCGGATGTCCCGCTCGCCGGCGCAGAAGACCAGGATGTCGCCCCCGGGGCCGTCGTCGACCAGCTCGGCGACCGCGTCGCAGATCCCGTCCACGAGGTCCCGATCGCGGGACTCGTCGGTGACGAGTGGGCGCCACCGGACCTCGACGGGGTAGGTGCGCCCCGACACCTCGATGACGGGCGCGCCGCCGAAGTGGGCGGAGAAGCGCTCGGTGTCGATGGTCGCCGACGTGACGATCACGCGCAGGTCGGGTCGGCGCGGCAGCAGCTGCTTGAGGTAGCCGAGCAGGAAGTCGATGTTCAGGCTGCGCTCGTGGGCCTCGTCGATGATGAGCGTGTCGTAGCGGCGCAGCTCCCGGTCGTGGGCGATCTCGGCGAGCAGGATGCCGTCGGTCATCACCTTGACGCGGGTCTGGCGGCTGGTCTTGGCGGTGAAGCGCACCTGGTAGCCGACCACCTCGCCCAGGGGGGTGTGCAGCTCCTCCGCGATCCGTTCCGCGACGCTGCGGGCGGCAATCCGGCGGGGCTGCGTGTGCCCGATGCGGGTCCGGCCGGCCAGCAGGCAGATCTTGGGCAGCTGGGTGGTCTTGCCCGACCCGGTCTCGCCGGCCACAACGATCACCTGGTGGTCGCGGAGGGCGAGCGCGATCTCCCCCGCCGCCTCGCTGATGGGCAGCGAGGGGTCGACCACGATCCTCGCGGGGTCCATCACGACCCCCTGTTTCGGCCCGCTAATGACTGTCGATCAGCACAACCGGGCAGTTCGCGTGGGCCATGACACCGCGCACGACCCCGCCGACCGCGTAGGTGGGGAAGTTGTGTTGCACGCCCACCACCAGCAGCTCCAGGTCGTCGGAATCGGCCACCAGCTCGTCCACCGGCGAGCCGTAGCGGACCTCGGTCTCGATCTCGATCCCCGGGTGACGGGCGGCGTAGGGGGCGACGAGCTCCTGGAGCCGCTGCCGGGTCTCCGCCATCGCCTGATCGATCTGTTCCGGGGTCACCCGCTGCCGGAACAGCCGGCCGTGGGGGGCGCGGCACACGCTGATCGCCTTGACGCGGCTGCCGTAGCGCGGCGCGTTCTCCAGCGCCCACTCCAGCGCCATGGCGCCGCGGCCACCGGCGTCGATCGCCACGCCGAGGTCGCCCTCGCCGACGGTCAACAGCCGGCCGTCGTCCGCCACCACGATGAGCGGGCACTTGCACGAGGCGGCCAGCCCGACCGCCGTCGAGCCGGCGAAGCTCTTGCGCGACCCGCCCGAGCTGCGGCCGACGACCACCAGCACGGCGTCCGCGCTGAGCTGGGCCAGGGCGGCGGCGGGTGCACCGAGTTCGATCCGGGTGCTCACCCGCTCGGCGGGAACGCCCAGTTCCACCGCGAGCTCGACAGCGCCGACGAGCAGTTCCTCGGCGGTCGCCTTGATCGAGTCGGGATCGAAGACGACCCCCCAGGCGCTGTTGATGACCGTGTCGTCGGCGACGTAGACCGCTACCAGCTCCGCGTCCAGCGAGACGGCCTCGGCCGCCGCATAACGCAACGCCTGCACCGAATGGTCGGATGCGTCGAAACCGACGAGCACGCGCCCCGGTCCCTCCATGGGCCCCTGCATGAAGCTCACCCCTTCTGCGGTTACCCCGCTGCGACCGCTCGGCCGCTGTAGTTCTGTGGCGTGATGGCGACCGCCAACGACCGCTCCCCCGGCGCCCACGGATCCGGCAGGTCGTCGGCACCCTCAGGCGCCGGTCCCGAGACCCCCTGCACCAGCACATTCCAGCCCGTCCGGGTCTCGACGTCGATGTCATCGACCTCGAACGAGACCGCGGTCTCTCTCAGCAATCCGGCGAGAGCCCCCGCCGGGCTGGTGAGGAAGACCACAGTCTCCCCCCGCAGCGTGTAGGCCACGGGAAGGACGAGAACGCCAGCGCTGCCAGCCCAGGCAACCCGGCCGACAGAGTGCGTTTTGAGCAGCCGCACACACTCCTCGGCATCGAGGCTGCTCAGGTGTTCGTACGCCATCGGCTTAGGCTATCGGCGTTTCAGCCCGCGTCGCCCAGCTTCCACCGGCGAACCTCCGGCATGTCTTCCAAATGTTCCACTATGTAGGCCTGATGGCGCTCCAGCTGGCCCTCACACCACTGGGTGAGGGCCTCGGCGCCGCGCGGCAGCGAGGCCGCGTTGTTGATCACGTCCATCACCAGGTGATACCGCGACATCTGATTGCGTACCACCATGTCGAACGGTGTCGTCGTCGTGCCCTGCTCGATGAAACCGCGCGCCCGGAACCGGTCGGCGTTCGGACGGCCGTGCACCAGTTGATGGACGCCGCCGGGATACCCGTGGAACGCGAAGACCACGTCAACCTCGTCGGTGAACAGCTCCCGGAAGTAGGTCTCGCTCATCCCATGCGGGTGGTCCTTGGGGCGCCGCAGCGTCATCAGGTCGACGACGTTGACCACCCGCACCTTCAGCCCGGGCAGCCGCCGCTTGAGGATCTCGGCCGCGGCCACCGCCTCCAGGGTCGGGATGTCGCCGGCGCAGGCCAGCACGATCGCCGGGTCGCCCCACCCGAACTGGTCCTCGTTGCCGGCCCAGTCCCACACCGAGGCGCCCCGGGTGCAGTGCTCGACGGCCTCGTCCATCGTCAGCCACTGGGGCTGCGGCTGCTTGTCCTGGACGATGAGGTTCACGTAATTGGTGGTCCGGAAGCAGTGATCGGCGACGCTGAGCAGGCAGTTGGCGTCCGGCGGCAAATAGACCCGGGCGACCTTCGGGCCCATGCTGAGCAGCAGCTGCAGCAGCCCCGGGCCCTGATGGCTGAAGCCGTTGTGGTCGTTGCGCCAGGCCGTCGAGCTCACCAGGATGTTCAGGCTCGGAACGTCGGAGCGCCAGGGCAGCTCGAGGGCCTCCTGCAGCCACTTGCCGTGCTGGATCGTCTGCGACGCCGACACCATGGCGAAGGCCTCGTAGGTGGCGAACAGGCCGTGCCGACCGGTGAGGGTGTAGGCCTCCAGCCAGCCATGGCAGTTGTGCTCGCTCAGCACCTCCATCACGCGGCCCTCGTGGGAGAGCTTCGTGTCGTCCGGGGTGACGGCCTCCATCCACGCCCGGTCGGAGACGTCGAAGACCGAGCCGAGGCGGTTCGAGTTGGCCTCGTCGGGGCAGAACAGGCGGAACGTCGTCGGGTTGCGGCGATAGGCCTCGCGCATCAGCTCACCGAGCTTGCGCGTCGACTCGTAGCGCTCGGCGGCCCGCTCGGGGACGTCGATGCCGAGGCTCCGGAAGTCCGGCAGGTCCAGCTCGGCGCGCAGCAGGCCGCCGTTGGCGAACGGCGTCCCCGACAGGCTCTTGGCCCGCTCGGGCGGGTTGGCCGCCCGGACGAGCTCGGTGGGGGCGCCGTCGGCGTCGAAGAGCTCCTCGGGCCGATACGAGCGCAGCCACGCCTCCAGCAGGGCGAGGTGGTCGGCGTTCTCCCGCACACCCGACAGCGGCACCTGATGCGCCCGCCATGTGCCGGCGACCTGGATGCCGTCGACCACCTCGGGGCCCGTCCACCCCTTGGGGCTGCGGAGGATGATCATCGGCCAGACCGGGCGCGTCCCGTCCCAGGAGCCGCCCCGGGCGCGCACCTGGATGTCCCTGATGGAGGTGTACGCGCGGACGAGCGCCTCGTGGAAGCGGTGATGCATCCCGGGGGTGTCGGATCCCTCGACCTCAATCACCTCGTAGCCGTGGCCCTCGAACAGGGCGCGGACCTCGGCGCGGGGCTTGCGCGAGAGGACGGTGGGGGCCGCGATCTTGCCGCCGTTGAGGTGCAGCACCGGCAGCACGGCGCCGTCGTGCCGTGGGTTGAGGAAGGAGATCCCCTTCCAGGAACCCTCCAGAGGTCCGGTCTCGGCCTCGCCGTCGCCGACGACCGCGATGGTCAGCAGGTCGGGGTTGTCCAGGACGCTGCCGAACGCGTGGATGAGCGCGTACCCCAGCTCGCCGCCCTCGTGGATGGACCCCGGGGTGGTCACCGATGCGTGGCTCGGGATGCCGCCGGGGGCCGAGAACTGGCGGAACAGCCGCAGCAGCCCCGCCTCGTCCTGGGTGACATGGGGGAAGCAGTCGGTGTAGGTGCCCTCCAGGTAGCTGGCCCCGACGATCGCGGGGCCGCCGTGGCCGGGTCCGGTGATGTAGAGGCAGTCCTGGCCCGTCCGGCCGATCAGCCAGGAGACATGCGTCCAGATGAATGCGAGGCCGGCGCTGGTCCCCCAGTGGCCCAGGAGCCGCGGCTTGATGTGATCGGCGCTCAGCGGCTCCCGCAGCAGCGGGTTCGCCATCAGATAGATCTGTCCGACGGTCAGGTAGTTGTTCGCCCGCCACCAGGCATCCATCGCCTGGACGTCGCGGTCACTCAGTTCGGGGAGGTGCGCAGCCATGCCCCCACGCTAGGCGCGTTCCCGGTCGCTGACCACAGGATCGGCGCGTCGCCGCCCCGCAATCTGGGCCGGAGGGTCAGGACCCCTCGGCGAACGTCGTCCGGCCCCGCAGTTTGGAGGCGAGATGCTCGTCGATGCGGTCGGCGACCAGCGAGACCGTGTCCAGGGCCTGCCGCAGATGGGCGGGCACGAACGGCTGCGCGAACAGCGACAGCGACACAAAGACGCGGTCGCGGATCAGCAGGAAGCGGACGAAGCGGGCCTCCGCGTTCAGGTCGGTGAGCACCTCCATGGCCCGGCTGCGCCCCTCCACGTCGTGCACCACCGCCGCGAAGACGAGCACCTCCTGGGCATCGGAGACCGGGCGGACGAAGACCATGGTCGAGCCGACCCGGATGGCGTAGTCGCCGTCCTGGTCGCGCATCGGGGGGTAGCCCAGCACGGCCGCCAGATCGTCGCCCACCAGCCGGTCGAGCTCGGCGAAGCTGCCCGCCCGGACGACGGTCAGGTCGGCCTCCGCGATCGCGGTCGCCACCGGAAGCTCGCGGGTCGAGGGCGGCGTGAGGATCTCGGCCAGCTGGTCCGGGGCCAGGAAGGCCGGGTGCGGCACCTGATAGATCTGGCGCAGAACGGCCACCGCGGCCTCGGCCAGCTCGGCCGAGTGTTCCTGGGGGGCACGGCGCCAGAAGTTCGGGCTCGGGTGCTCGTCGTCCACGTTCGGCGGCTCCCAGCCCAGCGCGGCCAACGCGGTGAGCTGCTCGGCAGTCAGCTGGAACTCCTCGCTCAGCGCGGCGTTCGCGGCCGCCTCCGCGATGATGTCGCGCTCGCCGTCGCAGCCGAAGGAGACGAAGGGCGCCTGACCCTCCTGCTCGGTGGCGATGGACCCGATCGTCAGCCGGGCGCCCGGGTCCAGATGGGCGATCACGTCGGACAGCCGCGCCGAGAACCCCGTCCACGCCTGGTCCGTCGCGCGATCGAGGTCGAAGTCAGTCACCCCGCCGGGGTCAGAGCTCTCCACGCGCACAACCTAGCCGACACCGCCGCCGATCCCGCAAGCGCTCGCCGCGGCGGCGTCCACCCTTGCTGCGGGGCACGGTGCGGACTGAGGGCGGACGGGGGGAACCCGTATCATGGGCCGGTCATGACCGAGCCACCACCCGAGCGCAATCACCTCATCGACGCCGCCCGGGCGGCCTCCGTGCTCGTGGTCGTGATCTTTCACTCGGTGCTCTACGAGCTCCACCTGACTCAGGGGCGACTCGACATCGTCCCATGGGCCCCGGGGGTCGGCTGGTGGCTGGCCAGCTGGGTCTTCATGATCATTCCGGTCTTCTTCATCGCCGGTGGCTTCGCGCACGCGGTGCTGGTGACCAGGCTCCCCGCGACCCGCGCCGGCTACACCCTCTACCTCGCGACCCGCGGGCACCGCCTCGTGGGGCCGCTGGTGCTGTGGACCGGCGTCGCCACGCTCGTCGGAACGCTGGCCGCCTGGGTGGTCGACGCGCCCCGCGCCATCGACCTGAGCCGCCAGTTCGCGCAGCTGCTGTGGTTCGTCGCGGTATACCTCGTCATTGTGGCGGCGGCGCCCTGGTTGGTGCGGGCGCAGCGGCGACACGGCGCCCGGGTACTGGTGCCGCTGGTGCTGGCGATGGTGCTCGTCGATGTCTGGTCGTTCCGCGTCGGGCAGCCGCAGCTTCGCAACCTCAACATGCTGACCGTGTGGCCGCTGTGTCATCAGCTGGGCGTCGGCTACCACGACGGCTGGTTCCGCGACGGGCCGCGATGGCGCCCGTGGGCCGCCAGCTGCGGCGGCGCCGCCATCATCGCGCTGCTGGTGTTCCTGTTCGGCTACCCGCCCCCGGCCGTAGGGTTCGCCGACATCCCGATCGCCAACGTGCAGCCGCCCACGACCGCCATGGCCCTCCTCGGCCTGGCCCAGGCGGGGACGCTCGGCCTGGCCCAACGCGCGGGGGTGCTCGCGAGGGTACCCGCGGCGGCGCAGCGGGGGCTGTCGGTGGCGGGCGCGCTGCTGATGACCGTCTACCTGTGGCATATCCCGTGCCTCGGCATCGCCGGGGCGCTGCTGGTCGGCCTCGCCTGGACCGTTCCCGGGGTCGCCGGGTTGGCGCTGGCCCAGCCGATCGTGGCCGTGGCGACCCTGATGGTGGTGGCGATGGTGGTGCCGTGGATCGGGCGCCTGGAGTATCGACTGATCCCCCCGCCGAGCCCCTCGCCGCGCCTCGGCGCGACCGTGACCGCCTTCGCGGTGGTGGCCCTGGGGACGATCCTGGTCTGGCTGAACGGCACCGTCCTGCACCCGGCCGATCCGTGGTCCGCGATCGGGCTGGCCGTGTTGGGCCTCGGGGCGTCGTTGATGTTTCGGGGGGGCGCACGTCGGCGTGACGTAGGATGCGCTGACGATCAAGGAGCGAGATGAACCCCAGCGAGTGGCAGTTGCCGTTCCCGGAGGTGTTCGCCCTGCTCTTCGTCATCGTCATGCTGCGCGCGAACGCGACCTACTGGCTGGGCCGGCTGGCGTCGGCGGCCGCGCACCGGTCCCGCCTCGGCGCCCGCATGGACGAGCCCCGCTACGCCTCCGCGCTGGCGCGGCTCAACGTGTGGGGCGCGCCGGCCGTCGCACTGTCGTTTCTGACCATCGGGGTGCAGACCGTGGTGAACTTCGCTGCGGGGGCCACCCGGATGCCGCTCCCCCGCTACCTGGCCGCGGTCACCGTGGGGTCGGTGGCGTGGGCCCTCATCTACGCCACGGTCGGCTTCGTCGGGGTGGAGTCGCTGGGGGTGCTCTACCGGCTGCACCCGGCCTGGGCGCTGGCCCTGCTGGCGTTGCTCATCGGGGCCCTGGTCGCCTATGTCGTCCTGCTGCGACGCCGCCGCTCGCCGGTGGCGCAGGACTCGCTGGTGCGCCAGGACTGAGCCCCCCGTGGGGCGACGCTCAGCGCTGCACGCGGGCGTTGCCCGCCCAGAAGTCCCACACCTGCTTCTCGTCCGCCGGGGTGGCGTAGTCCAGCAGCGACGTGGCGGCCAAGGCGCCGGCGGCCCACCCGAACTGGGCGCACTGGGTCACCGTCCACCCCTTGATGACGCCGTACAGCAGGCCCCCCATCGACCCGTCGCCGCCGCCGATCCGGTCCAGGACCTCGATGTCGCGGAGCGGGGCCAGGGCGAACTCGCCGTCGTGCCACAGCAGCAGCCCCCACCGGTGATGGTTGGCCGACACGACCTCGCGCAGCGACGTGCCGATCCACCGCGCCCGGGGGTAGGCCGCCTTGATGCGGCCGATCATGGCCCGGAAGTCCTCGAGGGCGTCACCGATCCGGGTACCCCCGGCCTCGGGCCCCTCAATGCCCAGGCAGAGCTGGAAGTCCTCCTCGTTGCCGTAGAGGATGTCGCAGTTTTCGGCGATGGCGGCGAAGGCCGCGGAGAGCTCCGCCTCGCGACCCCGCCAGAAGCTGGCCCGGTAGTTCAGGTCGAGCGACACCACCGTGCCGTGCGCGCGCGCCGTGGTGGCCAGGTCCACACAGAACTGGGCCGTCGAGGAGGACAGGGACGCGATCAGGCCCGAGAGGTGCAGCACCTTGACGCCCTGGGTGCCGAAAAGCCGCTCCAGGTCGAACTGGTCCGCACTGAGCGCGAGCCCCACCTCCCCGGCTCGGTCGTTCCAGACCCGGGGCGCTCGTCCGCCGTAGCCTGAGTCGGCCAGGGCCAGCTGATGGCGGTACCCCCAGGCCCCGCCCTGCGGCAGGCTCGGCCCCTCGTAGCTCAAGTGCCGCCGGCGCAAGTCGGCCTTGATGAGCGCCGACACGGGCGACCCCTCGACGAACGCGGTCAGCACGAGGCTCGGCTCGCCCAGGGCGGCCAGCACGCTGGCCACGTTGCTCTCGGCGCTGGTGACCTGCAGCAGGAAGCGGTCAGCGGCATGAACCGACGCGCGATGCTCGGGCGTGAGGCGAACCCCCATCGAGGTCGGAACGACCAGCGACCACGCCGCGTCCTCGAGCAACTGCATCGTTGATCCCCTCACCGTGTCGGCGCTGTCCCGGACGCTGCCGAGTCTAGGGTGCGCCCCGCGCCTTGGGCGGCCCGGCCGCGTGATCGGGGACCGTCCATCTCAGCCCCTCTGCGACCCAGCGTGACGCTCGGCCCGGGCCGGCCGCCGGCCACCAGGGTGGTGCGCAGCACGTCGTCGGCACCAAGCTCCCACGACGCGGAACGTGCGCTGCGGGGTCCCCCAGTGGCCGCCCGCGTGCCCGCCGAAGACGAACGGGAGGCCGTCGGTGCTCACCACGTCGGACAGGTCGTGGTCGTGGCCGTGCAGCACCGCGCGCAGGTTCGCGGTCCCCAGCTCCAGCTCCAGCAGCCCGTCGCAGGCGACCCCCCGGCGCGACAGGCGCCGCTCGGGCACGTGCAGGGCGAGGAAGACGGCGCGGGCGTCGGCGACCTGGGCCAGCGCGTCGACCAGCCAGTCGCGGTCGGGGCACAGGTACTCCCCGGCCTGGTCCGACGTGGTGACCAGCACCAGCGCGACGTCGCCGTAGCGGGCGATCAGGTTCACCGGCACCCCCCATGCCGCCAGCCACTGGGCCGGGGACGCCTCGTCGTGATTGCCGGGCACCACCTCCAGGCGCAGGTTCAACCCGTCGAGGGCTCGCCGCGCGGCTGGCAGGTGGGCGACCGCGTGGCTGATGTGGCCGTTGAAGATCAGGCGGAACAGCGGCTCGCGGGCGTGCTCCGCGTTCACCCACTCGACGAGGTCGGCGAAGGCGCGACGAACGCCAAGGCGGCCGGACCGGGGGAACCCGATCCGACCGCCTCGACGCGTCAGGGCGATCAGCTGCAGCCGCTGGTGCTGCCGCAGCCTTCGCAGATGTAGCAGGAGCCCGACCGGCGCATCTTCGTGCCGCAGGTGAGGCACAGCGGGGCATCGATGGCGTGACCGGACAGCTTCTCCAGCACCTCGGCGGTGGAGTGGGCCTCCACCAGCGCGGGCTGGATCGGGCCGGCCCCGTCGACGCGGATGTTGTCGCCGGCGTCGTTCTTCAGGGCCTCGGACTCGATCATCGAGCCCTCGTCCTCCTCCGAGAGGTAGGAACCGGTCTCCACATACCGTGCCCGCTCCGAGGCGGTGTAGATGCCCAACTCGGCCCGCTCGTCGAAGGACAGGTAGTCCAGCGCCAGGCGGCGGAAGATGTAGTCCATGATCGACTGCGCCATCCGGACGTCCGGGTCGT
>CAZBMH010000044.1:0-18395 GCA_964492685.1 uncultured Micropruina sp.
GGCCGATCCGGCCCCACAGCAGGTCGGGGTCGAGCTCGCGGACGTCCACGCCGTCGACCAGCACCCGTCCGCCGGTGACGTCGAAGAGCCGCGGGATGAGCGAGATCAGCGTGGACTTGCCCGAGCCGGTCGACCCGACGATGGCCGTGGTCTCGCCCGGACGGACGGTCAACGAGATGTCGGACAGCACCGGCTGCTCCGCGCCGGGGTAGCTGAACGTGACGTCCTGGAAGGCGATCTCGCCGCGGGCGTCGAGATCGGTCACCGGGTGCAGCGGCGGCACCACGGACGAGTCTGTGTGCAGCACCTCCTGGATGCGGCCGGCGCTGACCGAGGCCCGCGGGGCAATCATCAGGATGATGGTCGACATCATCACGCTCATCAGGATCGTCATCAGGTACTGGACGAAGGCCATCAGCTGGCCCACCTGCAGCTGCCCGTCGGCGACCCGCAGGCCGCCGAACCACATCACGCCGATGGTGGACATGTTCATCACGAAGAAGACCGCGGGGAACATGGTCATCATGCGGCGGCCGACCCGGGTGGCGGTGTCGGTCAGCTCGGCGTTGGACTGCCCGAAGCGGGCGGCCTCGCGCGGCTCGGCGACGAACGCCCGGATGACCCGCAGGCCCGAGATCTGCTCGCGCAGCACCCGGTTGATGGTGTCGATGCGACCCTGCTGCTGCTTGAACAGCGGGGTCATCTGGATGACGAGGATGCCGATGATGAGCGCCAGCGCGGCCACGGCGACGCCGATCAGCCAGGACAGGCCCGGGTCCTCGCGTAGCGCCATGAAGACGCCGCCCACCATCATGATCGGCGCGGAGACGATCATGATGCAGGTCATCAGCACCAGCTGCTGCACCTGCTGGACGTCGTTGGTCGTCCGGGTGATGAGGCTCGGGGCGCCGAAGGTGTTGAGCTCGCGCGCGGAGAAGGACAGCGCCCGGTCGAAGACGGCGGCGCGCAGGTCGCGGCCGACCCCCATCGCGGCGCGGGCGCCGAGGTAGGCGGCGGCCGCCTGCGCGACGATCTGGATGGCGGTGACGCCCAGCATCACGGCCCCGGTGGACCAGATGAACCCGGTGTCGCCGGTGGCGATGCCCCGGTCGATGATCATGGCGTTCAGGTTGGGCAGGTATAGCGCCGCCGCGTTGGCGACGAGCTGGACGAGGACCACCAGCGACAGCAGGCCGGTGTAGGGCTTCAGGTACGTGCCCAGGAGTTTGATCAGCATGGTTTCTCGCAGATGCCGTGGAGGATGAGTGACGCCAGGGCCCGAGGTTCGGTGATGGCGGGGTCGATGAACGGATGGGCGATCGTGAAGGCGAACGACTTGATCGTCCACGCGGCGATCTCGGGGGAGACGCGCAGCTGATCACCGAAGCGTTCGAGGACGGCGATGAGGGCCGCGCGGATGGCCGCGTCCCGTTCGGTGTGGGCGTCGTGGACGGGTTGGTGCTGCTTGGGGTGGGCCGAGCCCATCGCCATGAAAAGCGCCCGAATCTCGCCGATGTCGGCCTGCAGCAGCTCCAGGAGGCGGGCCACGGTGTCGGTCAGGTCGAGCTCCGGGAGGGCCAGGATGCGGGCGACGACCGGCGCTGGGTCGAGGGCGTCCTGGAGGACGGCGCAGAAGAGGCGGTCCTTGGTCTCGAACGCCCGGAAGATGGTGCCCTCGGCGACCCCGGCGGCCTCGGCCACCTGCTTGGTGGTGATGTTCAGCCCGTGCTCCAACAGCAGCGGACGGGTCGCCGCCACGAGCGCGGCGCGGCGCTCGTCCGGGGCGAGAGGAGTGGCTCTGGTCACGCGGAAAAGTGTAGTGAGTGAGTACTCACTCATGCAACCAAGGGACCATCGGTGGTGGCGTGGGGCCGCAGCCCTTGCTCGGGTCAGCGCCAGGTGTCGCCGAGGTCGAGCGCGGCCTTGGCGCCGGCCGCGGCCACGTCGGTGATCCACAGCGGAATCGGCTCGTTCTCGCCGATGTAGGGCCGGACGAGTCCGTAGGGCAGTTGCTGGACCGCCGTTCGCGCCAGCATCATCAGGGCGAGGTCGTCGCTGTCGTATCGACGCCGCACGACGTCGGCCACCACGCCGAAGACGTGGGTGTTGAGCGCCGCGACCTCCTCGCGTAGTTGGTCGGGGCACGCGGCCAGCAGCTCGCTGTGCCGGTACAGGGTCAATGCCCGTGCCTCGTCGGGGTGGGCGCGGCAGTAGTCCGGGATGCAGCGCGCGGCCCGGGTCAAGGCCTCGTGCGCGTCCTCGTGGTCGAGGGCTGCCAGCAGGGCTACGTGGAAGCGGCGGATGCTCCGCAGCCACAGCCGGATCATGAGGGTGTCGCGGGAGTCGAACCGGTAGTAGACGGAACCGACGAGCCCACCCATATGGGTGGCCACGGCCTCGACGGTGGCGTCCGTGCCCCGCTGGGCCACGACCGCCAGGGCCGCGTCCAGGATCGACTCATCGCTGTGTTTCGCGGGGCGCCCCATGGGTGGTCAGCGTAGCCGCGCTGGACAGCGCGGGCCGCCAGGGACTACGTTTTTGATTGTGAAGTCAAAAACAGAGCATGTCGTGGCTGGGCCGCTGCTGCTGGGGATCAAGGCCCAGTCCTTCTGGTTTCTGATGGCGGCCCCGATGCTGGCGCTGCTGGGGCTCGCCGCCGGCCAGGTGGAACGCAGCGACGAACCCGTCCCCATGGCGCTCGGTTGGGGGCTGCTCGCCACGACCGCGACCGGCATCCTGGCGATACCGGCCTCGGGATTCTGGCTGGTGCCGGCGCCCTCGTGGGTGCTCCTCCGGCGCGGCGCCCGTCGCCGGACGGAGCCGTCCCGATGAGCGACACCCACGGCTTCACCTCGGTGGCGCTGGACCGGTGCCCCAACCCGGACTTCGTCGACTGCCAAGCCATCCAGCTGCCGCCGGGCTCGCCGACGGACCCCCGCTGGTGGGGGCAGCGAGCCTTCAGCGCCGACGGGATGCCCTCCTGGGTCATCGCCTTGATGGCTGTGCGTCAGGTGGCCGTGCGCCTCCTGGGACTCCCGCCGTCCCCCAAGGACACGCTCGCGGTGAAGGAGGTGGTGGGCGACGAGGCCCTGATCATGGCCAGCGAGAGGCACCTGGACTTCTGGTGCGCCGTCGGCGTGGACGTGAATCAGCGCCTGCTGCGAGCCACGACAGTCGTCAAACTCCACGGCTGGCGGGGTCGGTTCTACTGGGGTGTCGTCCAGTTCTTCCACCCGATCGTCACGGCCGCGATGCTGCGCCGCGCAACGCGAGGGGTCGGGCTGACCAGCTAGTGCGCTCGGGGCCGTCCATGTGATCGCCTAGCTCACCTGCTGTCGGTGGGCTCCCCCCGATCCTTGGGGGCTCAGCCGGTTGCTAGGGTCGGCGGGATGGAGACGGACGCGCAGATCGAGGGCTGGAAGACCTACCTCTCGCGCACCTGCGGCCCCACGAACGGCACAGCCGGCAGCACCGGCTCCTGCATCACATTCCGGCGCCTGGCGGACATCGACGCCGACGTCCTGCACGCCGCGATCCGCCAAGGGCTGAGTCTCCCGTCGTGAGCAAGCCAGTATCGGCCCAGTCGCGCGGCCACTACCACCCGCTGCTGGGGACCAACGTCGAGATCCGGGTGGAGGCCGCGGCGGACACCGTCGAGCGGGCGTTCGCACTCGCCGCCACGGCGGAGGACGCGGCCGTCGCCGAGATGGTTCGGCTGCAGGAAATCTTCTCCATCCATGAACCGGGCAGCGAGCTGTCCCGGTGGCGCCGCGGCGAGCCGGTCGAGGTGTCGGCCGAGCTGGCCGAGGTGCTGGCGGCGGCCGGGCGCTGGTGGCGGTTCTCCGGCGGGGCGTTCCATCCGGCGGTCGGCTCGCTGTACGAGCGCTGGCGGCGCGCCGAGCGCGAGGGCGTGGCGCCCACGGCTGACGAGCTGGGCGCGCTGGTCGCCGGGCTCGCTGAGTTGCCGTTCCGGGCGGACGGGGACGCGATCGTCCGGGTGGGCGACTGTTCCGGGGTCGACCTGTACGCCATCGCCAAGGGCTTCATCGTGGATCGGGCGGTCGCCGTGGCCCTGGCGGTGACGGGGGTGACCGACGTGCTGGTCAACGCCGGCGGCGACCTGCGCCATTGCGGGCCGCGCACGATCCGGGTCGGCATCGAGGATCCGGCGGCCGTGGGCGGCGCCCCCCTCGAGGTGGTGGAGCTGCGCGAGGGCGCCCTGGCCACCAGCGGTGAGGTGCATCGGGGCTTCACCGTCGCCGGCGTCCGGTACGGCCACGTCCTGGATCCCCGGACCGGTTGGCCCGTGCAGGGTCGGCCGTCCACCAGCGTCCGGGCCCCGGACGCCATGACGGCGGACGTCCTGGCCACCGTCGCCGGGGTGCTGCCCTGGGAGGAGGCCGCCCCCCTTCTGGAGTCGCTCCCGGACGTCGCCGCGCTGGTCGTCCTGCCGGGACGCGTCGAGCGCACACGGGCCTGGTGAGGCCGCCCCCCGACTGGCGGAGCGGCCCAGGGGTGCCACCCCGTGCGGCGGGCGACGGGGTGGCCCGGCCTCAGCCCCGCGGCGCGGACAGGAACAGCAGGATGACCGCCACAGCGAGCCCACTCCCGGCCAGCAGCATGTCGCGCGACCAGTGCCGGGACCGGTTCAGCAGGCCGATCGCCAGCCCGGTGAGTGAGATCAGGATGAGCCCCCACGCGGAGGCGTCCACGACCCAGCCCCACTCGGTGCCGACTGAGTTGCCGCGGTGCAGGTCGGTCAGGAACCAGATGAAGCCGTTCATCGTCTTGGACGCGGTGAACGCCCCCGTCGAGGTGTCGACGGTGACTGACGAGGTGGCTCCCGGCCCCGTGGTGGCGATCATCAGCGACGTGCCCGAGGTGCTCTGCGAGGTAACGGCGCCGAAGACGAACTGCTGGCCGCGTAGGTAGGTCGCGATCGTCTCCACGTCGACGGGGTTCAGGTACGCCGCCGGCAGCGTCCCGGTGTTCTTGGTGGTCACCGGCGAGGTGCCCCAGGACCAGTCGCTGTGGTTGAGGACGAAGCCCGTCGCGCCGAAGAAGAGCATCAGGATCAGCCCGAACATGGAGATCCAGGTGTGCAGCTTGCGGGCCCAACGCTGCTGGCTCGAGCGGCGCGGCGTCGACTTCAGCGGGTTGCCACCCCGGCCGCGCCCGGCCGCCGGACGACCACCCGCCGGGCGACCGCCGGCCGGGCGGGCGGATCCGGCCGGGCGTGGACGCGCTGGCGGGCCCGGTTGGGCGCCGCGGGGGGCCACCGGCTCGGTGGCCCCCGGGGCGGCCTCGGTGGTCGTCTCCGGGGTGTCGAGGCTGGGAGTTGCCTGCTCGTCCATCAGACGGTGTAGGCGACTGCGGCGGCGGTGATCTCGCCGGCGGGAGTGAGGTTCGTCGTGGCGGCGGCTTTGCCGAAGGTGACCTCCTGGCGCACCAGGCTCTCGGAGCCGTGTTCGACGACGCTCTCGACGCACACGAAGTAGGAGCCCTGGGCGACCCGGCTGCCCGAGGCGTTCATCCCGTCCCACGTGGTGGTGAAGGAGCCGGCGGCGACGGTGCCCGAGGTGGTGGTGTCGGTGCCCCCGGAGACCTGGTACCAGCGGGTCAGGGTGTTCAGCCAGTTGTCGCCCGACGCCTTGTGATACAGCACCAGCGTCTTCACGAAGGCCCCGGAGGCGTCCTCGATCCAGACCGCCATGTAGGGGTTCTTGGCCGGGCCGCCGCTGGAACTCGCCGCGAAGGTCCACGACACGGTGGCCTTGGCGCTGGCGGGGAGGCTGGTCCCTGAGGCCGCCGTGGTCGCGGCGGACGTTGCGGCCGAGGTCGTGGTGGCGGCCGCGCTGGCGGTGGCGCTGGTCGTGGTGCCGCTGGAGCAGCCGACGACTCCGGCGATCGCGGCCGCGGACATTCCGCCGAGGAACGCCCGGCGGGTGACCTGTGAGTAGCGGGACAGCGGGTGGGTCATAGGGGCTCCTTCGATGGCGTGCAGGCGAGTCTTCGAGGGAGGGTAACACCGGACGATTGCCGGGGCTGGGTGCACGGTGGGTCGATCCCGAATTGTGGCCGTTGAGGGGTGTTTTTCCTTACCAAAGGGCGGTTTCTGTGGAATCGCTGTGCGATTTCTGTGCAGGAGGCGGTGTCCGGCTCGGGCCCGGACGCTGGCCAGCCCACCTCGGTCGCCCCCCTCGCCCCCTGGCCTGTCGGGAACCGGGGCCCGGCTCGATAGAATCCCCGGGTGACTGAACAGCCCGACGTTCCCGCCGACCTCTCCGAGCAGCAGCAGGTCCGGCGCGAGAAGCGCGATCGGCTGCTGGACGGCGGCACCCAGCCCTACCGGATCAACGTCCCCCGGACGCACTCGGCCCGCGAGGTCCACGACGCGTGGGGGCAGCTGACGGCCGGCGAGGAGACCGCGGACGTCGTCAGCGTCTCCGGCCGGGTGGTGTTCATCCGCAACACCGGGAAGCTCTGTTTTGCCACCATTCAGGACGGCTTCACCCCGGCCGCCGACGGCGCCCGCCTCCAGGTGATGCTGTCGCTGGCGGAGGTGGGCGAACAGCGGCTGGCCGACTGGAAGGCCGACGTCGACCTGGGCGACTTCGTGTCGGTGACCGGCCGCGTCATCTCGTCCCGACGCGGGGAGCTGTCGGTGCTCGGCACCGAGTGGACGCTGGCGTCCAAGGCGCTGCGCCCGATGCCGACGCTGCATAAGGACCTCGGCGAGGAGACCCGGGTGCGGCAGCGCTACGCCGACCTGGTCGTCCGCCCCGAGGCCCGCGACATGGTGCGCACCCGCGCGGCGATCGTCCGCTCGATCCGGGAGACGCTGCACGCCCAGGGCTACATCGAGATCGAGACGCCGGTGCTGCAGCTGATCCACGGCGGCGCGGCGGCCCGTCCGTTCAAGACGCACCTCAACGCGTTCGACATCCCGATGACCCTGCGGATCGCGCTGGAGCTCTACCTGAAGCGGGCCATCGTCGGTGGCGCCGACCGCGTGTACGAGCTGGGACGCATCTTCCGCAACGAGGGCCTCGACTCCTCGCACTCGGCCGAGTTCACCATGCTGGAGGCCTACCAGTCGTGGGGTGACCAGTTCACCATCGCGGCGATGACGCGCGACCTCATCGTCAACGCCGCCGCCGAGCTCGGCGTGGAGTCGGTCCAGACGCCCGCCGGCGAGGTGCACCTGACCGGCGACTACGAGTGGGTGAAGGTCTACCCGGCGCTGTCGGCGGCGCTCGGCGAGGAGATCACCCCCGACACGGCGTTGGAGCGGTTGCGGGCCATCGCGGACGCGCGCGACGTGCCGTACGACCCCGCCTGGATCGACCAGAAGCTGGTCATGGAGCTGTTCGCCGAGATCGTCGAGCCCACCCTGATCCAGCCCACCTTCGTCTGCGACTACCCGGCGATCGCGCAGCCGCTGGCCCGCAACCACCGCGACGACCCCCGCCTGGTCGAGGCCTGGGACCTGATCATCGGCGGCGTGGAGCGCGGCACCGGCTTCTCCGAGCTGATCGACCCGGTCATCCAGCGCGAGCGGCTCGTCGCCCAGTCGCTGAAGGCGGCCGCCGGCGATCTGGAGGCGATGCAGCTGGACGAGGACTTCCTCGCGGCGCTGGAGTTCGGCGCCCCGCCGATGGGTGGCATGGGCCTGGGGATCGACCGGACGATCATGCTGTTCACCGGCGCCGGCATCCGCGAGACCATCCTGTTCCCGCTGTTGAAGCCGCTGGCCTGATGAACCTTCACTACGACGAGGCTCGGCGGCGGCAGCAGGAGGCCAACGCCGGCCTCTTCGTGAGGGTCAAGGCCTATTGCGTCCTGTTCAACCCCGAGCACACCCACCACCTGGTGTGCGTCGGCCGCGACCCGCGGGACGGCGCGATCGTCCATCGCCTGCTGGGGGGCCACGTCGAGTTCGGCGAGTACGCCATCGACGCGGTGGTGCGCGAGATCGAGGAGGAGGTCGGGGTGGAGATCCCGGCCCCGTCGCTGCTGGCCGTCGTGGAGAACATCTTCGAGTTCCACGGCATGTGGGGGCACGAGGTGATCTTCGTGTACCACGCCGAGCTGGCTCACCCGCTGCCCATCCCGCCGGAGGGCGGCCACATCGACGACGACGGCGTGGTGGTGGCCTGCGTGTGGCGTCCCCTGGCGGACGATGACGAGTGCATGCTGCACCCGGAGGGACTGTCCGGGCAGTTGCGCCAGCTGGCGCTGGGGTAGAGCCGCCGCCCGCCGGTCAGGACGGGTTGACCACCGCGCGCTCGTCCGCCTCGGGGGGCTGGGCGTGGCCGAGGTAGCGGTCGAGCTGCTCGGGGGAGGCCGGGAAGGCGTTCGGGCCGGGGGAGGACGCGCGGGCCGCGACCCGGGCGTGCAGCACCTCGCGGGGCGCCTCGAACCAGAACAGCTCGGTGGTGGCGCCGAGGTCGGCGGCCAGCCCTCGATAGCGGTCACGGGCGGCCCGCTGGCACAGCGGGTAGTCCAGGACGACGTCGCGCCCGGCGGTCAGGTGGGCCACCAGCACGCCAACGAGTTCGTCCTCGGCCCGGGGTGCCTCGGCGGCCCAGTCGCCGCCCCGCCCCCACACCACTTCGTCGATCGACAGCCGGACGAAGCCGCGCGCCTCCAGGGTGCGGGCGAACGTGGTCTTGCCCGAGCCCGACACCCCGGCCAGCAGCGCGAGCCGGCTCACGGGGCGGGGGTCACGTCCACGAGGACGGGGTCACTTCCAGAGGGTGGCGAGGCCGAACGCGGCCGCCATGCAGCCCATGCCGATGCCGATGTTCCAGTTGCCGAGCTGCAGCATGAACGGGATGTAGGGGCTGGCGATGTAGTAGACGACCAGCCAGAGCACGCCGAACAGCCCGACGGTGATGAAGGTGGGTGCCACCCAGCGGCGGCTTCCGGGGGCGGCGACGTGACGCTGCTTGTCGGCGCGCTTCTCCTGCGCGGCGTCGAACTTCGCCTGCTTCTTCTTCTCCGCGGCAACCTTGCGAACCTTGGACTCGGGCACCGGCTGTCTCCTCGTGTGGCGATCTGTAGCGCCCAGAATAACGGCCCGCGCCCCGAGCGGTCGCATCGGGCCCGGCGTAGGGTGGGCGGGTGAAGCCCCGGCTGATGCGTGCCTACGCCCGGTTGCGGCTGGCCGGCAAGCGCCTCACCGTGACCAGCGTCAGCGCCCGGGTGCTCAGCACGGCGGTCTGCGCCTTCGCGGGGTTCATGATCGTCACCGGGGCGCTGAACTCCCAGGGCTCCGATCTGCGGCCCACGCGCAACACCGACCTGGCCGGGTTGGTGCAGTCCGAGGCCAAGCGGAACGCCGCGCTCGCCGAACAGGTGGCGGCCCTCCAGGCGGACGTCGACGCCGCGGCGAAGGCGGACCCGGGGAGCCCGGTGGACCCCGCGGCGTTGGCCACCGCCGCCGCGGCCGCCCAGTTGACGGCGGTCACCGGCCCGGGCGTGGCGGTCACGCTGCGCGACGCGCCGCTCGACGTCCAGCCGGCCGGGGTCGACGAGGAGCTGCTGATCGTCCACCAGCAGGACATCCAGGCGGTGGTGAACGCGCTGTGGTCCGGCGGCGCCGAGGCGATGACCATCCAGGGGCAGCGGGTGACCTCCCGCACCGGCATCAAGTGCGTCGGCAACACCGTCGTCGTCCACGGCGTCCCCTACGCCCCGCCGTACGTGATCGTGGCCATCGGGGGAGCGGACGAGCTGGAGGCGGCCCTGGTCTCGTCCCCGCCGCTGAAGGTCTATCAGCAGTACGTCCGGGCCTATGGCCTCGGCTACGCCCAGGAGCGGCTCGCGGCGGTGACGCTGCCGGAGTTCAAGGGCAGCACCGAGCTGACGGCCACCCGGGCGGGCTGATCGTCCAGCCGCGGGGCGCGCTCGACGAGCACCGGCCCCGGCGGGGCACAATAGCCCGCATGGCTCGCATCCTCGTGATCGACAACTACGACTCGTTCGTCTACAACATCGTCCAGTACCTGGCCCAGCTGGGTGCCGAGGTCGAGGTGTGGCGCAACGACGATCCGCGGTTCGCCGATCCGGCGTGGGCCGAGGGCTACGACGGCATCATGCTCTCGCCCGGTCCCGGGACGCCCGAGGCGGCCGGGGTGTGCATCGACGTGGTCAAGAGCCACGGCGGCCGGGTGCCGATTTTCGGGGTGTGCCTGGGGCTGCAGTCGATCGCCGTCGCCTACGGGGGCGTGGTGGATCGGGCGCCCGAGCTGCTGCACGGCAAGACGTCGCAGACGTTCCACGACGGCGCGGGGGTGTTCGCCGGGCTCCCCAGCCCGCTGGTGACCACCCGCTACCACTCGCTCGCGCTCGACCCGGCGACGGTGCCCGACGTCCTGGAGGTGACGGCCTGGACGGAGTCCGGCGTCATCATGGCCGTCAAGCACCGCGAGTTCGCCGTCGAGTCGGTGCAGTTCCACCCCGAGTCGGTGCTGACCGAGGGCGGCTACCAGCTGCTCGCCAACTGGCTGGCGACGTGCGGCGACGCCGACGCCCCCGAGCGTGCCGCGGGGCTGACGCCCCTGATGTCGGTGCGCTGAGCCCGTCCGCGCGCCGGAGCGCTACGGCGTGGTGCTGATGGTGGGGGTCGGCGACTCGCTCGGCGGCGGGACGACCGCCTTGGCCACCACGAGGGTGATCTTGGTCGTCCGCTTCACCACCTCGCCCGGCCCGGGGGTCTGATCGAAGACCCGGCCCGGCTGCAGCTGGTCGGTCTCCTCTTCCGTGAAGATGACGGTCCAACCGGTGCGGTCGGCCAGGGCCTGGGCGCCGGCCTTGGTGTAGTTGTAGAAGTTCGGCACCTCCCCGGTGCCCGGCGAGAACGTCAGGACGATCGGGGTGTCCAGCGGCACCTCGGCCCCCGGGGCCGGGTTGACGTCGGTGACCTGGTTGGCCTTGGCCGTGGAGGTCGGATCCTCCTCGGTGCTGATCGTGGTGAAGCCGAGGGCTCCGAGCGCCTTCTTCGCGTCCTCCACTGACTTCCCGACCAGCGTGGTGGGGATGATGGACTTCTTCGGCCCCACGTTCACCTGGATGGTCACGGGGCTGCCGATCGCGACCTTGACGCCGCCGACCGGATTCTGTTTGACCACGCGGCCCACGGTGATGTCGTCGGGGCCGACGATCTCCTCCAGGATCACCAACAGCTTGGCGTCGGTGAGGTTCTGCGTGGCCACGTCGGGCCGCTGGTCCAGGACGACGGGCACCGCGATGAGCTGGCTGGTCGCGTCCGGGTAGAACCGGAAGAAGGCGCCCACGCCGACGGCCACGACGAGCAGGAACGCCAGCAACCCCCACACCAGCCCGGTGCGCTTCTTCGGGGGCGGCGCGATCGCCCGGGTGGCGACGCCGCCCATGGTCGGCGGGTCGGACTGCATCACCTGGGTGGCGCCCGCCGAGCCCGGGGGCAGGGGGATCGACATGGTCGGGGCGGCCGCGGCGGACGCAGGGATCGCGGCGGCGGCGAGCGCGGCGGTGACCGGCTGGCCGGCCAACAGCCGTCCGATGTCGGCCCGCATGGCGGCCGCGGTCTGGTAGCGGTGGGCCGGATCCTTGGCCAGCGCCTTGAGGACGATGGCGTCCATGCCGGGGGTGATCAGCGGATCGAGCTGGCTGGGCGGGACCGGGTTCTCGCGGACGTGCTGGTAGGCCACCGACACCGGCGAGTCGCCCTGGAACGGCGGGCGTCCGATCAGCAACTCGTACATCAGGCAGCCGGCCGAGTAGATGTCGGAGCGGGCGTCCACGGTCTCGCCCCGGGCCTGCTCCGGGGAGAGGTATTGCGCGGTGCCGATGACCGCGGCGGTCTGCGTCATGGTGGCGGAGGTGTCGGCGACGGCGCGGGCGATGCCGAAGTCCATGACCTTCACGGTGCCGTTGGGGGTCAGCATGACGTTGGCGGGCTTGATGTCGCGGTGAACGATGCCCATCTTGTGGCTGGAGGTGAGCGCCTCGAGGACACCCTGGGTGAACTCGAGGGCCCGCTGCGGCAGGATCTTGCGGCCGTCGCGCAGCACCTCGCGCAGCGTGTGCCCCTCGACCAGCTCCATCACGATGTAGGGCCGTGCGATGCCGGTCGTCGGGTCGGGCTCCTCGCCGGTGTCGTAGACGGCGACGATGTTGGGGTGGTTCAGCCCCGCGGAGGCCTGGGCCTCGCGCCGGAAGCGCGCCTGGAAGGTGGGGTCGCCGGCCAGGTCGATCCGCAGTTGCTTCACGGCGACGTCGCGCCCCAGGCGGGTGTCCCGCGCCCGGAACACCTGGGCCATGCCGCCTCGACCCAGGGGTGCGCCGAGCTCGTAGCGACCCCCGAGCAGCCTCGGAGCGTCGGTCATGGGAACATCCCTTCCAGGTCGGGAACCGTCGTCCATTGTGACCGACGGCGGGGGTAGGCGGGTAATGGGGTCATCGCAGAGCCTCGATCACGGCTCGAGCGATGGGCGCCGCAACCCGGCCGCCGGCGATGTCGGTGGTCGGCATCTCCGCGTCCTGGACGAAGACGCACACGGCGATGCTGGGGTCGTCGGCGAACGAGATGAACCAGGCGTAGGGGGCGCGCACGTTGTCGGAGTGGGCCGTGCCGGTCTTGCCGCCGACCTCGACGCCCGCGATCTGGGCGGCGGTGCCGGTGCCGGAGGTCACGACCTCGACCATCATCTGCTTCAGCTTGGCGGCGTTGCCGGCGCTGAGCGCCACCGACAGCTGCTGCGGCCGGGTCTGGCTGAGCACCTGCAGGTCGGCCCCGCGCACGTTCTCGACCAGGTAGGGGGCCATCACGACACCGTCGTTGGCGACGGCGGCGGCGACCATCGCCATCTGCAGCGGGGTGGCGGCCACTTCGAACTCGCCGATGGCGCTCATCGCGGTCTGCGGACGATCCGGGTCGGCGGGGAACTTGCTGACGGCGCTGGTGCCCAGGTCTGGCAGCAGCTGCAGGCCGAAGCCGAATTTGCGGGCCTGCTCGCGCAGCGCCTCATCGCCGAGCTCCATGCCGAGCCGCGCGAACGCGGGGTTGCAGGACGAGGTGAGCGCGCGGGTGAGCGTGATCTGGCCGCCGCCGCAGTTGCCGGAGATGGTGACGCCCGTCCCGGGCAGCTTGATCGCGCTGGCGTCCACAAGGGTGTCGGGCTCGTAGCCGGCCTCCAGCAGCGCCGCGGTGTCGATCACCTTGAACGTCGATCCCGGCGGGTAGATCTCGCGGGTGGCCCGGTTGCTGAGCGGCTTGCCGCTGTCCTTCTCCAGTCGCTGCTTGTACGCCTGCGCGGCCGTCAGGTCGTGGCTGGCGAGCTTCGCGGCGTCGAACGTCGGCGAGGTGACCAGGGCCTTCACGGCACCGGTCTTCGGGTCCAGGGCGACCACGGCGCCCTTCAGGTTGCCCAAGGCCTCTGCGGCGGCGCGCTGGGCGCGGGCGTCGATGGTGGTCTGGACGCTGGCCCCGGCGGGCTTGGTGCCGGTGGCGAGGCTGATCAGCCGGTTGAGGAGCTGGGTGTCGTCGCGCCCGGACAGTTGGGGGCCGTAGGTCTGCTCCAGCCCGGTGGCGCCCCATAGATAGGAGTAGTAGCCGGTGACGGGCGCGTACAGCGACCCCTGGTAGATGCGCTGGAATTTGTAGCGGTCCTTGACCGCCTTGGTGTCGGCCACGGCGGTGTTGCCCACGAGGATCGCGCCCCGGTCCTGGGCGAACGCGTCGTCGGTGACCCGGCGGTTGTTGCTGCGGGCGTTCAGCGACTCCGTCCGGGTGAGGTAGGCGACGCTGATGTTCACCAGCAGGGCGAGGGTCAGCGCCAGGGTGAGGGCGGCGACCCGGCGGATCGGATGGTTCATGGCCGGGCCCCCCGGGGATTGGTGTCGTCCTCGTCCGGGGGCGCGGTGGTGGCGTCCGGGCCGATGGTGAACGCGTGGTCGCCCACCGGGGACGCCGGTCGCGGCACCGCCTGCGTCGGCTCGTCGTGGGCGGCGACCCCGGGACGGGTCGGGTCGTCCGTGACGGCGGCCACCGCCTGGGTGCGGTCGTTGGGCGTGGCGATGACCGCCTGGGTTCGGTCGTTGGCGGCGGCGATGACCGCCTGGGTCGGCTCGTCGTTGGCGGCGACCACCGGTCGTCCGAGTTCGGCTGCGTCGTCCGGCATCGGCTGAGCCGCGTCCACCGACGAGGGGGAGTCGGGGGTGGCGGACGCCGTCCGGGAGGGATAGGCGATCACCTGGGTGGTGTCGTGGGCCAACGACGTGACGGGCGCGGCGGGCAGCTGGTTGACCGGCTGGCGCACCTGATGGGTGATCGTCAGCAGCACGGCCAGCATCATCCAGTTCGCGATCAGGGACGAGCCGCCCTGGGACAGGAAGGGCGTGGTGAGCCCGGTGAGCGGCAGCAGCCGGGTGACGCCGCCGATGATCGCGAACACCTGGATCGCGAAGACGAACGACAGGCCGGCGGCGAGCAGCTTGCCGAACGGCTCCCGGGCGGCGAGGGCGGCGCGCAGGCCGCGGGCGACGATCAGCGTGTAGATCATGATGATCGCCATCAGCCCGGTGACGCCGAGCTCCTCGCCGAGCGCGGCGGCGATGAAGTCGTTCTTGGCCAGCGGCGTCAGGTTGGGTCGTCCGAGCCCCCAGCCGGTGCCGAACAGGCCGCCCCAGGCGAAGCCGAACTGGGCCTGGATGATCTGGTAGTTCTGGTCGAGGTCGCCGAACGGGTTTAGCCACGCCTCGACGCGCACCCGGACGTGACCGAAGAAGCGGTAGCCCAGCGCCGCGCCACCAAGGAACAGCACCGTCCCCAGCAGCGCCCAGCTGGGGCGTTCGGTGGCGACGTAGAGCATCATCACGAACAGGCCGAAGAACAGCAGGGTGGTGCCGAGGTCCTTCTGGAAGATCAGGACGGCGAGGCTCGCCAGCCACATCAGTAGGATCGGCCCCAGATCGCGCGGGCGGGGCAGGTCGATGCCGGCCACCCGGGCGCCGGCCAGCGCCAGCACCTCCTTCTTCTCCACCAGGTAGGCGGCGAACGCGATGGACAGGACGATCTTGGCCAGTTCCGCGGGCTGGAAGCTGTAGGGGCCGAGATGGATCCAGATCCGGGCGCCGTGCTTCTCCAGCCCCAGGCCGGGGACGATCGGCGACATGACGATGGCGATGCCCGCCAGGAACATCAGGTACGGGAACCGCTGCAGCCGCCGATGGTCGCGCAGCAGGATCACGACCGCGCCGAAGACGGCGACGGCGATCGCCGTCCACGTCAGCTGCAGCTCGGCCGAGTGCATCACCGGCGTCGTGCCCAGGTCGAGCCGGTGGATCATGGCCAGCCCGAGGCCGTTGAGCAGGTAGACCAGCGGCAGGAGCAGCGGGTCGGCGTAGGGCAGCCGCCACCGGATCAGCAGGTGGGCGCCGAGGCCGATGGCCACGTAGGCGGCCGCCCCCCAGGCCCAGCCGTCGGGCAGCTCTCCAGTGCTGTTGAGGTCGGTCAGCAGGTAGCCGGCCACGGCGATCGCCATGGCCAGCAGCAGCATGACCAGTTCGACGCCCCGCCGTTTCCGGTAGACCACGACCTCGCCCATCAGCAGTCTCCGAGCTCCGTCGGGGTCGGGCTGGCGGAGGGGGAGGGGGACGGCGACGCGGAGGGCGAGGCGGATGGACGGGGGGAGCCCGTGGCCTTGTTGCTCGGCGTGGCTGAGGCGGACGGTGCGGCCGACGGGGTCGCGGTCACCTGGGCGCGCAACGCGATGCACTCCTCGGCGAACGTCCGCAGCTCGGCCACGGTGTTCTCGGCGGCGGCGTAGTCGGGGCTCGGGATGCCGGCGCGGACCTCGTCCTGGTAGCGACGGGGGAGATCGGCCACGAGGATGTCCGCGGGAGTCAGCACCGAGTGGAGCTCGATCCCCGCCACAGTGCTGGGGTCGCCTCGAAAGATCGCCACCTGTTCGCCGGAAGCCCCGACGTACACCTTGCTCTGCAGGTAGGTGTACCAGCCGTAGCCGCCGCCCCCCACGAGCAGCAGCGGCACCAGGACGCTCAGGACGCCCTTCGTCCAGGCGCCGGCGCGACCGCGGTCGGTCGGGGCGTAACGCAGCCGCTCCGCCTTGGACGCCCGGTCGGGATCGGGCCGCGGGGTGACGTCGATGGTCCCGATCACCGCGGTGTCCTCGGCCCGGGCGGCGAGGTCCAGCTCGGCCGCCGCCCCCAGCACCAGGTGCTCGTCGCCGGGTTCGCCGTCCACCACGTCGGCCAGGATGATGGTGATGTTGTCGTACCCGCCGGCCGCGTGGGCCATCCGGATGAGTTGCTCCATCGCGACCGCGGGATCGGCACCGAGGACGACCTCCTCGATCGCGGCGTCGGTCACCAGGCCGCAGAGACCGTCGGAGCAGAGCAGCAGCCGGTCGCCCACCTCGACGTCGAGGGTGTCCAGGTCCGGGGAGTTGGTGGAGTGGCCGTTGAGCACCCGCAGGATCAGCGACCGGTGCGGGTGAACCAGCGCCTCCGCCTCGGTGATGCGGCCCTCGTCCACGAGCGTCTGCACCCAGGAGTGGTCCCGGGTGATCCGCCGCATCACGCCGTCGCGGACGAGGTAGCCGCGGCTGTCGCCGATGTTGGCCAGCGCGGCGCTCTCGCCGTCGAAGAGGATGCCGCAGACGGTGGTGCCCATGCCGCTGACGGCGGGGTCGGCCTCGACCAGGTCGGCGATCTTGTCGTTGGCCCGGGCGAGCGCCCCCGCGACGACCTCCAGCATGTCCTTGCCGGTGAAGTCGCCGTCGGTGGCCTCCAGCTCCTTGATGGCCACCGCGGAGGCCAGGTCGCCGGCGGCGGCGCCGCCCATGCCGTCCGCGACCATGAGCATGGTGGCCGACACGTAGCCCGAGTCCTGGTTGTTCTTGCGGACCAGCCCGATCTCGGAGTGGGCCAGGGTGCGGAAGGCCTTCGGCATCAGCGCTGCACCGCCATCAGGGTGCGCCCGATCCGCATCGTGTCGGTGAGGCCGAAGGGCGTCGGGGCGCCGATCCGCTCGTTGTTCACGTAGGTGCCGTTGGTGGAGCCCAGGTCCTCGACCACGTAGCCGCCGTCGGTGCGGGTGATGCGGGCGTGCCGGGTGGAGACGTAGTCGTCCTCGAGGATCAGCTGGCAGTCGGCGGCGCGGCCGATGGTGATGCCCTCGTTGAGCTGCACGGTCAGGCCGGCCTGGTTGCCGTGGGTGATGGCCAGCGCCGAGGGCAGCGAGCGGTTGCCGCGCCGGCGCTCCTTGGTCACCTTGCGGAGTTCCGCGGCCGGCTGCAGCTCGCCGTATTCATCGGTGGCGAGCTTGCGGCCGAACAGGTCGGTGCGGATCACGTTGCCCGCGAACAGCACGAACAGCCACAGCAGCGCCAGGAACAGCAGCTTGAGCGCGAGAACGACGAGCTCAGACATCGGCGGCGGTCGAGGTGATCGACATGCGGGTGGAGCCGATCTCGATCCGGCTCCCGATGCTCAACGCCGCCTCTCGCACCCGCTGGCCGTTGATGACGATGCCGTTGGTCGAGCCCAGGTCGGTGATGCTCAGCGTGCCGTCGTCGGCGACGTTCAGCATGGCGTGGCGCCGGGAGATGCCCGGGTCGTTGATCCGCAGGTCGGCGTCGGTGCCGCGGCCGATGGTGACCCCGGGGGGCGTCAGCGGGTGCCGGATGCCGTTCACCTCCAGCATCGGGGTGACGCGCCGGATCATGGTGGGCGTGGGCGGCTCGGCCCCGTCCACGCCGGCGACGGCCTGGCTCGCGACCGTGAATCGGCCGACCGGCAGGGACGCGTCCAGGTCGTAGTGGATGACGACCGGGCCGTTGAAGATGTACCCCTTGGCCGCGGCGTACTCCTGCAGCTGCGGGGCGATCTCGGAGTTCAGCGTCTTGGAGTAGGGGGTGAGCCGGTCGTAGTCGTGCTGCGACAGACCGATGGTGAATTCGTTGGGGACGAGTTTGCGCTCGCGGGAGAGCAGCTTGGCCTCGGTGTCGAGCTCGCGCTGTAGGCGCGCGGTGATTTCGACGGGCTGGACGTCGCCCTTGAAGGCACGGGCGAAGACGCCGCTCACCGCACCCTCGAGCTTCTTCTCGACGCGGTCGAAGACTCCCATGCCAGCACCTCCTTCTGGGCGGACGAATCCCTGTGCAGCCTATCGGCGGGCGAACCCCCAGAGTAGCCACGCCCACAAGGCGAGTACCCGGACGGGGGACCGCGCCCCGGGCCCCGCCGGAGCGCTCCGCGGGGGCGGCAGCGCCCGATTCCGTGACGGCGGGAGGCTTGTGCTAGCCTCTTCGGGCTGGCTCTTCGGGGTCATGCGCGAGTGGCGGAATGGCAGACGCGCACGGTTCAGGTCCGTGTGTCCGAAAGGA
>CAZBMH010000045.1:0-18257 GCA_964492685.1 uncultured Micropruina sp.
GCGGGTCAGCGTCGGGGTCTCGATCTCGACGAAGCTGTGCGCGGCCAGGACGTCGCGGGCCTCCTTGCTCACCTGGCTGCGCAGCACCAGCGCCTGATGCTGCCGCGGTCGGCGCAGGTCGAGGTAGCGGTACTTCAGCCGCGCCTCCTCGCCGATGGTGGTGCGCTCGTCGATCTGGAACGGCAGCGGCGCGGCGGGGTTCAGCACCTCCAGCTGCTTGATCGCCACCTCGATGTCACCGGTGGGCAGGTCGGGGTTGGCGTTGCCCTCGGGGCGGCGCTCGACGACGCCCTCGACCCGAATGCAGTACTCGTTGCGGAGCTCGTGGGCCCCGGACGCGGCCAGGATCTCGTCCCGGACGACCACCTGCACCAGCCCGGAGGCGTCCCGCAGATCGAGGAAGGCGACACCGCCGTGATCGCGGCGCCGGGCCACCCAGCCCGCCAGGGTGACGACCTGACCTTCGTTCTCGGCGCGGAGGCTGCCCGCCTCGTGGGTTCGCAACATGACGGTGTTCCTTTCTTTGCCCCGCATAGACGGTGCGGCGCGTTGGCGACGATTCTAGGCCATCGTCTCGGCCGCCCCGCCTGGCGGGGTCGCCAGCCAGCCGTCCACTTCGCCCAGCCAACGCGCCTTGTCGGACGGGCCGGCCAGCGAGGCGGTGATCGAGCTGCGGGCCAGGTCGGCCAGCTCGTCGTCGGAGAATTCCAGGCGCTCGCGGGCGGCTGCGTACTGGTCGGTGAGCCGCGACAGGAACAGCAGCGGGTCGTCGGCGCTCAGCGCCACGTCGACCCCGGCGGCCCGGAACGCCCGGATCGGCACCGCGGAGACGTCCTCGAAGATGCCCATGTGCACGTTCGAGGTGGGGCAAACCTCGACGGCGATCCCCCCGGCGGCCAGTTCCCCCAGCAGGCGGGGGTCCTCCGCGGCGCGGACGCCGTGACCAAGGCGGGTCGGCTGCAGGTGGCGCAGCACCTCCCGGACGTGATCGGGCCCGCGCAGCTCCCCCGCATGCGGCACACCGGCCAGCCCCGCCCGGCGGGCGATCCGGAAGGCCGCCTCCCAGTCGGCGGTGTCCCCGGCGCGCTCGTCGTTGGACAGCCCGAAGGCGATGACCTCGCCGGGTCCGTCGCCGGCGTGCCGGGCGGCCAACCGGGCCAACGCGCGGGCGTCGAGGGGATGGCGTCGGCGCGAGGCGGCCACGACGATGGCGACCTGGACGCCCGCGTCCGCCCCCGCGCACCTCGCTTCGTCCAGGACGATCTCCAGGGCGGCCTCCAGGCTGCCCACGGCCTCGACGTACCCGCTCGGGTCCACCTGAAGCTCCAGCCGCCGGACGCCTTCGGCGGCGTCATGCTCGACGGCCCGCCGCAGCACCGTCCGCATCGCGGCCTCCGAGGTCACCGCGCGCCGGGCCGCCTCGTACAGCCGCTGAAATCGGAACCACCCCCGGTCGCCCGGGGGGACGTCGAGGGCCAACGCATCCAACAGCTCGTCGGGGAGGTCCAGCCGGGCCGCCAGCGAGAGCTCACGCAGCGTCGCCACGTCCATGGATCCGGTGAAGTGCAGGTGCAGGTGCGCCTTCGGGAGCTGGTCCAGGTCGCGCATGATCGGACCATTCTGCCCGCAGGGCGCGGTATCAGCCGCCCGGCGCGCTCCCACTTGTTAGGCAGGAACACCGCAGCACCGCCCGCAGCAGCAAACCTCAGCGCGAGGTGACCGCGGGCCGCAGGTCCTCCGCGGGAGGCAGCCAGGCGTCCGGATCGGCCGGAGATTGATCCCCGGACCGGATGTCCTTGACCTCCCCGGAGGAGAACCACACGAAGGGAATGCCCCGACGGTCCGCGTACCGGATCTGCTTGCCGAACCGGTCGGCCTTCGGGGCGACCTCGGTGGGGATGCCGCGGGCGCGCAGCCGGGCGGCGACCGCCATGGCCTCGGCGCGGGTCTCCTCGGTGTCGACGGCGACCAGCACGCATGTGGGCACCGAGCGCGAGGCGACGAGCTTGCCCCGGCCGATCAGGACGGCGAGGATCCGGGTCACCCCGACCGAGATGCCGACCCCCGGGTAGGTGGTGCGGCCG
The DNA here is from genome assembly GCA_964492685.1 of uncultured Micropruina sp. GTDB lineage: Bacteria > Actinomycetota > Actinomycetes > Propionibacteriales > Propionibacteriaceae > Micropruina. The sequence continues at coordinate 2,085 of CAZBMH010000045.1, forward strand.
TCGCTGGCCAGCGAGTCGTAGCGGCCCCCCGAGCAGATCGAGCCGAGCTTGCCGTAGCCCTCCAGCTCGGTCTCGTACACCGTGCCGGTGTAGTAGTCCAGGCCGCGGGCGATCTTCAGGTCGGCCACGATCCGGCCCGGCACGCTTGCCTGGGCCGCGCGGACGACGGCCGCCAGCGCCTCCAACCCCTCGTCCAGCAGGGGATGCTCGACGCCCAGGGCCCGCACCCGGCCGACGAAGCTGTCGTCGGCGGCGCAGATCTCGGCCAGCGCCAGGCACTTGCCCGCCGCCTCCGCCGAGAGCCCCAGCTCGTCGGTCAGCAGCGCCGCGACCGCGGTCGCCCCGATCTTGTCCAGCTTGTCGACGCGCTGAAGCACCGCCAGGTGGTCCTCGACGCCCAGCCCACGGTAGAACCCTTCGGCGAGCTTGCGGTTGTTCACGTGGATCGTCGCCGAGGGGATGCCCACCTCCCAGCGAAGCCGCTCGAGCGCCTCGAGCATGACCAGGGCGACCTCGACGTCGTGGTGGTCGGCCAATGTGTTCTCGCCGACGATGTCGATGTCGGCCTGGACGAACTCCCGATAGCGACCCTCCTGGGGACGCTCGCCGCGCCACACCTTCTGGATCTGGTAGCGCCGGAACGGGAACGCCAGGTGGCCCGAGTTCTCCAGCACGTAGCGCGCGAACGGGACGGTGAGGTCAAAGTGCAGGCCGAGATCGTCGCCGGTCTCGCCCTCCGCGGCGTGCAGCCGCCGGACGACGTAGACCTCCTTGGTGATCTCGCCCTTGCGGGTGAGGGCGTCCATGGTCTCCACGGCTCGGGTCTCGACCGACGCGAAGCCGTGCAGCTCGAAGGTTTCGAGCAGCAGGTCGAGCACGCGCTGCTCGACGATCCTCCCGGCGGGCAGGAACTCGGGAAAGCCCGACAGGGGCTTGGGTCGGCTCATCGCGTCCTCAGGTAGTCGTCTTGCAGGTAGGGGTTGGTCGCCAACTCGCGGGCCATCACCGATTGGGGCCCGTGCCCCGGCAGGATCGCGGCCGTCGGCGGCAAGGTCAGCACCCGACGGCGCAGGGTCTCGTTCATCGCCTCGGCGTCGCCCCCGGGCAAGTCGGTGCGGCCGATGGAGCCAGCGAACAGGACGTCGCCCGAGAACACGAGCCGGTCGATCTCGGCGTGCCCCGGGTAGTCGAGGCCGAACATCACGCAGCCGGGACGATGACCCGGGGCGTGGGTGACGGACACCGAGAGGCCGGCCGCCTCGACGACGTCCCCGTCGGCCAGCAGCCGGAGGTTCGTCGGCTCCGTCCAGGACGTGGCGGCCACCAGGGGTGCCACCATCGAGGCCAGCTCCGGGCTGAGCCCCTGGGCCGGGTCGCTCAGCAGGACGCGGTCGTCCGAATGGATCCAGCACTGCACCCCGTACGCGTCCGCGAGCGCCGAGGCCGAGGCGACATGGTCGAAGTGCCCGTGAGTGAGCAGGATTCCCGTGGGCTGCAGCGCGTGCTTGTCGACCAGGTTGGTCACACCGTCGACGGCCTGCATCCCGGGATCGACGATCAGGCACTCTCCCCCAGCCCGGGTCGCGACCAGATAGCAGTTCGCCTGCCAGGGGCCCGCGGGGAATGACGCCAGAAACACACCGACACCCTAGCGGCCCGCAATCGCGGCCCCACCGTCCGCAGGTCCGATGACCTGACGCACAAAGGCGTGACGATGGGGCAAGATGTTCCCCATGACTTCCACGACAGGGCCGGACGCCTACGGTCGCGTTGACGCTGATGGCACGGTCTACGTGCGCACGGCCGACGGCGAGCGCAGCGTTGGTCAGATTCCCGATGCCACCGCGGACGAAGCCATGGCGTTCTACGTACGCCGCTTCGAGGCCCTTCAGGTGGAGGTGGGCCTGCTCGAGACCCGCGTGAAGTCAGGCGCCCTCTCCCCGGACGAGGCCCGCCACAGCATCGCGACGGTGAAGAAGGCCGTCGTGGGCGCCAACGCGGTTGGCGACCTGGAGTCGCTGGCGGCGCGCCTGGAGGCCCTCTCCCCCGTGCTCACCGAGCAGTCGGAGGCCAAGCGGGCCGAGCGCGCCAAGCAGGCGGAGGCCACCCGCGCCACCAAGGAGGCGATGGTCGCCGAGGCGGAGACCCTGGCCGAGGGCACCGACTGGCGGGGCGGCGTCAACCGCTTCCGCGCGCTGCTGGAGGAGTGGAAGGCGCTGCCGCGCATCGACCGGGCCACCGACGACGCCCTGTGGCACCGCTTCTCGACGGCCCGGACCACCTACACGCGGCGCCGCAAGTCGCAGTTCGCCGAGCAGGCGGCCAAGCGCGACACCGCCCGCCAGGCCAAGGAGTCGATCATCGCCGAGGCCCGCGACCTGGTGAACTCGACCGAATGGGGCGCCACCAGCGGCTACTTCCGCGACCTGATGACCCGCTGGAAGGCGGCCGGTTCAGCCCCCCGCGAGGTCGACGACGCGCTGTGGGCCGAGTTCCGCGGCCTGCAGGATCAGTTCTTCAACGCCCGCCAGGCCACGCTGAGCGAGCAGGACGCCGAGTTCAAGGGCAACCTGGACGCCAAGGTCGCCCTGTTGGACGCCGCCGAGGCCGACATCCTGCCGATCGGCGATCTTCAGGCCGCCCGCGCGGCCTTCCGCACGTTCCTGGACCGCTTCAACGCGCTGGGCAAGGTCCCCCGCGACTCGATCCGCACGCTCGACAACCGCGTCCGCACGCTCGAGCAGGCCGTCCGCCGCGCCGAGGAGGACGAGTGGAAGCGCACCGATCCGGAGGCGCGGGCCCGGGCCGAGGAGACGGTCGCGATGCTGAGCAACGAGATCGCGAAGCTGAGCGAGAAGGCGGGCAAGGCCGAGGCCCGCGGCGACGCCAAGGCCGCAGCCAAGGCCAGGGAGTCCATCGCCACGTACCAGACCTGGCTGGACCAGGCCAACGCCACGCTGGCCGACTTCACCCGCTGACGAAGGCCGGTCGGCCTACTGCTTGATCCGATGGGCGTCGTAGACGCCCGGGATTCGCTTGAGTGCGTTGGTCAGGCTGTCCAGGTGGGTGGGGTCCGGGGTCTCGAAGCTGAGCCGCATCCGGAACACCCGGTCCTTGGCGGTCGTCGCCGACATCGACACGATGTTCGACCGGTGTTCGGTCATGACGCGGCTCACGTCCGACAGCAGCCCGGTCCGATCCAGACCCTCCAGCTGCAGCGCCACCAGGAAGTTCCCCGGGCCGCCGGTGCCGGTCGGGGCCCACGAGACCTCGATCAACCGATCCGGCTTCCCCCGGAGGCTCGCGGCGTTCGTGCAGTCGGTGCGGTGGACCGAGACCCCGTCCTCGCGGGTCACGAACCCGAGGATGTCGTCGCCGGGCACCGGCGTGCAGCACTTGGCCAGCTTCACGTAGAGGTCGGTGTGCCCCTGAACCTCCACCCCGACGTCGCCGCCGCCGCGCGTGGGGCGCCGCCGGCGTCCCGTGATCTCGGGGTGGTCCTCCGAGCTCGCCTCGGCGGCTTCCTCCACCCCGCCCTCGGTGGCGATGAGCCGCTGGATGACGGCCTGAGCGCTGACGGCGTTCTCCCCCACGGCCGCGTAGAGTCCGTTGACGTCGTTCAGCCGGAAGTGGGCGGCGATCGAGGTCAGGTGCTCGACCGTCAGCAGGCGATGCACGGCCACGCCGGAGCGGCGCAGCTGCTTGGCCAGCGCCTCCTTGCCCTGCTCGATCGACTCCTCTCGGCGCTCGCGCATGAAGTACTGCCGAATCTTGGTGCGGGCGCGCGGCGTCTTGACGAAGTTGAGCCAGTCCCGGCTGGGGCCGGCCGAGGGTGCCTTGGACGTGAGCACCTCAACCGAGTCGCCGTTGCTGAGCGTCGAGTCCAGCGGCACCAGCCGCCCGTTGACCCGGGCGCCGATGCAGTGGTGACCGACCTCGGTGTGCACGGTGTAGGCGAAGTCCACGGGGGTCGCGCCCGCCGGCAGGCTGGTCACGTCGCCCTTGGGCGTGAAGACGAAGACCTCGTCGGTGGTGATCTCGAAACGCAGCGTGTCCAGGAACTCGCCCGGGTCCTCCGTCTCCCGCTGCCACTCGCTGATCTGGTGCACCCAGGCCAGGTCGTTGCCGCCGGTGCCCTTGCCCTCCTTGTACTTCCAGTGCGCGGCGACGCCGTACTCGGCCTGCCGGTGCATCTCGTGGGTACGGATCTGGAGCTCGACCGGCTTGCCCTCCGGCCCCAGCACCGTGGTGTGCAGCGACTGGTACAGGTTGAACTTGGGCATCGCGATGTAGTCCTTGAACCTCCCCGGCAGGGGGTTCCATCGCGCGTGCAGGATGCCCAGGACGCCGTAGCAGTCCCGCTGGTTCTCGACCAGAATCCGCAGCCCGACCAGGTCGTAGATGTCGAAGAAGTCGCGCCCGCGGACGACCATCTTCTGGTAGATCGAGTAGTAGTGCTTCGGGCGGCCGTACACGACGGCCTTGATCTTGGCCTCGGCGAGGTCGTCGCGGACCTGCTCGATCACCTTCCGCAGGTACTCCTCGCGCATCGGCGCGCGGGCGGCGACGAGCCGGACGATCTCGTCGTAGATCTTCGGGTGCAGCACGGAAAAGGAGAGGTCCTCCAGCTCCCACTTGATGGCGTTCATGCCGAGGCGGTGGGCCAGCGGCGCGAAGATCTCCAGGGTGTCCTTGGCGATGCGCGCCTGTTTGTCCTGGCGCAGGTAGCCGATGGTGCGCATGTTGTGCAGCCGGTCGGCCAGCTTGATGACGAGCACGCGGATGTCGCGGCTCATCGCCAGCACCATCTTGCGCAGCGTCTCGGCCTTGGCGGAATCGCCGTAGGTGACCTTGTCGAGCTTGGTCACCCCGTCGACCATGGTGGCCACCTCGGGGCCGAAATCGGCCGCGAGCTGCGCCATCGTGTAGGAGGTGTCCTCCACGGTGTCGTGCAGCAGCGCGGCGCACAGCGTGGGCTCGGTCATCCCCAGCTCGGCGAGGATGGTGGCCACCGCCAGCGGGTGCGTGATGTAGGGATCGCCGCTCTTGCGGGTCTGCCCGGCGTGGTAGTGCTCGGCGGTGCGGTAGGCCCGCTCGATGACGGCGGTGTCGGCCTTGGGGTGGTTGGCCCGCAACACCTGGACCAGCGGGTCGAGGACCGCGGCCTGGGGGCTCTTGGTGGCGCCCAGTCGGGCAAGCCGCTGCCGCATTCGCCACCGGGGCAGCTCGGGGCCGGGGGTCGGTCGGGAGGATTCGCCGGGCGCGCCATCTCCGGCACCGTAGGGGCCGTAGATACCTTCGCTCACCGGTGACCTCATCCCTTCCTAAGAGGCGAAAGTCTAGGGCATTAGTCGATGGGTGCCGTCGCTCCGCCGCGGGAGCGCACGACGATCACCTCGTCGCCCAGGACGAGGGCCCCGACCCTGGGATCGGCGAACCGGCGGATGGTCTTGTTGCGGATCACCGCGAGCACCTGCTCGGTCGCGATGTCCGTGGGGGCCAGCCCGACCTCGTCCTTGGTCACGTACCGCTGCACGACCTCCAGCCCCTCGCCGGTGGACAGCAGATCCTCCACCACGAGGCCGACCTGGGGCCGCACCGACGACAGGGCCATCAGCCGGCCGACCGCGTCCGAGCTGGTCACGACGGCGTCGGCGCCGGACTGGCGGACCAGGGCGACGTTGTCCGCCTCCCGGACCGCCACCACCACGTGCGCCGACGGGTTCAACTGCCGCACCGTGAGCGTGGCCAGGATGGCCGTGTCGTCCCGGTTCACCGTGATGATGATCTCCCGGGCCTTGGAGATCTCGGTGCGTCGCAGCAGCTCCCGGTAGGTGACGTCGCCCTCGAAGCCGGCGTAGCCCGCGCGGTTGGCCTCGGCGACGGCGAGCGCCGAGGAGTCCACCACGACGATCTTCTCTGCCGGCACCTCGTGGCGGCGAAGGGTGGCGACCGCGCTGCGGCCCATGGTCCCGTAGCCCAGGACGACCGTGTGTCCGCGCATCTTCTTCCTCCACTTGGCATCGCTCATCGCCCGGCGACCGGCATGAGCCAGGACCTCGATGGTGGTCCCGACCAGGACCGCCAGGAAGATCAGCCGCAGCGGGGTGACGATGAGGGCGTTAATCAATCGGGAATGGTCGGCGATCGGGGTGATGTCGCCGTACCCGGTCGTGGTCAGGCTGACCGTCGTGTAGTAGAACGCGTCGATCAGCGACAGCTGATCGCCCGTGGCGTGATCGGCGTAGCCGTCCCGGTCGAGGAACACGATCAGCGTGTTGAGCACCAGAAGGCCGAGCGCGAACAACAGCCGCCGCAGCAGCTCGCTCGCCGCGGTCGACGAGCGGGCCGGCAGCGACACCATGCTCTGCTCCGCCCAGGTGCCGTCGTGGGCGGTGCCGCCCCGGCCCGGGACCCAGGACATCACACCGTGACGACGGCCGAGTAGTTCGTGATGCCGTGCTCGGTGAGCACGGAGCGCCCGTTCAGGAACGACAGCTCCATCAGCACCGACACGTGGACGAGGTTGGCACCCAGCCGCTTGATCAACGAGGCGGTCGCGCCGACGGTTCCGCCGGTGGCCAGCACGTCGTCGATCACGAGCACCCGAGCGCCCGGCAGGATCGAGTCGGTGTGGATGGTCAGCGTCTCGTGGCCGTACTCCAGGGAGAACGACTGGCTGTAGACGTCGCCGGGGAGCTTGCCGGGCTTGCGCACCGGGACGAAGCCGGCACCCAGCTCGAGCGCCACCGGCGCCGCGAGGATGAAGCCCCGGGCCTCCATGCCGACCACCACGTCGATGTCGGCGGGGGCGGTGGCGGCGAGCTCCTCGATCGCGGCGCGCAGGCCGGTCGGCGAGGCCAGCATCGGGGTGATGTCCTTGAACACGACGCCCGGCTGGGGGAAGTCGGGCACGTCGAGGATCAGGTCGACGATGAGCTGCTTGTTGGCGTTCATGGTCACTTCTTTCGCTTGCTGCGGGCGTTGCGCTGCGGTTGCACCCGCTGCTGGGCCGCGCGAAGGTCCTGGGCGCTCACCGCACCCAACGTGGCCACCTCGACGGGGGCCTCGGCCTCGCCGGCGCCGCCCTGGCTCACCACGACGGTGCGGGTGGGGGCGGGGGCCTGCTTGGTGCTGGCCCGGGCCGCCCGGCGCTCCAGGCGGGCCCGGTGCTCCTTCATCTCGGGCTCGGCCTCCTTCATGTCGGCCAGCAGCGGCGCGGCGATGAAGATCGAGGAGTAGGCCCCCGCGACCATACCCACGAACAGCGCCAACCCCAGGTCCTTCAGTGGGCCAGTGCCCAGAATGAACGCGCCCGCGATCAGCAGGGCGCCCACCGGCAACACGCCGATGATCGTGGTGTTGAGCGAGCGGACGAGCACCTGGTTGACCGCGGTGTTGGCGGCCTCGGTGTAGGTGCGCCGGCCATGGGTGAGGTCGGTGACGTTCTCGCGGATCTTGTCGAAGACCACGACGGTGTCGTAGAGCGAGTAGCCGAGGATCGTCAGAACGCCGATCAGCGTCGCCGGCGACACGGTGAACCCCACGATGGCGTAGATGCCCACGGTGATGAGCAGGTCGTGCAGCAGCGCCACGATGGCGGCGATCGACATCTTGAAGTCGCGGAAGTAGGCCCAGATCAACAGCATGACCAGCACCAGGAACACCCCGAGCGCGATCAGCGCCTGCTGGGTGATCTGCCCGCCCCAGCTGGCACCGATGAGGCTGTAGGCCACCTGATCCGCCTCGATGCCACCCTGCTTGGCGAGGGCGGCCTTGACGCTGGTGACCTCCTCGACGCTCAGGGAGCGCGTCTGCACGCGGACGTTGCCCTCGCCGATGGTGGTGACCGTCACGTCGTCGTTGTCGGGCAGCCCGAGGGCCTCGACGGCGCCCCGGAAGTCGTCGACGCTGGTGGCGGTGACCGGGGTGGGGACGGTGAAGTCCGCGCCGCCCTTGAACTCGATCCCGAGCCGCAGCCCCAGGAACGTGATCGCTAGCACTGAGATCAGCAGCAGGGCGCCGGAGATCGAGTACCAGCGCTTCCGGTGCCCGATGAAGTCATAGCGAATATCGCCGGTGTAGAGCCGATGGGCGAGCCCGGCCTTGCGGCCGGGGCGGGTCTCGGTGGTGCTCATCAGGCCTCCCCTCCGACGGTCTTGGCTCGGCCACGACCACGGGCCGACGGCGCGACGGCCGCGCCCAGGTGTTCGCTCTCGAAGCCGGAGAAGCGGTGTCCCTCACCGAAGTAGCGCGTCTTGCCGAGCAGGGTGACCATCGGGTGGGTGAAGAAGAACACCACCGCGATGTCGATGAGGGTCGTGAGGCCGAGCGTGAACGCGAATCCCTTCACCGCGCCGATCGCCAGGACGAAGAGCACGAGCGCCGACAGCAGCGACACGCCGTCCGCGATCAGGATGGTGCTCCGCGAGCGGACCCAGCCGGTCTCGATGGCGGTGCGCAGCGTGCGGCCCTCGCGTACCTCGTCCCTGATTCGTTCGAAGTAGATGATGAACGAGTCCGCGGTGACGCCGATGGCGACGATCATGCCGGCGATTCCGGGCAGGTTCAGCGCGAAGCCCATCGCCTGACCGAGCAGCACCACGAAGGCGTAGGCGATCAGGGCGGCGATCGCGAGGCTCGCCACCACGACGACGGCCAGCCCGCGGTAGTACAGGATGCTGTACCCGACGACCAGCAGCAGGCCGATGATGCCCGCGATGATGCCCGCCTGCAGCTGCTCCCCGCCCAGCTTGGCGGAGACGTTGTCGACGCTGGACACCTCGAAGGTGAGCGGCAGCGCGCCGTACTTGAGAACGTTGGCCAACGAGGTCGCGCTTGCCTGATCGAAGGAGCCGCTGATCTCGGCGCCGCCCCCGGGGATGGCCTTGGTGACGTACGGCGAGGAGATGACCCGCGAGTCCAGGACGATCGCGAACTCGTTCTGGGGGGAGGTCTTGGTGGCCAGCGAGCCGGTCAGCTTCTCGAAGATGCCCGCGCCCTCGTTGTTGAACTGGAGGTTCACGACCCAGCTCACCTGGCTCTGCGGGATGCCGGCGGTGGCGCTGGTGAGCATCGAACCCGACAGCGCAGCGGGTGCCAGCAGGTACTTCATCGAGTTCGTCTCGTCGCACGCGATGAGCGGCTGGTCGATGACGTCCGGGAATGGATCGCCGCAGACGTAGTTGGCGAAGTCGGTGGTGTCCCGCTCGGCCGGCTGCCACGCGATGATCGCGTCGGTGGTGGGCGGCGTGGCCGCGGGGGTCGTGGGCCGGGGGCTCGGCACCGGCGTGGGCAGCTTCGGCAGCGGGCGCTTGTTGACCGAGGCCGTCGGGGACGCGGTGGGCGAGGCCTGGGCGCTCGGCTCCACCGAGGGGCTGGCCGTCGGCACCGGGGTCACAGCCTCGCGGGCGTACACCTGGCGGAAGTACAGCTGGGCGGTCTGGCCGACCATCTGCACCAGCTCGTCCCGCTGCACATTGGGAACGCTGACGACGATCTGACGCTCGCCGCTGGTGGCGACCTCGGTCTCACCGACGCCGAGCGAGTCGACCCGCTGCTGAATGATGGTGCGCGCCAGCTCCAGGCTGGTCGGATCCACCCCGCCCTCGCCGCCGGTGTTGTTCGCGGTCAGCGTGATCGTGGTGCCACCGCGCAGGTCGAGCCCGAGCTTGGGGGTCCACGTGTTCGCGACCGCCATGATGGCGAACAGGGACGCGATGGCCAGGCCGAACACGATCAGCGTGCGCAGCGGATGGGTGTGTTTCCTGCTGGTGGTTGCCACGTCGGTTCAAGTCCTCGTCGGTCAGTTCGTGGTGGCCGGGCCGGCCTCGCCACGATTCGCGGTCTCGCCCTGGGCGTCGTCCGCCGCGGACTCCTCGACGGCCTCCCCGGCCGCGAGGTCCTCGTTGCTGGGCTCCGCGTCGGCGTCGTCGTCGGAGTACTCGAACTCGTCGTCCTCGGCTTTGAGGACCTTCGCCACGGCCTGCTTCACCAGCGTCATCTCCACGCCCGGGGAGATCTCCAGGATGAGCTGACGCTCACCCAGGTGCTTGATGGTGCCCAGGACGCCCGAGGACGTCATCACCCGGGTGCCGGGTTCGAGCGAGTTGTTCATTTCCTGTTGCTCCTTGGCGCGCTTCTGCTGCGGCCGGAAGATCAGGAAGTAGAACGCCGCGCCGAGGGCGACGAACATCAGCAGCGAAATCGGGTCCATGAGGCTGGGTTCCTTGGTCAACGAATTGAGGGGCGGCGAGGTACGCCAAGCCAAGACTCTACCGCCCGCCGGGGGGTGCCCCTCCCGCGGCGCGGCCGGACGGTCAGGACTCGTCGGTGAACAGGTCCGGCGTGTTCGCGGGCGCGCGTAGCCCGAGGTGCTGCCACGCGCGGGCCGTGGCCACCCGCCCGCGGGGCGTGCGCATCAGGAAGCCCTGCCGCACCAGGAACGGCTCGGCCACCTCCTCGACGGTCTCGGTCTCCTCCCCCACCGCGATGGCCAGCGTGGACAGACCCACCGGACCGCCCCCGAAGCGGCGGCACAACGCCTCCAGCACGCCGCGGTCCAGCCGATCCAGTCCGAGCGAGTCCACCTCGTACAGCTCCAGGGCAGCGGCGGCCACGTCCCGCGAGAGCACCCCGTCCGAGCGCACCTGGGCGAAGTCGCGCACCCGACGCAGCAGCCGGTTCGCGATCCGCGGGGTGCCCCGCGACCGGGAGGCGATCTCGGCCGCGGTGCCCGCGCGCAGCGTGATGCCGAGCAACTGGGCGGAGCGCTGCACGATGCGCTCCAGCGCGTCGGTGGCGTAGAAGTCGAGCTGCGCGGTGAAGCCGAAGCGGTCGCGCAGCGGCCCCGGCAGCAGCCCGGCGCGCGTGGTCGCACCCACGAGAGTGAACCGCGGGATCTCGAGCGGGATCGCGGTGGCGCCGGGGCCCTTGCCCACGATCACGTCCACCCGGAAGTCCTCCATGGCGAGGTACAGCATCTCCTCGGCGGGGCGGCTCATCCGATGGATCTCGTCGAGGAAGAAGACCTCGCCCTCGGTGAGGCCCGACAGGATGGCGGCCAGGTCGCCGGCGTGCTGGATCGCCGGGCCGCTGGAGATCCGGATCGGGGCCCCCATCTCGGCGGCGATGATCAAGGCCAGCGTGGTCTTGCCCAGTCCGGGCGGGCCGGACAGCAGGACGTGGTCGGGAACCGAGCCCCGGTGCCGCGCCGCCTCCAGGACCAAACCGAGCTGATCGGAGACCCGGGGCTGGCCGTCGAACTCGTCCAGCCGCGCCGGACGCAGCGCCGACTCCGCCGCGGAGTCCTCCAGGTGCGCGTGGGGATCGAGCGGGTCGTCCGCGTCCACCCGGTTCATCGTGCCAGGCTCCGCAGCGCGGCGCGCATCAGCGTGGAGACGGGGACGTCGGGGCTCTCCTCGGCCAGCGCGGCGACGGCGTCGCAGGCCTTGTCGGCGTCGCGGGCCGACCAGCCGAGGCCCTCGAGCCCGGCCCTCACCTGATCCCGCCACCCCGAGGGTGTTGCCGGCAGCGCGCGGCCGGCCGAGACAGCCAGGGTGTTCACCTTGTCCTTGAGCTCCAGGATCATCCGCTGCGCGCCCTTCACGCCGATCCCGGGAACCTTGGTGAGCGCGGTCACGTTGCCGGCGGCGATGGCCACCCGCAGTTCCTCCGGCGTGAGGACGGACACGACCGCCTGGGCGATCCGCGGGCCGATGCCGCTGGCCGACTGCACCAGCTCGAAGGCGTCCCGCTCGTCGTCCTCGGCGAAGGCGTACAGGGTCAGGGAGTCCTCGCGGACGACCAGCGAGGTCGCCAGGGTGGTGGCCTGGCCGATCCGCACCGACCCGGCGGTGGCCGGGGTGCACAGCGCCTTGACGCCAAAGCCGTGCAGGTCGACGGTCACCCAGGTCGCACCGGCGGCCACCACGGTCCCGCTGATGCGCGCGATCATGCCGTCCCCCTCGTGGCCTTGGCCAGGGCGGCATCGAGGCGCGCCTGCCCGGCGCCCCGCCACAGGTGGCAGACCGCGAGCGCCACGGCATCGGCGGCGTCGGCGGGCTTCGGGGCGGTCTCCAGCTTGAGGATGCGCTGCACCATCGCCGTCACCTGCGCCTTCTCGGCCCGACCGCTGCCGGTGATGGCCGCCTTCACCTCGGTGGGGGTGTGCTGGCCAACGCTGATCCCGGCGCGGGTGCCGACGAGCAGCACCACCCCGGAGGCCTGCGCCGTGCCGATGATCGTCGACACGTCGCGACGGGCGAAGACCCGCTCCACGGCGATCGCGTCGGGTCGGTAACGCTCCAGGTAGGACACCAGGGCGGCCTCCAGCAGCTGCAGCCGCCGGCCGACCTCCATGGTCGACGCGGTCCGGATGACGTCCGCCAGCACGAGCGTGGGCGGGCGCCCCGGCCCGGCGGAGTCGATGATCCCGACCCCGCAGCGGGTGAGGCCGGGATCGATCCCGAGGACGCGCATGCAGAAACTCCCGTAGCTAACGAACAGATGTTCGGATACTAATCGAGCGATCCGGCGGTGTCCCCGCGACGCGCAGGGGACTCACTCGTCGAGGGCGGCCAGGATCTCGTCGCTCACGTCCTCGTTGGAGTAGACGGTCTGGACGTCGTCGACGTCCTCGATCGCCTCCAGCAGCTTGAACAGCTTCTCGGCGGCGTCCTTGGAGTCGACCGCCTGGGTGTACTGCGGCACGAACTGCGCCTCGGCCGACTCGTAGTCGTAGCCGGCGGCCTGGACGGCCTTGCGAACATCGACCAGCACGCTGGGGTCCGAGATCACGGTGAACGTCTCCCCCTCATCGATGACGTCCTCGGGGCCGGCGTCCAGCGTGGCCTCCAGCAGGTCGTCCTCGCTGAGGGAGCGGCCGCCCTGGGTCTTGGCGACCTCAACGACGCCCTTGCGGTCGAAGATCCGCGACACCGAACCGACGTCGGCCATCGTGCCGCCGTTGCGGGTGACCGCCACCTTCACGTCCGAGGCGGAGCGATTGCGGTTGTCGGTGAGGCACTCGATCAGGATCGCCACCCCGGCCGGGCCATAACCCTCGTACATGATGGTGATGTAGTCGGCGCCGTCGCCGGTCTCGCCGGAGCCGCGCTTGACGGCGCGCTCGATGTTGTCGATCGGGACCGAGGTCTTGCGGGCCTTCTGGATCGCATCGTAGAGCGTCGGGTTGCCCGCGGGGTCACCGCCACCGGTCCGCGCCGCGACCTCGATGTTCTTCACCAGCTTGGCAAAGAGCTTGCCGCGCTTGGCGTCGATCGCCGCCTTCTTATGCTTCGTGGTGGCCCATTTGGAGTGACCGCTCATCTACTGCCCGTCCTGGTTGACTTCCGAATTGCGGTCCCCACTGTATCGGCCGTCGTCGCGGCGGACGTACCAGACCAGGGTCTCGGCGGGCCCATAGCCCAGCGACTCATACGGCCGGATCCCCGAGGACGAGTCGGTCTCCACACCGATGGCGGCCCCCACCAGCCCGGCGTCGCGGAAGGAGTTCAGGCTCGCGGTCAGCAACACGGTCAACAGGCCGCGGTTGCGCCAGGCCGGCAGGGCGCCAAGACGCTCCGTCCAGCCCACCCCGTCGGTGGTCTCCGACAGCGCGTTGAGGGCGTGGCCGACCACCTCGCCGCCGGGCGCGATGGCCACCCAGGACAGCTCGCGGCGGAAGAGGGGCGAATGGAGCTCGCCTGCCCACTGCGCACGGCTCACCTCGCCGGTCCCGGCCCGGGTGGCCGAGCAGGCGTTGTGCAGCAGGCGGATCCGCTCGGAGTGCTGATCGTCGTAGTGGATGAGGGTGATCCCCTCCAGCGGCGGCGCGTGGAGCGGCGGCGCCTCGGGGTCGAAGTACTGGTGGAGGTCGTGCTGCCAACGCTGCGGGCGGAAGCCGGCCTCGTGCAGCATGGCGCACTCGCCGGCGTTGCGGGCCTCGGCGACGGTCACCAGCTCGAGCGCGTCCTCCCCGCCCAGGCCCTGCTCCCGATGCCACTCGCGGGCGCGGTCGGCCTGCCAGGCCAGGAGGGTGGCCCCCACCCCCCGATGGCGCCACCCCGGGTGGCAGCCGCCGGCCAGGTACACCCGGCCGGGCGGGTCGGCGGGATCGCCCAGCCGGTTCCAGCCGTAGGCGATCGCGACCCCCTCCTCGGTGCGCAACAGCACCGAGTTGCCTTCGACATCGGCCTCCGGCCGCTCCAGTGCCGCCTCGAGGTCCTCCAGGGGATGCAGGTGCGGCGTGTCGTCCAGGTACTCCATCGCGGCGACCAGGTCGGCGAGGTCACCCAGATCGGCGCGGGTCAGGGGCCGCCACGAACAACCAAAGGTTCTCGTGGGAATCGGCATCGACAACCTCCGTTGGTTCGTCTGTGCTCCCAATCTAGCCCGGCGGCGGGGCCGCCGGATGCCGCGCGCGGCTTTAGGCGTCCGCGGCCACCACGAGCGCGTCCTCCAGCGTGAAATTGCCGACGTAGAGCGCGGTGCCCACGATCGCGCCCTCCACGCCGAGGCCCACCAGGCCGCGCAGCGCGCGCAGGTCGTCCAGGGACGAGATGCCACCCGAGGCCACCACATCGGCGTCGGTGCGGTCGCACACGGCGCGCAGCAGGCCGAGGTTCGGCCCGGTGAGCATGCCGTCGGCGTTGACGTCGGTGACCACGAAGGTGGCGCAGCCTGCGGCCGACAGCCGGTCCACGGTCTCGGCCCAGTCGCCGCCCTCGCGAACCCAGCCGCGGGCGGCGAGCTTGGTGCCTCGGACGTCCAGGCCGATGCCGATCCGGTCGCCGTGCTCGGCGATAATCCGCTCGCACCAGGCCGGGTTCTCCAGCGCGGCGGTGCCGATGTTGACCCGGCGGCAGCCGGTGGCCAGCGCCCGGGCCAGGCTCTCGTCGTCCCGGATCCCGCCGGACAGCTCCACCTTCAGGCCCATCGAGGCCACGATCTCGGCGATGATCCCGGCATTGCTGCCGCGCCCGAAGGCGGCATCCAGGTCGACCAGGTGGATCCACTCGGCCCCCGCCGACTCCCAGCGCTGGGCGGCCGCCAGCGGGTCGCCGAAGGTCTTCTCGGACCCGGCGATCCCCTGGACCAGTTGCACGGCCTGGCCGTTTTGGACGTCAACGGCGGGCAGCAGCGTCAGTGTGTTCACCCGGGGAGCGTAGTGGGCCCCGGGGGCCCGTCCCGCCCGGAACCGGAGGGTGGGCGCCGCGCCTGGCGCACGGTCTGCACGAGGGCGTCCAGCGCCGCGAGGACGAAGAACGGCCAGCCGGCCATCGTCACGGGGCTCGTCACCACCGGGGGCGAGCCGGCAGCACCCAGGGCGATGCCCAGGCCCGCGAAGCCGATGGCCAGGAGCGCCAGCCCCAGACCCAGCCGGGAGAACCACAGCCCCATCCGGATCGTGACCGCTGGCTCCGTGAGCCGCCGCAGCGTCACAGCGTCGCGATCCAGTTGCGCAGCAGGCCCGCGCCCGCGGTCCCGGACTTCTCCGGGTGAAACTGGGTGGAGCTGAGCAGCCCATCCTCGACCGCGGCCACGAACCGGACGCCCTCGTGGGTGCACCAGCTGACCCGGGCCGTCGGCCGCAGCCTGGTGGCGTCGCACACCCCGTAGGAGTGGACGAAGTAGAACCGCTCCTCGGCCACCCCGTCGAACAGCACCGACCCTGCCGGGGCGGCGACCGTGTTCCAACCCATGTGGGGCAGCCGGTTCGCGGGCAGCTCGACGACCGAGCCGCCCAGCAGCCCGAGCCCGGCGGCGTCGCGGCCGTGCTCGGTGCCGTCGTCGAACAGGATCTGGTGGCCGACGCAGATGCCCAGGACTGGCGTGCCCGCCGCCAGCGTGTCGGCGATCAGCGCGGGGCCGTCGACGTCCCGCAGGCCGTCCATGCAGGCGGCGAAGGCGCCCACCCCGGGCACCACCAGGCCGTCGGCCCGGCGCACCT
The DNA here is from genome assembly GCA_964492685.1 of uncultured Micropruina sp. Classification (GTDB taxonomy): domain Bacteria; phylum Actinomycetota; class Actinomycetes; order Propionibacteriales; family Propionibacteriaceae; genus Micropruina. The sequence goes on from CAZBMH010000045.1 coordinate 18,037, forward strand.
CGTCCGGCGCCGCGGTGAGCGACACCTCCGCCCCGGCGGCCGCCAGCGCCCGGGTCGCCGAATGGACGTTGCCCGAGCCGTAGTCGAGCACCACCACCCGGGGCGCTGCGGTCACAGGCTGCCCTTGGTGGAGGGGACGATGCCCGCGATCCGCGGGTCCAGGGCGACCGCGTCGCGCAGGGCCCGGGCCAACGCCTTGAACTGCGCCTCGACGATGTGGT
>CAZBMH010000046.1:0-17957 GCA_964492685.1 uncultured Micropruina sp.
CACCGAGGTGGAGCTCAAGGAGAAGAAGCACCGGATCGAGGACGCGGTCTCCGCGACCCGTGCGGCCATCGAGGAGGGCATCGTCGCCGGCGGCGGCTCGGCCCTCGTCCATGCCGCGGCGGTCCTGGTCGACGGCCTGGGCAAGACCGGTGACGAGAAGACCGGCGTGTCGATCGTGGCCAAGGCCGTGGTCGAGCCGCTGCGGTGGATCGCGGAGAACGGCGGCGTGCCGGGCTACGTGATCGTCTCCAAGGTGCAGGAGCTGCCCGCGGGCAGCGGCTACAACGCCGCCACCGGCGAGTACGGCGACCTGCTCGCGCAGGGCGTCATCGACCCGGTCAAGGTCACCCGTTCGGCCCTGTCGAACGCGGCCTCGATCGCGGCCCTGCTGCTCACCACCGAAACCCTGGTGGTCGAGAAGCCGGCCGACGACGAGGACGATCACGGCCACCAGCACTGAGCATCCGCTGGACTGATTGACCGCTGACGCCGGTCGGGGAAACCCGGCCGGCGTCAGCGCCTTTCCCGGCCCGCGAGGGGCTGGAGGTCGCCGGTGTCCGGTCGATGAGTTCGGCTGTGGGTGGTGGCAGCGACGCCGCGTGGCGCTGGGTGTGACCCGGCGCGGCCCCCCGTGTAGCGCTTGTGTGCGCGGCCTCGTGTGCGGGCATGCCGCACCCCTGCGGGACCCTGGTGGGCGACGAGGCCGGCCGGGGACGAAGTTGTGAAAAACAGGAAAAACAACGCCCATCGATTGACGTTTTCCGTGCCGTGACTTCGATGTCATGAAATTGACTCGCCGGCGCACATGTCGTCACATTTGCCTGTGCGGAGCGCCGTCCGTGGCGCCGGAGGCGTCCGCCAGCGCCCCCTGCGACGCAACGCCAAACCCGTGCGACACTAGGATTCGTCGCTGCGACACAAGCCCTGCTAGCCTGCCAAAGGCTCTTCATGCCGAGGGTCAGTTTGGTCGTCAAGAAAGGCGACTGCTCGACGGGTAAGGACGTAGATGAGTGTGAGTCAACTCGCGCATGTGGTGGGCAGATATTGGCGCAGCATCGCGGTGATTCTCGTGGTGGTTGTCGCCCTCTCTGCCACCGCGACCGCGCTGACCCCGGCCCGCTACACCGCCTCGTCGTCGCTCTTCCTGGGCGTCCGGGGAGCGGAGTCTGCCAGCGACCTCAACCAGGGCGGCTCCTACATGGAGCGCCAGGTGGCCTCCTACGCCAAGGTCGCCACCTCCTCGATGGTGCTGACGCCCGTCATCGCACGCCTCGGCCTCGCCGCGTCGCCCGGGGAGCTGGCCCGTGACCTGGCGGTAACCTCGCCGGCCAACACGGCGATCCTGGAGATCTCGGCGAGCCAGCCGTCGCCAGCGCTCGCCCAGGCGCTCGCTGATGCGGTGGCCGAGGAGCTGGTGGTGGCGGTGAAGCGGCTGGCACCCACCTCCGGCGACGAGGCGCTGGTCACGGCCACGATCACCGACCCGGCCGAGCTGCCACTCACGCAGAGCTCCCCCCGGGTGCTGCAGAACCTCGCCCTCGGCTCCGTGTTGGCCCTTCTGCTGGCCTTCGGGCAGGCCGTCCTCCGGCAGCGTCTCGACACCCGCGTCCGCCACGTCGAGGACGCCGTCGAGGCCACGGGCCTGGGCGTGCTGGCCGGCATCGCCCGGGAGGGCGTCAAGCAACCCAACTCCTACGGCTACGGCACGTCGCAGGAGGACCTGCGCAGCCTGCGCACCAACTTGCGCTTCCTGGGGTTGGGGACCACGCGCAACCCTCACCTGGTCGTGACCTCGTCGGTGGCGGGGGAGGGCAAGACGCACGTGTCGGTGGGACTGGCGCGGGTGCTCGCCGACTCCGGCGAGCGGGTCCTCCTCATCGACGCCGACCTGCGTCGGCCGCGGGTGGCCGAGCGTCTCGGTCTCGACTCGGGGGTGGGGCTCAGCCAGGTCCTGTCGGGGCAGGTGCCGTTCGCGGACGCCGTGATCCGGTCCGAGCAGGGCGGCTTCGATGTCCTGCCCTCGGGTCCGATCCCCCCAAACCCGGCGGAGCTGCTGGGTCGGGACGCCATGCGGCGGCTCCTGGACGAGGTTCGCCCCGGCTATGACCTGGTGATCCTCGACACGGCTCCGGTGCTGCCGGTCACCGACGGGGTGGTGCTGTCCGCCCTGGCCGGGGCCGCGCTGCTGGTGGCGCGCTCGGGCATGGTCACCAAGAGCCAGTTGGCGGCCGCCGCCCAGGCACTCCAGGCCGGGGGTGGGGACGTGGCCGGTGTCGTGCTCAACGGGACCGAGGGGAACGTCCACGCGTACCAGGCCGCCGAGACCTCGGATCGCCTCGTCCCTTCGGCGAAGCGGCTGGCCCGGCGATGAGCACCCACGACCCCGTGGCAAGCCCCGCCCGCCCGAGTCGCCGAACCCGACTGATCCGGGCGACCATGGCCCTCGGCGACGTCGGCTGTTGGTTCCTGGCCACGGCCATCGTGACCTCCGCCCGGTACGACTTCGTCCACGGGCAGGTCCCAGGGGGGTCCGCCCTGCTCTTCCCCCTGATGGCTTCGCTGCTGCAGGTCGGCGTCGGCTGGCTGGTGCGGTTGTATCGGGGTCGCGCCACGATTGGCAGCTATCCGGAGGTACGGACACTCACGGGGATCGTGGTGGGGACGTCCCTCCTGCTCTTGGTGATCTCCCTGGCGATGCCCATCGGTCTCCCGCCGGGGCTCGGTGCCAGCGTGCCCGTCGGTGCGCTGCTGCTGATGTTGACGGGCCGCCTCCTCGTCCGAGGCCTGCGTGGTTGGTACCGCTTGCGGTGCGCCGCTCCCAGCGCCGAGCCGGTGCTGGTCTACGGGGCCGGCAATGCCGGTACGCAGCTCTCGCGGTTGCTGGCCGAGGACCCTCATGCGCCGTTCCGGGTGGTCGGCTTCGTCGAGGACGACCCCGACAAGCGGTACCTGCACGTCGGCGAGAGCCACGTGGTGGGGACCCGCGCCGACCTGGTGGCGCTGGCGGGTCAGCTCGGTGCGCGGACTGTCATCCTGGCCATCCCCACGGCGGACGCCGCCTTCGTCCGCGCCCTGAGTTCGGAGCTGAGCGACGCCGGGCTGAAGCTGCTGGTGCTGCCGCCGGTGAGCGAGATGGTGGGCGGCCGCGTCCAGGTCTCGCACCTGCGCGAGGTCGATCTGCACGACCTGCTCGGGCGCCGTCCCATCGAGACCGACCTGACCGCGATCTCGGGCTACCTCACGGGCAAGGTGGTGCTGATCACGGGTGCCGGCGGCTCGATCGGCTCGGAGATCGCACGCCAGGTGCACGCCTTCGGCCCCCGCGAACTGGTGTGCCTGGACCGGGACGAGTCGGCGCTGCACGCCGTCCAGCTCTCCATCTACCACCAGGGCCTTCTGGACACTCCCGACATGGTGCTGTGCGACATCCGCGACCACGAAGCGCTCGACCGGATCTTCTCCCGGCACAAGCCCGACGTGGTCTTCCATGCGGCGGCGCTGAAGCACCTGCCGCTGCTCGAGCAGTATCGCGACGAGGGCTGGAAGACCAACGTTCTGGGCAGCTTCAACGTGCTCCGCTGCGCCGCGGCCCACGGCGTGCGACGCCTGGTCAACATCTCCACCGACAAGGCCGCCGACCCCAGCAGCGTGCTCGGGCAGACCAAGCGCAACGCCGAGCGGATGACCTCGTGGTTCGCCCACCAGGGCCACGGAAGCTACGTCTCGGTCCGCTTCGGCAACGTCCTGGGCTCGAGGGGCTCGGTGCTGTGGACCTTCCGCTCGCAGATCGAGTCCGGCGGCCCGGTCACCGTCGTTCACCCCGAGGTCACTCGCTTCTTCATGACCATCCCGGAGGCCTGCCAGCTGGTGATCCAGGCCGGGGCGCTCGGCAACCCCGGCGACGTCATGGTGCTCGACATGGGGGAACCGGTGAAGATCCTGGACGTCGCGCGCCAGCTGGTCCGGGCCTCCGAACGCGACATCCCCATCGAGTTCACCGGGCTGCGGCCGGGGGAGAAGCTGCACGAGGTGCTGTTCAGCGAGGCCGAGAATCCGGTGCCGATGGAGCACCCCCTGATCCATCGGGTTTCGGTGCCGGCTGCGAGCCCCGAGGCGGTCCTCGCGGAGTCGCCCTGCCCGCTGGGGACCGACGCGCTGCGGGCGGCATCGTGAGCCGCGTGCACCTCTCGCCGCCCGACGTGGGCGCCGCGGAGGAAGCCGCCCTGGTCAGGGCCATCCGTTCCGGCTGGGTGGCCCCCCTCGGGCCCGAGGTGGACGCCTTCGAGGCGGAGCTGGCCGCGGTGTGCGATCGCGCCCACTGCGTCGTCCTCTCGTCGGGCACCGCGGCGCTCCACCTGGGGCTGCTCACCCTCGGGGTGCGGCCCGGGGACGTCGTGGTCACCTCGTCCCTGACGTTCGCGGCCACGGCGAACGCCATCTGCTACACCGGGGCCCGCCCGGTCTTCGTCGACTGCGGCGAGGACGGAAACCTCGATCCCGGGCTGCTGGAGGAGGCCCTCACCGACCAGCGCTCCCGCGGCAACCGCGTCGCGGCCGTCGTCCCGGTGGACCTGCTCGGCAAGGTGGTGCGCCACGACGAGATCGACCGCCTCGCCGCCGACCACGGCGCCCCCGTGCTGTGCGACGCCGCGGAGTCGCTCGGCGCCCGCGCGGGCGGACGGTCGGCCGCGTCCTTCGGTGCCGCGGCCGCGGTGTCCTTCAACGGCAACAAGATCATCACCACCTCAGGCGGTGGTGCGCTGCTCACCGACGACGCCGAGCAGGCGGGGCGGGTGCGCTACCTGGCGACCCAAGCCCGGCAGCCGGTGGCCCACTACGAGCACACCGAGGTCGGGTTCAACTACCGGATGTCCAACCTCCTGGCCGCCCTCGGCCGCGCCCAGCTGGCGCGGCTGGACGAGCTGATGGCCCGGCTCGCCGACCACCGGCGGTTCTATCGCGCCCTGGTGGCCGACCTGCCCGGGGTGCGGGTGCTCGGCGAACCGTCCGGGCTGGACGACCCGGACAACCACGACAATTGGTGGCTCACGTCCCTGCTGATCGACCCCGAGGCCGCCGGCTTCGACAGCGCCGCGCTCATCGCGGCCCTGGGCGCCCAGGACATCGAGGCCCGCCCGCTGTGGAAGCCGATGCACCGGCAGCCCGTGTTCTCCGGGGCCACGGCCTACGTGAGCGGGGTCGCCGACCGGTTGTTCGCCACGGGCGTCTCGCTCCCGTCGGGCTCCGTGCTCACCGACCACGACCGGGAGCGGGTGGCCGACATCGTCCGGGCGGTGGCGCGAGCATGAGAAGGCGCCGGTGGTACCCGGCGGTCAAGCGCGCCGCCGACATCCTGGCCAGCTGCGTGTTGCTGGTGCTCACGCTGCCGCTGCAGCTGCTCGCGGCGGTCGCGGTGCTGGTCGGCCATGGCCGGCCCGTCCTGTTCTCGCAGCGGCGCCCGGGGCGTCACGGCCGCCCGTTCGTCATGCGGAAATTCCGTTCGATGCGGGCGGCGCGCCACCCGGGTGAGCCGGACGCGGCGCGGCTGACCCCGCTCGGGCGCGTCCTGCGTGCGTCCAGCCTGGACGAGCTGCCCGAGCTGTGGAACGTGCTGGTCGGCGACATGAGCCTGGTCGGCCCACGGCCGCTGCTGGAGCAGTACCTGCCGCTCTACACCGCCGAGCAGGCCCGCCGGCATGAGGTGCGACCCGGGATCACCGGGCTGGCGCAGGTGAATGGGCGCAACGCCATCTCCTGGGAGCAGAAGTTCGCGCTGGACGTCGCCTACGTGGACGCACTGTCGCCCACCCTCGACCTGCGGATCCTGCTGCGGACGATCGTGCAGGTGCTGCGGCGCTCCGGCATCTCGGCGGCCGGTCACGCCACCACCGACTACTTTGGCGGCTCGGGTCCGCTCGGGGCACCGCAGGTGGCCGCATCCGACAACCGGCCGGCGGACGAGTCCGGTCGGGCGGTGCCGGCATGACCGGCGCGGCGGCGGTGCGGGGCCGTGTCGTGTACGGGATCACGGCCGGCGTGAGCGCCGCCACCCTGCTGCGCGGTCAGCTGGCGTGGCTACGGCACCAGGGCTGGCAGGTGACCCTCGCGGTCGATCCCGACGAGCGGGCCCTTGCGGCGGCGGAGCGCGAGGGCGTTGCGCTGGCCGCCCTGCCGATGCGCCGGGAGATCGCGCCGGTGGCGGACCTGTGGGCCCTGCTCTCCTGGGTCCGGCTGCTGCGGCGTGGACGACCGCAGGCCGTCAACGTGAGCACCCCCAAGGCGGGTCTGCTCGGTGGCCTCGCGGCCGCGCTGCTGCGGATCCCGCGGCGGGTGTACGTCCTTCGTGGCCTGCGGGTGGAGGGATCCCGGGGCCCGAGGGCGGCACTCCTCTGGCTCGCCGAGCGGCTCTCGATCGCGGCCGCCACCGACGTCGTGGTGGTGTCGGCGAGCCTGGCTGCCGAGGCCCGTCGGCGCGGCCTGCTTCCCCACCGGGGAGCGTGGCTGGTGGGGGAGGGCAGCAGCAACGGCGTTCAGGCGGCGACGATCGCGCGGCGATGCGCCGCCGTCGACGCCGCCGAGCTCCGGGCGCGGTTGGGGCTTCGACCCGACGACGTGGTCGTGGGCTATGTGGGTCGCCTGACCGCCGACAAGGGGCTGACCACCCTGCTGGACGCCGTGCGCCCGCTGCCGGCCACCGTCCGGCTGCTGCTGGTCGGCTCGCTGGAGGAGGCCCCGCTGCGCGCCGCGATCGCCGAGGCGGGGGACCGCTGCGTCCACGTGGGGTGGACCGACGACGTCTGGTCCTTCTACGCGGTGATGGACGTGCTGGCGCTGCCGACCCGGCGCGAGGGCTTCCCGAACGTGGTGCTGGAGGCGGCCGCTGCCGGGGTGCCGACCGTGACCACCACGGCGACCGGCGCCGTCGACTCCGTGGTGCCGGGACGAACCGGCCTGATCGTCCCCGTGGACGACGCCGCGGCGCTCGGCGCCGCCCTGCTCGACCTCGCCGCCTCGCCGTCGCGACGCCGGGAGTTCGGCGAGGCGGCGAGGCTGCGCGCGGAGGGCGACTACGCCCCCGAGACCATCTGGCGGGGGATCGACTCCATCCTCCGCGGGGAACCGAACGACGCCGTCACGCGGCTCTGAGAAGGAAACGACATGCAGTTGCTCATCACCGGCGGGGCCGGCTTCATCGGGTCGAACCTGGCCCGGTTGGCGCTCGCCGACGGCCATCAGGTGCGGGTGCTCGACGACCTCAGCACCGGCCGGACCGCCAACCTGGCCGGCCTGGACGTCGACCTGGTGCAGAACACCCTCCTGGACCCCGACGCCGTGCTCGCCGCGATGCGTGGCGCCGAGGCGGTCGTGCACCTGGGGGCGATCCCGAGCGTGCCCCGCTCGATCGCCGACCCGCGGGCCACCCACGACGCCAACACCACGGGAACGCTCAACGTGCTGGAGTCGGCCCGGAGCGCCGAGGTTCGTCACGTGAGCGTCGCGTCCTCGTCCTCGGTGTACGGCGCCAACCCCGCGATGCCCAAGCATGAGCTCGACTACTGCCGACCGCTGAGCCCGTACGCGGTCAGCAAGCAGGCCACGGAGGGCTACGCGCTGGCCTACCAGGTCAGCTACGGACTCCCGACGCTCGCGTTCCGGTTCTTCAACGTCTACGGCCCCGGCCAGGCACCCGACCACGACTATGCGGCGGTGGTTCCCCGCTTCCTGCGGGCGGCGCTGCTCGATGAGCCGGTCACCGTGCACGGCGACGGCACCCAGTCGCGCGACTTCACCTACGTCGACACCGTCGGCGCCGTGCTGCTGGCGGCGGCGGTTCGGGGCGTGGCCAGCCCGGAGCCGGTGAACCTCGCCTACCGGACCAACACCACGCTGCTGGAACTGCTGGACCTGGTCGAGGCCGAGGTCGGGCACCGCGTCCGGCGGATCCACACCGAGCCGCGGGTCGGCGACGTCCGGGCCTCCCAGGCAGACAGCACCCGCGTCACCGCGATGTTCGGTGAGGTCGAGCCCGTCGCCCTGGCCGACGGGTTGGCCGCCACCGCGGCGTGGCTGAGGACGTGGGGACGATGAGCATCGACTCGCTGCGGGTGGCCGTCATCGGCCTTGGCTATGTGGGGCTACCGCTTGCCGTCGAGTTCGGCAAGAAGCGTCCCGTCATCGGCTTCGATATCTCGTCGCGGCGGATCGCGGAGCTGAAGGCCGGCCACGACCGGACGCTGGAGGTCGAGGACGCCGAACTGGCCGCCGCCGACGTCACGTTCTCGGCCGACGAGGCCTGCCTGGACGAGGCCGACGTGTTCGTCGTCACCACCCCGACGCCGATCGATCAGCACAAGCAGCCCGACCTGAGCCCGGTGCTCGACGCCACGGCGACGATCGGCCGCCACCTGCGCCCCGGCGGCCTGGTGATCTACGAGTCCACGGTCTATCCCGGGGCCACCGAAGAGAAGTGCGTCCCGGTCCTGGAACGGGCGTCGGGGCTGAGGCTGAACGAGGGCTTCTTCGTCGGCTACTCGCCGGAGCGGATCAACCCGGGCGACAAGGAGCACCGGGTCGCCACGATCCTCAAGATCACGTCCGGCTCCACCCCCGAGGTCGCCGAGACCGTGGACGCGTTGTACCGCACGATCATCGTCGCCGGCACCCATCGGGCGCCCTCCATCCGGGTGGCCGAGGCGGCCAAGGTGATCGAGAACACCCAGCGGGACGTGAACATCGCCCTGGTCAACGAGCTGGCGCTGCTGTTCAACCGACTCGGGATCGACACCGAGGCCGTGTTGGCCGCCGCCGGCACCAAGTGGAACTTCCTGCCGTTCCGTCCGGGGCTGGTGGGGGGTCACTGCATCGGCGTGGACCCCTACTACCTGACCCACAAGGCGCAGGCGGTGGGCTATCACCCCGAGATCATCCTGGCGGGCCGGCGGTTGAACGACTCCATGGGCTCCTACGTTGCCTCGCAGCTGGTGAAGCGGATGACCAAGGACGGGATGCCGGTGCGGGGGGCCCGGGTGCTCGTGCTGGGGCTGACGTTCAAGGAGAACACCCCCGACCTGCGCAACTCCCGCGTGATCGACGTCATCCGCGAGCTGGAGGAGTACGGCGTCCGGGTGGACGTCCATGACCCGTGGGCCAGCCCCGCGGACGCGCTGCGGGAGTACGGCGTCACGCTCGTCGGCGAGCCGGAGCACTCGGTCTACGACGGCATCATCCTGGCGGTGGCGCACCGGCAGTTCCGGGCGCTGGGGGACACCGGTATTCATGCCTTCGGCGGGCCCGGCCACGTCGTCTACGACCTCAAGTACGTGCTGCCGAGCGAGGCCGCGGAACTGAGGCTGTGACATGGACGGAGCCTCGCTGCACACCGTGACGCCCTACGGGCGCGGCGGTGGGAGTTCGCGCGTGCGGGTGTTCGACTGGCTGGACCACCTCGGGCTGGCCGCCGTCACGCACGACTACGTGGGGCTCTCGACGAACTCGCCGGCGCGCCTCGGGCGACATCCGGTTGCGGTGGCGAGGGCGGAGGTCGACCTACGCCGCCTGGCGCGGTCGGTCTCCAGCTCCACGGTGCTGCTGTCGAAGCAGGCGTCGCCCTTCTCGACGGGGGCGATCGAGGAGCGCCTGCTGGGTGCCGCCCGCCTCGGTGTCTATGACGTCGACGACTCGCTGCTGGATGAGGTGTCGGGTGGGCGAGCGCAGGCGCTGTTCCCGAAGTCGCGGATCTGGCGGCGGGCGGTGCGAGCCGCCGACGTCGTGATCGCCGGCAACGACTACCTGGCGGACCAGGCTGCCGCCGCAGCGCCCGCCGCGCGCGTCCTGGTGATCCCGAGTTGCGTGCAGCCGGACGATTATCGGGTGAAGCGCGACTACGTGGTGAGCGCCAGCCCCCGGGCGGTCTGGCTCGGGACGCCGAGCACGGAGGCCCACCTGTCCACGATCGCCGAGCCGCTGCTGCGCGTGCACCGCAGCCACGGCCTGCGCCTCACCCTGATCAGTGCCGGTGCCGCCGACCTCGGTCCATTGGCGGCGATGACCGACCGACTCGACTGGACCCCGGCGGCGTCCGACCGGCTGGCGGACGCCGACGTGGGGCTGATGCCGCTGCCAGACACGCCGTACACGCGCGGAAAGTGCGCTTACAAGCTGCTGCAGTACGCGGCCTCGGGTCTGCCGTCCGTCGCGAGTCCGGTAGGTGCCAACGCGGACGCCGTCGCGCGAGGGCTGGCGTCGGCGGCCTCCGCGCCCGACGAGTGGGCTGCAGCGCTGGTTGGGCTCATCGAGGCGTCGGAGGGGCGGCGAGCCGAGGCGGGGGCCCGTGCGCGGGCCGCGGTCTGCGCGTACTACAGCCTGGACGCCTGGGCCGAGACGTGGCAGCGGGGGGTGGGCCTTCGTGGTGACCGTTAGCCCGCGCGCGGCCCTGCCGGCCGGCCACCTCCATGCGTCGTGGCCGGCGCTGGCGGCCCTGGGCTACGTGGTCTGGCGGCCGGTCTCCAACGGGGACATCTTGTATCCCTGCTTGGCGCTGCTCGCGTTGGCGGGCTTGCTGGACCTGACGATGGCACCCCAGAGGTGGGCTCCGCGCACCGTCTTCGGCTGCTGGCTGTTCGCCTGTGTCGCCGTGGCCTGGCTCGCCTACGGGTCGCTGCGGGGCAACCCGGGCGTTCTGCACCAGACCTCGACCTGGCTGCTCGGGCCGATCGCGTGGTCGCTGTGGGCGTTCGCCATCAGGCGGGAGACGGTCCGCCGCATCCTCACCACCCTCTTCCTCGCCAGCGCGGGCTTGAGCCTGGTCATCGTCTGGTACACCGCCCACGCCGCGGGGCTGGCCCCGATCGGCCCGCCCGAACTGCTCCTGGCCGGCCAGAACGCCAGCATCGATCTCAGCGACGGGACGGCGCTGCGCTTCTACGGCCTCTCCTCTCTCGCCATGACCGCGCCGATGGCGGCCACGGGCGCCATTCTCGGCCCGGACGACTGGCTGCCGCCGCGATGGCTGATGGTGGCCGCGGCCTTCCTGGGCGCCGCGGCGGCCTTCGTCGGGGGGCGCCGGGCCATCGCGGTGGTGGCGCTCCTGCTGCCCCTCGCCGTCCTGATCGGACGCCGGACCCTCAGCACCAGCCGCTCTCGCCGAGGGTCCGTGATCGCGGTCGTGTCCACCCTCGTCCTGGTCGGCTGGGCCCTGTCGCTCGATCGTTTCCAGCAGGTGCGCAATTCGATCGCCGACGCGGTGGTCACGTTCCTTGGGCTGCCCGGCGGTGGTTCGGACGTGATCCGCAGGGAACAAGCCGGCCAACTCATCGCAGGCTTCCAGGAACACCCGCTGCTTGGCTCGGGTCTGGGCGCGGTCCTGCCGTGGGGCTACCTCCGCTCGGACGAGCGTCCATGGCAATTCGAACTGCAGTACTTCACCGACCTCTTCGCCCTGGGCCTGGTCGGCTGCCTGCTGCTGGCGGTAGCGGCCTGGGCCCTGGCGTCCTCGCTCCCGCGGGCGGGAAGAGCGGCCCCGGAAGCCCGCTCGACCCTCACCACGGTCGCGGTCACGGCACTGTCCATCCTGATCGTCAACGGATCGAACCCCTACCTTCAGGCGGTCGGTCACCAGTGGGCCGTCCCACTCGCCCTCGGGGTCGCCGCGGCCTTCGGCACGGTGGCGAGCGCGGGGGACGCTTCGGCGACCGCCCGGCCCGCCCCCACCGACAACCGGGGGCGTCAACGATGACCGCGACCTTGCAGCGTGTCCGGCGGTCGGTTCTGGGCACCGCCGGGCAGGTCACGCTCCTGACAGGGCTCCTCTCGGGGACCCAGGGACTGGCGGCCATCCTGACCGCCGGCTGGCTGGGGGCCCACGACCGAGGGATCGTGGTCCTCGCCGCCACGATCTCCAGCCTGATGCTGCTCGTCGCAGGACTGGGTTTGAACAGCGTCGCCCGCATGCTGCTCGCGGACGCCGACGCCCGAATCGGGATCAGGCTGTTCCAGAGGCGGGCGCTCCAGCTGATCTCGATCGAGGCGCTGCCACTGGCGCTGGTCGGCGGAGCGATCTTCGCGGGCGTCACGGGGATTCGGGCGCCCGTGACCCTCGGTGTGTTCGGACTCCACTGCGTCGCCATGACGCTCGGTGCGATCCTCCGCGAGACCCTGCACGGGATCGGCCGGCACCGCGTCGCGGTGGCCACCGACCTCGCGGCTGCCGCCGTCCTGCTCGGCGGCAGCGCGCTCCTGCATGGGCAGGGCCGGCTCTCGGTCCTGGCCGTCTTGCTCCTGATGCTCGCGGGTGCTCTCACCCAGTGCGTGGTCGGGCTCGCGGTCGGCCGGCGCGGCGATGCCGGGCAGGACAGGCCGGGCAGCCTCCCGCTGCGCCGCCTGCTCGGGCTGGGGATGGCCGGGATAGGCCTGGGCCTCGGCCAATGGGTGGTCTGGCGCGGGGACCGGCTGATCCTCGGCCTCGTGGCCGGCCCCGAGCCCGTCGGTGTGTACGGCTTCGTCTCCACCCTCGCCGACATCCCCTGGGTCATTCCCGCGGCGGTCGCAGCCGTCGTCACGAGACGGGTCGGTCAGGGTCTTTCACCGGACGCGCTGGCGCGCACCCGGCGCCGGGTCACGATCCTCACCGTGGCGCTCTCAGCGTTCATCGCCGCGGTGGCCGTCCCTCTCATTCCGATCTTCCCAGGCGGGTCGTATCCCGCGGGGATCCCCGCCCTGCTCATCCTGGTTCCGGCCACGGCCGCCCTGGCCATCGCCCAGATCGACCTGGCGGCGTGCGTCGGGTACGGCGAACTTGCCGCCGGGGCGCGGGCGACCATGGTCGCCGCGGGCTGCATGGTGATCCTGGCGCCCCCGCTCGCCGGGGCGTGGGGTCCGACCGGCTGCGCGGCGGCGAGCCTGGTCACCTACACGATCATGGCGATCCGGGCCCGGGTCGCATTGCGAGCGCGCTTAGCGTTGACCACCTCGACCGCGTCAGCAGGCACCGAGGCATCGCTTCCTGCCGACCATGAGCGACAGGACTCCCGTGACATGCACTGACAATCGGGGGTCGCGATGAGCGAGCCGTTGGTGATCGTCGGGGCCGGCGGCTTCGGACGCGAGACCATCGAGTTGGTCGCCGCGCTGAATGCCAGCGAACCGCGCTACGACCTGCTCGGGGTGCTGGACGACGGCGCCCCCGACCCGACGCTGCTGGGCCGCCTAGGCGTCGGGCACCTGGGCCCCCTCGACGCCCTCCGCGCGCTGCCGGGTGGTACCCGCTTCGTGGTGGGGATCGGGAGTGGTCCCGTTCGTCGGCGGATCGCCACCACCCTGCAGGGCTGGGGCTTTCGCGCCGCGACCCTGGTGGCCCCGGGTGCGTTCGTCGGACGTGACGTGACCCTAGGACCCGGCTGCATCGTGGCCACCGGCGCCTGCCTGACCACCAACATCCGCCTCGGGGCCTTCGTCCACATCGACAGGGGGTCGCAGGTCGGCCACGACTGCGTCCTGGACGACTTCGTCACCGTCAACCCCCTGGTCGCCATCTCGGGAGCCGTCCGTCTGGGCGAGGAGGTCAACGTCGGCACCCACGCGACGATCCTGCCGGGGCGGGCCGTGGGCGCCCGGACGGTGATCGGCGCCGGCGCCGTGGTCACCCGGGACGTGGCCGCCGACCTGACGGTCGCGGGCGTCCCCGCCCGCCCGCTGCCACCCCGGACGTGAGTTCGTGACCGCTCAGTAGAGTGACCCGCATGCCGCCGAACCCATCCCCGCGAGCGCCGCTGGCGCTGGGGGCGCTCGGCACCACCCTGGTGGCCTGGGGCACCTGCCATCCGGAGTTCTCGCACGGGCCCAACGGCTGGCCCAACCCGCTGATCGACGCGCTGGGACGGACGGCGGTCTGGCCGCTGGACTGGATCGTGATCGTCGTCGGTGTCGTCCTGCTCTGCCGGGCGTGGTGGCGGCTTCGTCCCGCTTCCCCCGGCGACCCGGACGAGGCGGGCGCCACCCGCCGCACCCTGGGGGTGGCGCTGGTGGCGTGGTCGGCGCCGCTGCTGCTGGTGCCGCCGGTGCTGTCGGCCGACGCCGTCCTGTACGCCGACCTGGGCTGGATCCTGCACAGCGGGGCCAACCCCTACCAGGTGGGCCTCACCGGCGCCGGCGGACCGTACGCCGCTCAGGTCGATCCGCTCTGGGCCGGGCACGGGGTGGCCTACCCGCCGCTGGCGCTGCTGCTCGACCGGGCCGTGGTGGCCCTGGCCGGCTTCCATCCCTACGTCGGCATCATCGCGATGCGGCTCCCCGCGATCGCGTCGGTGGCGGGCCTGTGGTGGCTGCTGCCGCGGCTGGCCCAGACGCTGGGACGCCCGGTCGGGCCCACCCTGTGGCTGGGGGTCCTCAACCCGTTGGTGGTGCTGCACTTCATCGGCGGCGCCCACAACGACGCTCCGATGGTGGCCCTGGCGCTCGCCGGGCTCTGGGTGGCGCTCGCGCGCCCGGGGTGGCTGTCCTCGCTCGTCCTCGGCCCCGTGGTGATCGGGGTGGCGATGGCCTGCAAGCAGCAGGCTGGCCTGGCGGTGGTGGCGGCGGCGGGCGTGCCGGTCGCGGCCCGGCTCGCGGCGCTGCCGCTCTGGCCCCGGCTGTGGCTGCTCGCCCGGCGCACCCTGGCGGCCTCTCTGGTGGCGGTGGTCGTCTTCGTCGCGGTGTCGCTGGCGAGCGGGCTCGGGTTCGGCTGGGCGGCGTGGCTGTCGCTGATGGGCAACACGGGCACCCCGGCCCCGTTCTCGATCGTCGGGAAGCTGGGGGCGCTGGCCATCGGCGCCGCCGGCGGCGACGCCACCGGCTTCCTGGCCATCGTGGCGGTGGCGTCCGGCGTGAGCCTGCTGGCCGCGCTCGGCTGGGTGCTCGTCCACTTCGCCGACCGCCCGCTGGCGGCGCTCGCCTGGGGGTCGCTGGCGGTCTCGGTGCTCGGCCAGTCGATGCACCCCTGGTATCTGCCCTGGTCGCTGGCGCTGCTGGCCCTGATCCCGCTGACGCCGAAGCAGGATCGGGGAGTGCTGGGCTTCGCGCTGGCCTTCGTGGTGTGGAACTCGATCCAGACGGTGGTCTGGCACACGATGCCATGACCGGTGCCCGGACGCCTGAGTGGCTCGGGGTCCTGGGGTCGGGCCTGGTGGCGCTCGGTGCTTGCAGCACCGCCTTCTCCGCGAACCCGGACGGCTGGCCTGCCGCCGCGCTGACGGCCCTCGGCTCCTGGCAGCCCCGGCCGCTGGCCGCGGTGCTGATCAGCCTCGGGACGCTGCTGCTGTGCCTGGCCTGGGTCCGGGTCTTCCCCGACGCTGGCGCCGCGCCGCGCTGGTCGCTGCTGCCGGCCTGGGGGGCGCCGCTCCTGCTCGTGCCCCCGGTCACCAGCGCCGACCCCTTCCTGTACGCCGACCTCGGCTACCAGCTCGCCCGGGGCGCCGACCCGTACGCCGTCGGGCTGGGGGGTGCCGGCGGCCCGTACGCGGCCTGGATCGACCCGTTCTGGCTGGGCCACGGCGTCGCCTATCCGCCGCTCGGGCTGGAGGTGAGCCGGGCCATGGTGGCGCTGGCGGGCGAGCAGCCCTACGCCGGGGTGCTGGCCCAGCGGCTCCCGGCGCTGGCGGGGATCGCGCTCATGGCGTACTTCCTGCCCAGGATCGCGGCTCGGCTGGGGCTGGATGCCGGGCGGGCGCTGTGGCTGGGGGTCCTCAACCCGGTGCTCGTCCTCCACTTCGTCGGCGGCGCCCACAACGATGCCCTGATGACGGGCGTGGTGGTGGCGGCCCTGTGGGTGGCGCTGCAACCCACGCGGGTGGTCTCCGCGGGGCTGGTGCTGGCCCCGATGCTCCTGGGGGTGGCCGCCGGCCTGAAGCAGCAGGCGGTGCTGGCCGTCCTGGCGGTCGCCGGCATCGGCGTCCTCGACCGGCTGCGGGCGCTGCCGCCCGGCCGGCGGCTGCTGCTGCTCGGCACCCGGTCGATGGCGGCGCTGGGTGTGAGCGTCGCGGTGTTCGCCGCGACCACCTGGGCCACGGGGCTCGGGTACGGCTGGACCCGCTGGCTGGGGGAGATGGGGCGCGCCCGCACCCTCACCCCGGCGGTGCTCGTCGACGACGTGGTCGCGTGGACGGGGGCCGACGTCCAGTCCGCCGTCGGGCTGGTCGTCGCGCTGGCCGCCGCCGCCTGGGCCTGCTGGTTCGTGCTGCGCCACGCGGACGATCCGGTGCTGGCCACGGCGGGCGGCTCGCTGGCGGCCCTGTTCGTCGCCCAGGCGCTCCACCCCTGGTACCTGTGCCTCTGCCTGGCGCTGGTGGCGCTGACCGCGGCCGGCGCGCGGTTCGCGACCCCGCTGGTGGTTCTCACCGTCGGCTATCTGCTGGCCTACACCGTCCAATTCACGTTCAGGATCCCGCCCGCCTGGGCGCTGCCGGCCGTCGTCGTCGGGCTGTGGCCGCTGACCCGGGCGGGGGCGCTGCGCGTCCGGTCTACGATGGGTTGATGCGCATCGCCATCGCGGGGGCCTCGGGGCTCCTGGGCACGGCCGCCGCCAACCACCTGGCCGCCGAGGGTCACTCCGTGGTGCGGCTCGTCCGCCGCGAGGCGGCCCGGCCGGACGAGCGACGCTGGGACCCACGGGAGGGCCGCATCGACGGCCCGGGGCTGTCGGACGTCGACGCGACGCTCAACTTCGCCGGCAGTGGCATCGCCGACGCGCGCTGGAGCGAGCCGCGCAAGGAGGAGTTGCGGCACTCCCGCATCTCCACCACGATCACGCTCGTCCATCACCTCGTGCCGGGCGGCCGCTGCCAGCGCTTCCTGTCGGCCTCGGCGATCGGCTTCTACGGCGACACCGGCCCCGCGGTCGTGGACGAGCAGAGCCCCGCGGGCGTCGGCTTCCTCGCCCGGCTGGTGGTCGACTGGGAGCGGGCGGCGGCGCACTCCCCGGTGCCCGTGGTTCACTTGCGAACCGGCCACGTCCTGGCCGCGGGGGGCGGTTTCCTCGGCAAGCAGCTCCTCGCCTACAAGCTCGGCCTGGGGGGCCGCATCGGGTCGGGCCGCCAGTTCCTGTCCTGGATCCACGTCGCCGACTATGTGCGGGCGCTGGCGTTCCTGCTCGAGTCGGAGCTGACCGGCCCGGTGAACCTGGTCGGGCCCCATCCGGTGACTAACGCCCGGATGACCGAGGCGCTGGCCGACCGGGTGCGGCGTCCGGCCCTCATCCCGACGCCGTTGACGGCGCTGCGGGCGCTCTTCGGCCGGGAGATGGTGGCCGACGCCCTGCTCAGCGGCCAGCGGGTGGCCCCCGCGCGGCTGCTCGGCGCCGGCTTCGACTTCCATCATCCCGACCTGGACGAGGCCCTCGCCAGCCTGGCGCTGTGACGCGGGGCGCCTGCTCGGCGCCCGTTCCGCCACGGCCGCGGCCCTCGTCGGAGGTGTCCGGACCGGCCGATACACTGCTCATTCGATGACGAGAAGGTGACCGATGACTTCTGGCGATCTGACCCCGGCTGGCGTTCCGTCCGCATTCGCGGCGCTGGGCCTCACGTTCGACGACGTGCTGCTCCAGCCCAACGAGAGCGACGTGATCCCGTCCGAGGCCGACACCACCACTCGGGTTTCCAAGCGGATCCAGGTCCGGATCCCGCTGCTCAGCTCGGCCATGGACACCGTCACCGAGGCCCGGATGGCGATCGCCATGGCCCGCGAGGGCGGCCTGGGCATCCTGCACCGCAACCTGCCCGCCGAGGAGCAGGCCAACCAGGTCGACCGGGTGAAGCGTTCCGAGGCCGGCATGGTCGATCAGCCGATCACCATCACCGCCGACCGCACCATCGGCGAGGTGGACGAACTCTGCGGCAAATTCCGCATCTCCGGCGTCCCGGTGGTCGACGACAAGCTGAAGCTGCTCGGCATCGTCACCAACCGCGACATGCGGTTCGAGGACGACCCGA
>CAZBMH010000047.1:0-17905 GCA_964492685.1 uncultured Micropruina sp.
GCACCCACCGGTCCGACTCGACCCTGGTCCGGCCGGTCAACACCCTGGAGACGGCAGCTTTCAGGTTGTCGTAACGGATGTGCACGAACGGGATCCCGCCCAGCTGCTCGAACGCGTAGCGGTGGCCATCCAGGAACGCCTCCTGCGAACACGTCGCATAGGCCCGGTGGACCGCCTTACCCGAGTACGACAGCCGCAGCGTGAACATGAACACCTTCGTCTTCACCCCCGCCCACACGATCCACAGATCCGCGAAGTCGACCTCGGCCTCGGCACCTGCCGGGTGGGTTTGCGGGACGAACACCTCCGCCAGCTGCTTGCCCGCCTCGGCGGCGAGCCTCGGCCGGGCTTCACGCACATAGTCACGGACCGTGGAGTAGGCCACCACCAGCTGGTGCTCGTCGATCAACCGTTCCCGGATCCGCAGCGCGGTGTGACGCTGCTTACGCGGCGCGTCCAGATCCTGCCGCAACATCGCGTCGATCAACGGCTTCACCGGGTCCAACACCGGCGCAGTACGGGCCGGCACCTTCCGCGGCGGCGGCTCCGCCGAGGCCAACGCCTGGCGGACCGTCCGCCGGTGCACACCGTGCCGTGCCGCCAACTCGCGGATCGACACATCCGGATCATCCCGACGGTCCCGACGGATCGCTTCGAACACCCTGACACGACTCCCAACAGACACTCCGGCCCCAGCCTCTCGACGACAACGCCGACCAGCGTGGGGTGGGGCCAGATCAGACCGTCATAACCGCCCCGGAGTGTCGCGGCCGGGGCCAGATCAGGCCGTCACGGTGGGGCCAAATCAGAGTGTCATTTCCATCAAGGTCCGCGACGGGCAGGTCACCAACAAGGCGTTCTACGTAGCCATCGGCGTCACCGTCGACGGCCAGCGGGACATCCTGGGGATCTGGGCCGGGGCCGGCGGGGAGGGCGCCAAGCACTGGATGGGAGTGCTGACCGAGCTGAAGAACCGCGGGGTGGCCGACATCCTCATGCTCGTCTGTGATGGGCTGAAGGGCTTGCCGGAGGCGGTCAACACCGTGTGGGAACACACCACCGTCCAAACCTGCGTGATCCATCTTCTGAGGAACACGTTCAAGTACGCCGCCCGTCAGAACTGGGACGCCATCGCCCGCGATATCAAACCCGTCTACACCGCGGCGACCGTGGCTGCGGCCGCCGCCAGGTTCGACGAGTTCGCCGACAAATGGGGCGCCAAATACCCGGCCGCGATCGGGCTGTGGCGGGCCGCCTGGACCGAGTTCATCCCGTTCCTGGACTACGACGTCGAGATCCGCCGGGTCATCTGCACCACCAACGCGATCGAGTCGCTGAACGCCCGCTTCCGCCGCGCCGTCCGAGCCCGAGGCCACTTCCCGACCGATCAGGCCGCCCTGAAATGCCTGTACCTGGTCGCCCGGTCCCTTGACCCCACCGGCACCGCCAAGACACGATGGATGAACCGGTGGAAGCCGGCACTGAACGCGTTCGCAATCACCTTCCCGGGCCGACTCGACCCGGCAGGGAACAACTAGTAAACGCCAGATGCCGCCCACCGTTAATCAGACAGTCCCACCTCGACCGCCGAACGACTGAGCTGCTGCGGGTTCATGGTAGAGCAGAGCCCCGAGCCTAGAACGAACTAGCTCTAGCGGAAGATGAAGCTTCCGATCTTGCCGAGTTGTGGACGCTTCCGGGCGCGCATCGGAGCGGTTGGTTCGCGGTGATGGCGTCGATTCAGTTCAGAGGGGGCAGCCCTGGTGCTGGCGCCCCGATGGAGTGGCGTACGAGCCGCCGAGCCTCCGCGACCTCTTGCATTGCGGCGGCGCGGCCATGGATTCAGGCCTCCGGACGGGGGAACTGACTGTGGTCCAATCAGCGCCGGGTTTCGTCTCATGGCGCAGGGGCGAGAGGCGATGTCCCAAACTTGCCTCCTCGCCCCTTGGCTTCGGGAAGCGGTGCGATCGGGCGGAGGGGCCACACCGTGACCAATCCAGGGGGTCCCTCCTACCAAGTTGAATCAGCCGTCCTCTCGGCAGCCATCGGACGTGTCATCAGCGGTGAGACCGTGGAGCACGTGGTCGATCTGACGGTCAGCCCAATCCGCGACGTCCTGCCTCACCGGCGTCCCTTGGGTCGGGATAAGGCTGATCGGCAGGCGCCCCCCAATGGCATCAGTCACGAGCTGGGCGATGTAGTCGAGTTGCCCATCCATCAGGTGGGACTGCGCACAAATCACGTCGGGCCCGGGCGTAAGCGAGCGCCCCAAGGCGCCGAGCCGGCCGAGGACCGTGCGCTCGCCTGCAGCCCACAGCGCATCCGGATCGGGACAATCGCCGATCGCGAAGAGCAAAGCCCGGGCGGTGGCGACCAGCCCACCATCCGGCTCGTCCCAGTGATTGAGCACCGCGTAGCACGCGGAGCGGAGGTAGGCGGCCTGCGCCTGCGACAGGGCCCCGTCGTGCTCCGCTGCCGCGCGGGAGCCCTGCTCCACATACTGGTCTTTCGGGCTCGGGAGACCCAGCGGGTGCGGGGGAATCGTGCGGCCACCGAGATCGAGCCGCTGAAGGCGCGCCCACTCATTGCGCATCGAAATCGGCCGCGCCGTCAACCAGTAGCGCAGCAGCATCTCTTCGTGAACTGATCCAGCAGCCCGCAGACCGAGCGCGTGCGCCGCGTGCACGGCCAAAGCTCCCGTAACGGGGCAGCCTGTCACCCGCCCGCGGTCAGCCAAGAGAATCACCCCGGCCAGCGCGGCCGTCATCGACCACGCTTCGTCGGGAGGACTCTCTTCGGTCGGGACGCCGCCGGCGATGAGCGTCCGTCCCGCGCCACTCAGCCAATCCGCAAGCGCTGCCAGGCCCCCGGGGCTCGCATGCTCTCCTCGACGGACAGCGCCCGCTGCGACGACCAGCGCCGCTTCCGCGCCGATCACCGCCGTCCCGTCCTCCGTCACTTGCTCGAGAGCCAGCACTCGCTTGCGACGTTCGCGCAACCCTCGCACCAACCATGGCGAGAGGACGAGCGGCATGCGGCCCTGCCCGGTTGGCACGGCACGCTGGGCCGCGTTCGCCGGGCGCGGCTCGATAGAGATGACTTCGCCCATCTGAAGCTCGACCTCACTCTCCACGACGATGATCGCGCGGGTCGGGAAGAGAGTGCAGAGGTACGCCCATGTTGAGGAGGTCGGTCGTGGCAATTCCTGTTGCGGCAGAGCCAAGAGGGTTTCCCCGGACTCCACCGAGCGGGCGATGCGTCGACCCTCGAAGGTTTGAAGGAGGGAGCCCCGACCCGTTCCGTCCGGCTGGACCGACAGCGGCTCCTTACCCACCACTTCGGCGACCGCGTCGGCGGGCAAATCGGCCCCCCAGCCGAGCTGGTCCAGAGGGAGCCACAGCAGTGAAAGATGCCGCTGGTTGAGGGCAAGGAGGCCACCTTCGGCACCGAACAACGGACGGGCCTCCACCGCCGACGACCTGCTGTTTGTCGACGAACTGAACGCCTGCCACCCGTGTGCCGAGGCACGAAGCCACACGAGCATCCGCGAGCCCACCAGCTCCCGGGCACACTCCGTGCGGACAGGCGCCGGCACGCCTGGCATCAGGTCGACGAGCGGCAGCTGTAGGAGCGCCACGCCGGAGCGTGCGACAGCAGTTGCGTCGTCGAGCAGACCGAGAAGCCGGACTCCCACGATCTCACCATGGGCGGGGCGAGCCGCAGCGACGACCACGAGCGATCCGTCCGCTGCGACGTCCTCTACGAGGGTCACGACGACTCCCCCGAGTGCTTCGATCAGCCGGTCCCGTCGAGGACCAGCGGCACGCAGGACCTCAACCAGCCAGGGCAGATCGCCCTTGTCGGGGGCGAACCGGGCCCGTCGCTCGCTATCACCGACGACTCCCCACTCGCCATCCTCGCGAACTGCAACGAGCACGGCGTCCCCCGGGCGGATATCCCGCGTGTATGCCATGACGTCGTTCTCGGGACTGAGCCAGAGAACGTCGGGGAGCGAGGAGGAGGTGCCAGACCAGGTCAATTCCGCCGTGCCGGCACCGAGGTGCGGGACACCGTCGACCGATCGGCTCGGCAGGAGTGCACGGGACCGGCCGAACCAACCGCGCGGGCCCGGCCTCCAGTCGTCGAGGACGATCGAGGCGTGAGCCCGGTCGAGGTCCCGCCAGCGGGCGATGTGCACCTCGTCACCGGGTGCAAACAAATCCCAGTCGAGGCCGTCGAGCGCACTGTTCTCCTGGGCTGGAGAATGCAGCAGTGAGGACCGGACTTCATGAATCCGTCCAGGCGACGCCTCGATCCACAGGCCGCCCTCACGCGCAGACGCCGCGACCGGGTACCAACCGGTCCCACGAGGGAGACCCCGTTCGAGAATCCCGCCCACCCCGAATCCGTACGACGTGATCTCCCGCGCCGCGTAACGCAACCGCCATTCGTTGTCGAAGAAGAGCGGCCCGTCCTTGCTGCCCGCCGGTTCGGGCAGGTCGAGCGTCGTCAGAACCCCGTCGACGAGCACGCCGGTACGTCGGTCGTGGTAGTACCAGCGGCCCTTGGCTGCGTGCTCCGCGACGACCTTGGCCTCGGCGTCTCGGAAGGACAGCTGGGGCCATTCGATCGGACCAGTCGGCTCCGGTCCGGCGATCCGCCGCACCGGGTCGCACGTGCCGGTCAGCGCTCCCGCCCGAACCTCTGTGTTCGGGTCGAGCAAGAGCCCGTGGGACCCTCGACGGACGAAGCCAAGGCGTGGCGGCTGCTGCTCTCGAGCGGCACGGGCCGCCTGGGGAGCGGTTAGCTGCACGCCCGGCAGATCGGCGATGGTGAACCCCAGCCGCGAGGCGTCGGGCGCTTTCTTGAGCGCGTCGTCCTTGAGGAGGAGATGGACGGGTCTCCCGCGCCGCGAGATGTACTGGTAGTCGCCGGGGACAACGACGGTCAGTGCGGGTGTCAGATCACCGTCACCGTCCACGTTGACGTCGAGGCGGCACAGGCTGCCTTGAGCGGGCTGAACCTGGACCTCCAGGCGTCCGAGCACGCCGGGCTGCGCCTCGACGAGAAGGCGCTGCTCCGCCTTGTCGCGGCGACCGACAACGACGTAGGCATGGTCCGGGTCGTCGCGGGCCCACTCCAGGAAGCGCCTAGCCGGGCGGACGGGGGCGTCAAGGACGGAGCCCCGCCAAGATCCGTCCTTCGACTGCTCCGATAGGCGAACGAGCATCGAGACGCCCTCGTACTCCCGCGGGTTTCGCCGGAAGGCTTCGCGAAGCGCTCCCTCGCGCAGCGAGAATTGGCGTCGCAGCACGACGACACGCAGTCGGGAGCCTTCTCCGCCCGCCTGCAGCCGGAACGGCATCTGGTAGTCGTTGTTGATCGCCTCGATGCGTCCCGCCGTCAAAACCAGGCATTCGCCTGCCTGAGGCAGACGGTCCGCGCCCGCCTTCGGGTCGTCCGGGGTGAGCACGGTAAGTTCGAGCCGCCGTCGACCGTCGGCCTCGACGGTCAAGTCTTTGTAACGAGTCAGGACCTGAAGCCTCTCACCCATGCCTAGGCCGGCCCGGCTCGCAGCCTCCCGTACGTAGCGCTGCCCCTCGCGGTCCAGGACCGCATGCGCGATGTGCTCCTTGAAGGTGGAGAGGTGCGCCGCGGGTCCTCCCTCCGTGGTGACCGACCGAGCCCTCGTGTGGACCTTGACGATGTCCACCCAGGGCTCGCCGCCCTGACGCGGGCGCAGCGTCACCTCCACCAGATGCAGCATGCCCTGGCCGGCGTCCTCGACGAGCCGTGCCTCGACCTCCCAGCGGAGCCGCCCGCTAAGAGAAAGGCGCTCGCTGCCGTCGGTCCGACGCTCGCGCTGAACATGCAGATCGCTAAGACTGTCACCGAAGAAGGGCAGGCGCTGAAGGCGAAGCTGACTGCGGCGCAGTTCAATCCGCCAGCCGTAGCCCCATTCGAAGATGTGCCGGCCTTCGGGGGTCCCCCCGCTGTACCAGATGCGAAGTTGGCTGTCCCGGGCGCGCCCCCAACCGAGCCTGTCGGCGAATTCCGCGAGGCTGAGCGGCTGTACCCGGTGGAGTGAAGCGATCCAACCCCGAGGGCCGCGTTCCACGCGGACGCGCACTTGGCTCCGGTCGTAGGCGCGCCGCATCAGCGAGCGCGGGCCGTCTTCCAGGGGGAGGAGGTCGATACCAGGGCCGTCCTCGGTCTCCCCAGGCAGCTTGAGGTCGAGCAGCCTGACGAATCCAGGGATGTCACGCGGCAGCTCCCCCAGCGCGTGTTGGTCGCCGCTTTCCCGCCATAGGTTGTACGCGACTCGCCACTCCGGCGCGGCCGCTGACTCGGGCGCGGGGCCAGGATCCGTGGTGCGCGGGACCGGACGACGAGGACGGGCGACGGCACTACCCGGCACGAATTCGCGGCGCGCGTCCCACCATGCCCCGTCGGCCTGATCGAACTCCTGCGTCAGGATGAGACGAGCCGCCAGCCATGAGCCCGGCGCTCGGAAGTCGTTCTCGGCGGCGTAACCGACCATGACCCCCGCTTGGTTGGGCAGACCCACCGTGTCCAATCGCCTGCCGTCCGCGATGTATTGGCCTCGGGCCAGGACGCTCACGCGACCGACTCCTTGTTGAGGAACACCGCAGGCGAGGCCGGTGGGGGCAGTGTTGGCGGGCGCAAGGTGCAACACCGGCCGGGTCGGCGATTCCAGGACCAGGAACTGCCCCCGGTTGCCCACCTCCGTGACGGCCAGCGGGACGGCCAAAGGTTCTGGTTCCTCACTGATCTGCCACGTGGCCCGGGCCTGAGGCCTGCTCACGCTCGAACGGAACACCCACCCCTCCGCCCCGCGGTGTGCCTGGACTCGATCTCCCACCTCGCCGACGGACGTGGCGAAGGCGCCCGCAGCGACGCGCAGAATGCAGACGTCGGCGCCTCTGTCGAGCCAGACCTCCGCCGTGCTGTTGTCCGGCGAACACCCCACGAGAAGGCCCGCGAGGTCGCTGGCGGAATGCTCCAACTCGGGGTAACGCATTGCTGCGGTCGGCCGGGCGAGGTCCTGGCGCTGCATCCTGCGGAGCCTGTGGACCACCACTTCTCGCTTCTTGACCAGTCCCGCCGCGGGAACGCCGGGGAAGAAGGAGAGCGAGTCGGCTGCCACCTCCACCGGGATGTGGTCCTGTGTCCGGGCCACGAACGCGCCATCTCTCATGGGACCGGTCAGTCGGTCCAAGGTGAGCACGTCGTCCTCTTGGACCGAGAGCGCGTGGCGCAGCCATGCCAAGGAGTCTGCGCCAGGGTTGCGCAGGCGCTCGAACGCCTCGTAAACCACCTCGACCCGAGCGGTCCGCTGTGCCACGGCGTTCCATCCGCCCGCGACCATGCGGACCAGGGGAGAGTCACCCTGCGGTGAGGAGCCCATCCCGAAGGCGAGCGTGACCGCCATGCCCGCCTCAGGCTCGACGATCCAGTCCTCGCCCACACGGCGGGCCGGCCACAGGCGGCCCTCGAGAAGCCGGTCCCGCCAGCGCAGGTTGCGATCATCGACCGCGCGCGTCGGATCCTCGGCAAGGTCGAGGAGCGGTTGATCGCCACCAAAGTCGACCCGTAGCTTCAGCAGTAGCCCCTGCACAGAACGGCCCGGATGAAGGCCGCGCGTCTGCTGCTGGGCATCGTCGACCGCGTCGACGAGTCGCTGGGAGAGCCGGTCGGCGGGAAGATCGTAGAGACGCCCGAACCCCGCGCTGACGGTCCACCCGCCTCCGTCTTCGAGCGCGCCGACGACTGCGACGGTCACGACCGGCGACTCACCCGCCATCTCCTCGAGGAGGAGCCGGGGCAGCGACCGACGAACCGGGAGCCAGGTGAGTTCTGCTGTGCAGCGAGCGAGGACCTCAGTCGTCAGGTCTCCCTTTTGCGCAGCTATGATGTCCGGCAGCCATTCAGCCAGCGCGGCTTCGCCTGCCGGTCCATCGTTAGGACTCCACCACCGACGGTTCGCCGGCTCGACGCGCAGGACGCCGCCGCGCCAAGTGACGGTCGCTCGAACCACCTCGCCAGGCAGCCCCGGCAAGGCCTCCACCGAGCGCGGCACTCCGCCCCTGAGCGTCAATCGGTAGCCGAGCCCCCATTCCTCCGGGCCGCTCACGCGCTCTGGGTCGGCCTTGCCGACGTTAATCAGAACCTGGCCGGCGTCCCGACCCGCCACGACGCCCGCCCCGTCGGGGACACGGACCGGTGCCACCGTACGGAGGGAACGCTGTGCGGACCAGTGCAGGAGGATCTCCTGTGCGGGACGTTCTCTCTCATCGACCGAAAGCGCGGGGGTGAGAGCAACATCGTCGATGCTCTGCAGCACGTCCGCGAGGGCCGGCGCCAGGGCCGGGCGATCTCGCATGATGCGCATCAGAAAGGCGTTGACCATGGCCAGCCGACCCTCGGTCCTGCGCTGCTCGTCGACCATGGTCCACGGTCCCGGCGCACCAGTCCGGAACACGTTTGCAGGCCCCGACATCGAGTGCAGCCACTCCGCGAGCAGGTTCAGCGTGCTCTGGCCAAGCACGTCCGCCCCCAACGCCACGAGTTCGAGGGCGTCGCGGGCCTGTTCTTGGTACCACAGGGCCTCGTCGCCGAACTCGAGGATTGCGCGCAGAGCGATGCGTTGCGTCTCTGCCTCCATCTGGGACCGTGGCGCCCCCCGCAGCAGGCTGATCAACCGGAACCGACTCGACCGGGAGAGGAACCACGGGTGGTTGATCTCTTCCATGGCGGCGCGCCACTCATTGAACCACGGGTGGTCTTCCGGTGGTTTGTCTTCGGCCAGCAGCGCGGCGAGGCGATCCGTCATGAGCACCAAGGGCGTCCCCTCAGGCTTGATCCGCGCCCATTTCAGGTCTCCGAGCAACTGCCACTCAGCGAAGGAGAGGGGTTCCGACAGCAGGACCAGTTGGCGTCCGATCCGCTCTGTGCTCTCCCTGTAGGCCCCCACCCAGGACCAGCTGCGCTTGCTCGCCTTGAAGAGCTGCGGGAAGGCCTCTTTGACCAACAGCGCGGGCGTCTGAATCGACTGGCTTGGATCCACGGGGTCGGCACCCCGGTCGCCATGACCCTGCGGACGCGGCACGAGCGTGGCCACGCGGTCCCAGAGAACGGGCGATAGAATGATTCGGCTCAAGTCGGCGGCGGGCGACGACTCTCCACCTTGGAACCACGGCGACTCGTCCAGCGTGGAGGACCTGGCCGAAAGCTCGTCGAATACCAGCTGTGCTACGGCCATGTAGGAAGCCTGGGCATGCAGGAAGCTGCGCTGACGCGGGCCCTGGGTCTGGGCGGCGGCGTCGTTGACCGCCTCAAGGTGAGCGACCAGGTGCGCCGGCGCATCCGGGTGGAGCCGCCCGCCGCCCAGCCTCTTCGTCGCCTCCTCGGCGGCCGCCAGCAGGGTCACGACTGGCGAGCTGATGGCGCCAAGGGTCCGCGCCGGGTTGTTGGACCGCTGCAGCGACTGGAGGTCCCCCCGCAGAGTGATGTCCCCGAAAACGGTCCGTTGGTTCAGCCAAAGGTCCCAAAGGTAGTCGGGGACGGCCGCACCGCTGCGGAGCGTGCCCTCGATCAGATGGACGAGCGTGCGCGAGTTCGCTGCCATCCGCAGCGTCGGCGCGATGTGCGCGAGACTGGGGTGGACCCACTGAGCGTTGGCGTGGTAAGTCGCGTCATTCCGGTTGATCCACGGACAGAACAAGAACGACAGCGTCGCGCGGGAGTTCCTCGGCGTTCGGCCCTTGACCTCGCGGAGCTCGAGCAGGAGCCGATGGCCCCCGCGCGCCGCCATGAGGGC
Source organism: uncultured Micropruina sp. (assembly GCA_964492685.1). Classification (GTDB taxonomy): domain Bacteria; phylum Actinomycetota; class Actinomycetes; order Propionibacteriales; family Propionibacteriaceae; genus Micropruina. Next base: position 9,842 of record CAZBMH010000047.1, read on the forward strand.
GCGGACCGGCTGCTCGTACGTCCGGGAGGTCCCGTTGACGAAGACGCGGACGCCATCCTTCAGCCAGCCCGGCACCGACCAAATGTTCGCGAGACTCTTGACGGTGCGAGCGACATCGAGCGCGGCGGCCAACTCCCAAGCCATCGCCTGCCACAGCACCAGGCGCATGGCCTGCTCTTCGGCCTCGCTGGCCCGCAACCAGTCGAGGTCTCCGTGCAGCATCGGATTGGCCCACCGGCCGAAGTGCACCAGCGTCTCCGCCTCCTGGAGCAACCAATCCGCCTGGGCGGCAGTGCCCAGCAGGCCCTCCTCCGCCAGTGTTAGTTCCAACCTCAGGCGCACCCGGTCCGGCTGGCCGAGCCATGCACCGGGCCGCTGGAGGCCCAGCAGCTTGGCGAGCTCTGCGGGGCTTTCCCCCGCGATCAGGAGGCATTCCGCAGCGAGACCCTGTGGCACCCGCCCGTACCGACCACGCAACGCGTCGGAGATCCACCGTGGCTGATCGCCCGGCGCGATGAGCCGCGTGAGGGCGTCCGCGACGGTCTGGAGACCCTCCCCGTCCGCGGCGTCCGGTTCGCCGTCGCCCGGGACGGACGCGTCAAGGGTGGCGGCTCGCGCCAGCTCCCGCAGCAGCGAGAGCGCGACCAGGTGTGGCGCGGTCTCGCTGAGGTCCAGGAATTCGGAGAGGACGCGGTGCGGACGCGGCGGGTCCGCGTTCTCGAGGAGGCGGACCAGATCCTGTGCCGGCATCGTGGCGAGCCGAGCGAGGTTGGGGGACGAGACGATGTTCCCGGCTTCTGTCACGACGATCTCCGCCGCGGTACGGCAGACGTCGTCGTCTGAACCGCGTCGCAGGAGCTCAACTATGTGGGGAATGGCCAGAACGCGCACACGGGGGTCGGCGACGGAGAGCGCGCCGAGCGCCCCGCGAACGACGGAGAGGTCCCTGCGAGGGTCACCGAGGATGTCTACCAGGTCCATGAAGTTGGCGATATACCGCGGCGGAAGGTGCATCTCCACGCCGGCGTACCAGGCTATAAGGCTCATATGAGGTCCCCGTATGGTCGAACGATGGCGCGGAAGTGATTCTGATAGCTGCGCGTGAGCGGGTCTCTGGCTGCCCCCGCTCGTTGCTGGAGAACGTCGTCCACCTGCAGACCGCGCCGGGCGACCGCAGCGATGTCGCCGGAGTCGTGCACGGCGAGCCGCAGACCTGGCAACGTCCCAGGGGGGAGCAGTTCGGGGGCACGGTGCTGGAGCATTCGCGCGGTCGCAGCGTCGGGAGGCTGGCCGCTGCGGGCGAGGCACTCCCGCAGCGCCTCTGAGGCATACGGACGCCAGTCGGCGCAGAGGTCGAGCTCCCCCAGCTGCCTTAGGCCAAGCAGCATGCGATCCACGACCAATGCGGTGACTCGCGTCACCGCCTCGCTGGGCTGGAACAACGGGCAATTTGGGCTCATCCTCGCTACCCGAAGGTAAGTCTCCAAGTCGTCCACCCATTCGGAGGCCACGGTAAGTGCCGCATACCAGCCGTCCGTCGCGCGGTGCTCGGCGTAAGCCATGAGCAGCGGCCGCCAGAGCTGTCGGCCGGAGGTCCTGCAGTGCCGGAGAAACTCCTCCTCGGTCAAACGGCCCGGCAACGGTGCGAACCCGGCGTTAAGTTCTCGCACGGCCGCGACCGCGGTTCCGGCGCCACAGCGTCGCGTTGGCAACCCGGACGGGGCCCAGGGGATCCGGACTCCTTGGCCTTCCAGCGAACTCTGGAGGGCTGCCAGGAGCTGTTCGACCGCCCGCTTCTGCACCCCGCCACCTTGGGCCTTCGCCCCTGAGACCGTCCGCAGACGGGAGGCGAGATCCACCCTGCCGTACTTCGTCCGGTAAAGGCGAGCCGCCTCGCTCGCCACCCTGATGCAAGCTTCCGGTGTCCTTCCATACATTCTCAAGATGACGGCAGCACCTGGATGGCCTGCCGCCACGTCGTGGAGGACAGCGCAAGCCTGGGTCGCTCCGTCTCGGAGATCGCCAGCTGGGACCGCGAAATCCTGCACTATCCCGAGCAGAGTCGGAGCGTCGGCGGGACGTGCTCCGAACTCGAGCTCCGGGCCAGGTTCCGAACCGGGCACCCATCGACGCCCGTTCGATCCGTCAGCCCGACTGAGTTGCGCTGCAAGGTTGGAACCGGGCCAGTCCGACAGAATCGCCACGAAGGGCGACGTGTCGCTCGCCCATAGTTCGTCCACGGCAAACCCGTCGTCCTCCAGAGCTGGCAACGGCTCGCCGCCCCCTGCGTCCCACCGCGGATCAATCCATGTCGCCCAGGAGCCCTTCGCAGGGTCCGGGCTGAGTTCGGGTCCCTCGATCTCCGCATCACCGGGCGCGAACTCGTCGATCTCGTCGGGGAGCGCTGCGAGCCATTGCGGCTCCCTGCCCAGCGCCTGCCAAAACGCGCGAACATCAGCGTCATTCAAGGGGGAAGTGTTCGGGTCCACTGCGTCAAACTGCGCTATCCGCAGAATGCCCGGAGATTCCTTCTCGAGGTGTGCCGACACGACTCCGACGCACCACCACTTCCCATTGCGCTCGGTGAGGAGCCCGCCTCCTGACACCCCCGACCAGAGGCTCCCAGGGGAGTCCCACGCTTTGACCAGTGGGCCACTGTCCTCCACCCGCAGTGTGGCCATTCCCGGACGCGCTCCCACCCGCGGGGCGCTGCCGGCGGCCGGCGAGAACGTCCCCCTGAGCGGCACTGCGTGCGACTTCCCCACGTACTCGGGGTAACCCCAACCGACGACGTCCAGCGTCAACACGGACGAGTCGCGAGAGACGATCAGGGGGTCGATCGGCTCATCCATGGGAGGCAGGTGGAGGTTTGGCACACGCAGGAGGGCAAGATCGACGTTCTCCTCGTCCCACCGGTGCCACAGCACCTCGACGTCCAGATACTCCTGGTTGTTGGACTCGACGCGGTAGTTGAGGCCGTTCGCGACGTGTCCGGCCGTCAGGAGGCACTCGTTACGAAGGAGGAACCCGGTGGCTTTGCGTGTCTTGCCCTCCCGCTGAAAAGTGACAACTGGCCACCGTGCGACGCGCGAGTTCCCGGCGGAAACTCGCGGGAGCTCCGTCATAGCCCGTCGTCGATGCCGTCGGTGAAGACGTGCCCGTCGAACTGACTCCCATCCTCGGAGAACAGCCGCGGGTCCAACGTGAGCTTGAGCGTCTGAGTGGTCTCGTTAGCCGCCTTGCCGCCCGCGGTCAGGATGTGCCATGACAGACCACCGCTGACCTCTCGCTTCACGACCAACTGGAGCGTCAACTCGATGGGAGCCAACCTGAATCGCAGCTTGGAGTCTTCGCTGAGCCGCATCGCCTGCGACAGTTCTTCGCGCAGCGTCTGAATGGCGGCGACGAGCGGGGCATCCCCCGAATCGGGAACTGGCACTTCGCACCTCCGAACGACAGTACTCTTCGCACACCTAACCACAGGTCACAGACCCAGCGCAGGCCACGCCCGAATCTCGTGCATCCGAAGGCTCCGGAGGTCGGACCTAACTTCGCTAAGGAAGCCAGGTGGACGCGAGACGGGCTGCGGCGAGGAGGGACTGTTCTCGTTGTCCGGGCTGGATGGTCTGGGGGAGGCCCCCGAGGTAGGAGGTGAGCCGGGCGCGGTTGACGACGTGCACCCCCTTTGCTGGCGTGAATTCGATCCCGTCGCTGGCCATCGGTGGCCACCTCCCGTGCGACTTGGGGGATGTTGGGGGACGTGCCGTTGGCTAGGGGTGACGCTCGAAATCCGTGGATTGTGGATGCTCGTCCACAGATGTCCCCCCGGCCTCTGGGGGACGTGGCCGTGATCGGTTGGAGTGGTCTCACCACTCCTACGGAAGGACACGGCGATGAGTGTCGAAGAGGCTTTGGGGATCTCGACCGAGGCGGCGATGGAGATCGTCGGCCGGCGGTGGCCGGACTGGACGAAGACCCGCCCGGTGCTGTGCCAGGTGGATGCTGCCGATGTCGGCCGCCGGCTTCGGGACGGCGACGCCCGGACGGTGGGCGAGGTGATGCACGCCCTCGCCTGGCTGGCCGCGACCGATGGTGGTGACGATCTGGAGGCTGCCAAGGTGGTGGCCTGGATGATGGTGCCGGTGGCGGGCCGGGTCGCCAACGAGCTGCACACCATGGCGCCGGAGATCGACTCGCTGGTCGCATCCCAGTTGTGGATCGAGGTGCGGACGGTGAACTGGCGGGCCAGTTCACGGGTGGCGGCCAACATCGGCAAGAGCCTGCGTCGGAACCTGCTGCGGGAGGCTCGGCGGGACGGCCGCAAGCCGGTGAGTGTGGAACTGGTGCTGTGGCCGGAGCTGTTCGAGTGGCTGTGGCCGGCTGGCTACGACTCCGGCTCCGAGGATGCCGAGCAGACGCTGCTGTCGGTGCTCGACTGGGGGGTGGAGCACGGCACGATCCAGCCCTCCGATCGGGATCTGCTGCTCGCGATGGTCGCGGTGTCTGCGGGCGATCCGTGTCGTCGCAGTCCTCGGCGGGCGCTGCTGGCGGCGGCGGGCGTGCTCGGCCCTGAGTTGGGGATCACGCCGCGTTCGGTGAGGCGCCGCGGTCGCCGCGCCCTGGACGCTCTGGCCGCCCATGCCGGCGAGCTCTCCGATTTCGTTGAGCCGTTGGCGTCCTGATCGCCGTCTTTCGGGGCTTAGGGAAGGGCGAGAGGAGATCCCATGAACGGATTCGGGACGTCAGCACAATCGCTGGACGGGTGGGGGCCGGTGCCGCTGGGCGAGGTGCTGGGTGCGGTCTTGGCGTTGAAGCGCCGCGAGTTCCGGCGCGGTTCCGGCCCGGCCGCCACCTCGTCCACGCCGTCGGTGGTGTGGCGGACGGAACCGGGTGAGGTACCGGTCGTGGTGCTCGGCTGTGGTGGTTCGACCGGTGCGACCACGGTGGCGCTCCTGCTGGCAGAGGCTGCCGGCCGCAGCCGTGTCGTGGAGTGCGCACCGGGTGGCCGATCGGGCCTGGCCGGGGCGAGCACCGCAGAGCTTGGCGCGACCGCCAACGGCTGGGTGGACGGTTCACGCGGAGACGTTCGGATCCAGCGGCGACGAGAGCATGCCCTGTCGCCCGACGCTGTGCCGCTGCCCGTCCCGGGACGGCCCGGTGGTGTGACGGTCGTGGACGCGTGGTGGGACCTTCGGCAAGTGCTGGCCTCCGGCGGCTGGTTGGCCGACCTGGTCCGCGGGTGCCCGCGGGTGGTGCTGGTCGCCCGTGCGACGGTGCCCGGGATGCGGCAGCTCGAGAGCGACCTCGCGCTGGTGGAGGCCGAGCGGTGTTGGGCGGTCGCGACCGGCCTGGCGACCCGATTGCCGCGCACCGTGGAGCACTCCTTGGGCGTCCGAACCTCCGAGTTGCGACAGATGGGGCGGCTGATCGGCCTGCCGGACGATCGCAGCCTGGCGTTGTCGGGGATCACCACCGAACCGTTGCCGCGCTCCATAACCAATTCCGCGTCACTGCTGACCAGGGAGCTCTTGCCATGACCTCGTTCCTCCCGTCCCCGCTGCTGGTTCCGTTGGAGATCTGCCCGAAGGCGCCGCCTGGGGCGCAGCAGTACGCCGATCAGATCACCGGCTACGTGCTGTGGGCGGTGATCATCCTGTTCGCGGTTGGGGTGATCATCGGCATCGGCGCGATCGTCGCCGGCCGGATCTTCAACATGCCGCACTCCTCGAAGGTCGGCATCGTCTCGATCTTCGTCGTGGTGATGGCTGCGATCGCCTACATGGTGATGCCGTCGATCGTCGACAGCATCCTCGGCTCCGGCTGCATCTAGGGACGTGCCGGCGATGCGCAGCGTCCGCGACTCCGAACCCGTCGGCCCGTGGGGCCGGCAGCGCCTCCAGCTCCTGCTGGTGGCGGTGGTCGTCGGGGCCTTCGGTGTGGTGACTGGGGTGGCTATGCTGGCCGCGCAGTCGGCTCAACCGGCCCTGCTCGTTGGCGACGGCGCACCTCCTGGGGGTGGGTTTGGGGCGCCGTCGCCAGCCTCCGTCCGGGACCGCATCGCCGCCGAGCCGACGGCTTCGCTCGACCCCGCCGCAGCCACCAACCCCGACCCGGCGCTCACCCCGGCACCGCCGCTGGTCGTGCCGGGCCCGATCGACGGACGGGGACCGGCCGGCGTCGAGGTGTACGGGCACAGCCCTCAGGGCGCGGTCGCCCAGCTCGCCGCCATCGACACTGCCGTGCTGGAGGCGATGAGCCTCGCCCAGGCCCGTGATGTGCACGCCGCCTGGGTGTTGCCGGGCGGTCCGGGCTTCGAGGAGTGGGATCTGACCCAGAACGTGGCCGCGTTCCTGCGCGGCGCCCGCCAGGGCGCAGCCAAGGACCTGACCACGATCGTGAGGGCGACTCCGTCCGGAGGTCTGATCAAGGGGGTCGACGGGCCTGACTGGGTGCTGGCCTGTGTGCTCCTCGACGTGGAGGCGACGATCCAGGCCAGCTACCGGATGGGGTGGGCGCACTGCCACCGGATGCAATGGACGGGGCAGCGCTGGCTGATCGGCGAAGGCGCCCAGCCCGCGAAAGCGCCGTCGGCGTGGCCCGGGTCGAAGGCAGCTCTGCTGGCGGGCTGGTTGGCCTGGACCCCGGCAGAGGGGAGCGGGCGATGATTCCGCTGCCCAACCCGTTCGACCTGATGGGTTCGGTCGCGGGCAAGATCGTGGTCGACGGCTGGACGGCCGGGATGCTGGCGATCTGGAACGGCGGCCTGTGGCTGCTGCGGCTCGTCCTGGGCTGGGTCGACTCGCTGCTCAGCCCGGACCTGTCCGAGCACGGGCCGGCGGCCGAGTTGTACCGGGTGACGTTCTGGCTGGCCGGCGTCGTGCTGCTGGTGATGGTGATCGTCCAGATCGGGATCGCCGCCGGACGCCGGGACGGCAGGGGCCTAGCTCGTGCGCTGATCGGGGTCGGCCAGTTCGCGATCGTGTGGGGAGGCTGGATCGGCTACACCGTCGCGGTCACCGCCGCCTGCTCGGGCCTGACCCGGGCGCTGATGGAGTCCTTGATGAACGTCACCAGCTGGGGTGCGTGGCAGCCGTGGACACCGATCGACCCCAAGGACATCACCGACGCTGCCACTGCGACCGTGCTGGGCCTGATGGGCCTGCTGGTATGGCTGGCGGCGATCGCCCACGTGATCGTGATGCTCACCCGGGCGGCCGCGCTGATGGTGATCGTGGCGACCACCCCGATCGCCGCGGCCGGGCTGGCGAACGACACCACCCGCGCCTGGTTCTGGAAGGCGTTCCGCTGGTTCCACGCCGCCGCCCTCACCCCGGTCGTGGTCGTCCTGGTCACCGGGATCGGCATGAAGTTCGCCGAGGGGGTGGCCAACGGCCAGTCCACCGGCGCACTCCAGGCGATCGCGACCGCGGTCCCGGCGGTCGTGCTGATCTGTGTCGCGTCGTTCTCGCCTCTGGCGCTGTTCAAACTGCTCGCCTTCGTCGACCCCGGGACGGCCTCGGGGGCTGCGATGCGGGCCGGCATGACGGCCGTCGGCGGCCTCCAGGGGCTGTTGCGCGGGAACGCGGCTGCGGGGGAGACCGCTGCGAACCAGTCTGACGAGTCGGGACGCTCCGCCGGCGAGGCCGACTCCGAGGGGGCGACGTCGGCGCGGATCGCGAACAGTGTCGGGTCGGCCGCCTCGTTCCTCGGGGTCGCCGGCGCCGTGGCGGCGACCGGGATCGGCGCAATGGCCAGGATCGGCACCGCCAGTGCGGCGGTGGGCGCCGACGTCACCAATCAGGCCGGGATCGGCCACAACTCCTACTACCCCGACTACAGCGGCAGCGGTGGGGACGGTGCCCGCGCCAACCGCGAAGCCCGCGGCGCCGACGAGCCCGCCCCGGCCGATGCCGGCCCGCCCGAACCGGAACCCCCGGCGGTCGCTCCAGCACCGTCGACGCCCACCCGGCCGCCCACCGCGTTGGCCGGGGCGGGCCCGGCCGGGGGAGCCGGTGCCGGCGGCGCGGCTGCCGGTGGCGGGTCGGCCGCCGAAGCTGCCGCGGT
>CAZBMH010000048.1:0-16025 GCA_964492685.1 uncultured Micropruina sp.
GGCCCCGGTAGGCTTGCGCGTCATGACCTCCACTCGATCCGCCTGGGGCTGGGGCCTGGCCACCGTTCACGAGTCCGGGCAGGTGCTCGACACCTGGTTCCCGCGGCCGCGGCTGGGGAGCGCCGACGCCTCGTCCGCCCCCGACGCGCTGGAGGCCGCCAGCGGCCCCGACCCGCTGCGCCGGGTGAGCACGGAACCCGTCCTCGCGGAGATCGACCTGGACGCCGCGCCCGCCGGGGTCTCGGACGCCTACCTGCGGCTCCACCTCCTCAGCGCCCGGCTCGCCGAGCCCCGCTCGATCAACCTGGACGGCATCTTCGGGGTGCTGCCGAACGTCGTGTGGACGTCCGCCGGCCCCTGCGCGGTCGACGGGTTCGAGGACGTCCGGGCCTCGCTGCGGCTGTCCCGGGGCCAGCTGACCGTCTTCGGCGTGGACAAGTTCCCGCGGATGGTCGACTACGTCGTCCCGTCCGGGGTGCGGATCGCCGACGCGGACCGCGTCCGGCTGGGCGCGCACCTGGCGGCGGGTACCACCGTGATGCACGAGGGCTTCGTGAACTTCAACGCCGGCACGCTCGGCACCTCGATGGTCGAGGGCCGGATCTCCGCCGGGGTCGTGGTCGGTGACGGCTCCGACGTCGGCGGCGGCGCCTCGATCATGGGCACCCTGTCCGGCGGCGGCAAGGAGATGATCTCCATCGGCCGCCGGTGCCTGCTGGGCGCCGAGTCGGGCGTCGGCATCTCGCTGGGCGACGACTGCGTGGTGGAGGCGGGCCTCTACCTGACGTCCGGGACGAAGGTGGCCCTGCCGGACGGTCGGGTCGTCAAGGCCCGCGAGCTGTCGGGCTCCAGCGGCCTGCTGTTCCTGCGCGACTCCCAGACCGGGGCCGTGATCGCCAAGTTCCGCGTCGGGCAGCGCGTGGAACTCAACGCCGCGCTGCACGCCAACTGAGGGTCATGCGGGTCGCCACCTGGAGGATCGTCGTCACCGTGCTCGCGGTGGCGGCGGGGCTGGCGCTGATGTGGGGCTCGGTCGTGGCCTGGTCCGGTTGGATCAAGGCCCCCACGCCGATCGAGGACCGCTGCGTGGCCACGGCGGGCGGCCACAGCGTCGCGGTCGACTTCGACCAGGTCCACAACGCCACGATCATCGCGGCGGTCGCGCTGAACCGGAACCTACCGCCCCGGGCGGTCAGCATCGCCCTGGCCACCGCGTACCAGGAGTCGGGCATCAGCAATCTCGACTACGGGCACGCCGACTCGCTCGGGCTGTTCCAGCAGCGCCCCAGCAAGGGCTGGGGCACCGAGGCCCAGATCATGGACCCCTACTACTCGTCCGCGGCGTTCTACAAGGAGCTGGTCAAGTTCAAGAACTGGAAGACCCGCGACATCAACGACATCGCCCAGTCCGTCCAGCGCAGCGCCTTCCCCGAGGCCTACCGGCGGCACGTCCCCAACGCCCGCGCGCTGGCCAGCTCGCTGACGGGTCAGACGCCGGCCTCGCTGTCCTGCGTCACCCAGAACCGCGGCCCTGCCGACCCGGGCGCCCTGCTCGCGTTCGTGAAGAAGTCGCTGAAGAAGGACGTGACCGCGGCGGCCACCCCCGAGGGCCTCACCATCACGGCGGTCTCCGCCCCCGTGGCGTGGGAGGCGGCCCACCTGGCCGTCGCCGGCGTGAAGGCCTACGGGGTCGCCACGGTGACCCTCGGCGGCCGCACCTGGACGCACAGCACGTCCGGGCTGGCCGACTGGACTGAGGGGCCGGAGAACCTGACGGTGTCGGTCACGTTTGCCCCCGCCGAGCGCTGAGCGACCTGACTCTCAGCCGATGAGGCGGGCCGCGGCGGCCGCGACGCGCTCGTCGGTGCCGGTCAGGGCCACGCGGACGAAGCGGTTCCCCGCCTCGCCGTAGAAGTCGCCGGGGGCGGCCAGGATGCCGCGCTCGGCCAGCCAGTCGATCGTGGCCCGGCAATTCTCGCCGCGGGTCGCCCACAGGTAGAGCGACCCCTGGGAGTGCTCGATGGTGAACCCGGCGGCCTCGAGGGCCGGACGCAGCAGGGCCCGGCGGCGGGCGTAGCGCTCGCGCTGCTCGGCGACGTGCTCCTGGTCGGCCAGCGTAACCACCATGGCCGCCTGGATCGGGCCGGGGACCATCCCGCCGGCGTGCTTGCGCGCCTCGCGCAGCTCGCTGACGATCGCCGGGTCGCCGGCCACGAAGCCGGCGCGGTACCCGGCCAGGTTGGAGCGCTTCGACAGCGAGTGCACGGCCAGCAGCCCGTCGGGGCTCCCCTCGCAGATCGTCGGGTGCAGCACGGAGATCGGCTCGGCGTCCCAGCCGAACTCGCCGTAGCACTCGTCGGAGGCCAGGACGGCGCCGCGCTCGCGACACCAGGCCACCCAGCCGCGGAGCTGCTCGGGGGTGAGGATGGCGCCGTGCGGGTTGGCCGGGGAGTTGATCCACACCAGCCCGGGCCGAAGCTCACCCAGCGCCTCCGGGTCGTCGGCGGCCACGATCTCGGCGCCGGCCAGCAGTGCACCCACGGCATAGGTGGGGTAGGCGGTGGTCGGGATCACGACAGTGTCGCCGGCGCCCAGCCCCAGCAGGGTGGGCAGCCAGGCGACCAGCTCCTTCGTCCCGACGACGGGCAGCACGCCCTCGTCCGCGATCGGGACCGCCGACCAGCGCCCCGCCAGGTAGCCGCGGATGGCGGCACGAAGCTCCGGGGTGCCCCAGGTGGTCGGGTAGCCCGGGGAATCCGACGCCGCGGCCAGCGCCTCGCGGGCGACGGCGGGCGTGGGGTCCACCGGGGTGCCGACCGACAGGTCGACCAGGCCGTCCGGGTGCGCCGACGCGCGGGCCTTGGCCCCCGCGAGCGAGTCCCAGGGGAAGTCAGGCAGGGTGGCCGAAAGCCGGCGAGTCACTCGCCCTGGGGCGGGAGCGCCTCGACGACCGGGTGATCGGCGTCGATGGGGCCGAGCTTGGCGGCGCCGCCGGGCGAACCGATGTCGTCGAAGAAGCGGACGTTCACGTCGTAGTACTCCTTCTGATCGGCCGGGACATCGTCCTCGTAGTAGATGGCCTCGACCGGGCAGACCGGCTCGCACGCGCCGCAGTCGACGCACTCGTCGGGATGGATGTAGAGCATCCGATTGCCCTCGTAGATGCAGTCGACGGGGCACTCCTCGACGCAGGCGCGGTCTTTCACGTCCACACAGGGCTGCGTGATGATGTAGGTCATGTTGTGGGCTCCTCGTGCACTGAACCGGGCAGGCCCACCATACCCCGCAACCGGGAGGACAGGAGGCGACCCACGGTGGTTACGGACAACCGCCCGGCCGGGCTGCGGCTCGGCGAGCGCGTGAGCCTGCGGGTGACCGCCGATGGCGGCGCCACCGACCTGATCGGGTTCGTCACGGCCCTGGATCCGCTGACGCTGACCGACCGGCACGGCCTGCCGCACGTCGTCCCGGACGGGGCGGTCGCGGCCGGGCGCCGGGTCGGGGTGGCCCGCGGCCGCAACCCTGAGCACACCCCCCGCGACCTGCTGGACGAGCTCGCCGGGCGCGCCGGGGTGACCGGCGAGCCGCGCCTGCACCGGATCAGCGACCTGCTGGCCGGGTGCGAGCCGCCGCCCGCGGTCTTCGACGCCCGGGGCTCGTGGACGGACGGACGGCACCGGGCCCGGGTCGAGGGCGAGTGGCTGACCACGGACGCGACCGACGCGGAGCTGCTGGTCGACCTGGCCTGGTGGGCCGCCCGGCAGGACGCCCGCAGCCTCCAGGTGCGCTCCCCGTCACCTGACGGGTCATGATCGCCGGACCCATGGGCGGGTTCCGCACCGGTCGGGCGCGGACTAGCCTGACGCGATGAGCCGACCCGCCACCCCCGAGGACGTCGACGCGATCTGCGGTGCCCTGCCCGAGACCGAGCTGGGCGTTTCCTGGGGCGATGTCCCCACCTGGAAGGTCCCGCGCGGCGACAAGGGCAAGGGGTTCCTGCTGTACCGCCGACCGCACCACACGGCCCTCGACACCGCCACGGGAGAGCCGTTCGACGACCTGCTGGTGATCGTGGTGGCCGACGCCGGGGTGAAGGCCGCGCTGGTGAACGATCCGGGGACGCCGTTCTTCACCATTGACCACTTCCGCCGCTACAACGGGGTGCTGGTGCAGCAGTCCCGGTTGGGCGAGCTGGACGTCGAGGAACTGCGCGAGCTGATCGTCGAAGCCTGGGCGACCAAGGCGCCGAAACGACTGGTCGCGGCCTTCGTCGCCGACCAACCCGGCAACGGTTGACCGGGGGGCGGCGTCGTCGGCGTCAGCCTTGGCAGAGGCAGAAAGGATGGCCCGCCGGGTCGAGGAACACCCGGAAAGTCGTCCCGGGCTGGTGGTCGTGCTTGGTCGCGCCCAGCTCGAGGACTGCGGCCTCCGCCGTGTCGAGGTCGTCGACGTCGACATCGATGTGCAGCTGCTGGGGCACCTCCTGCCCGGGCCAACGAGGGGCGGTGAAACCGTCGACCTGTTGGAAGCACAGGGTGTGACCGTACTCGGCGCGGATGGACCACCAGTCGTCGCCACCCGGCGTCACCTCCCAGCCAAGGAGGGCGCCGTAGAACTCTGCGAGCGCTTGGGGGTCGGGACAGTCGAGGACGACAACGGGAGTGCGTGCGATAACCATGACGTGACCGTACGGCTATAAGCGGACGTTCTGCGTCCGGATAAACTTTTCGCATGTCGAATTCGTCCCCCACCGCCCGGGCGCTCGTGGCCCTCGAACTCATTGAGCGGCGACCGGGGATCAGCGCGGCCGAGTTGGCAGAGCGCCTCGGCGTCACCGATCGGGCGGCCCGCCGCTACGTCGCCACCCTGCGCGAGGCTGGGATCCCCGTCGACGGGTCCCGAGGCCGGGATGGTGGGTACCGGCTGGGCAGGGGCGTGCGGCTCCCGCCGCTGCACTTCGGTGCATCGGAGGCGCTGGCCCTGGTGATGGCGGCGCTGGACGGGCATCACGATGTGGCCGACCCCGAGTCCCTCGTCGGGACCGCGATCGCTCGGATCCTGCGCGCCTTGCCGGCATCGGTGTCGGCACCGGCCCACTCGATGGTGACGTCGGCGGCGTCCGTGCCCGACCGAGCGGCTGCCCGGCCCGATCCCGGGATCACGGCTGCCCTCGTGGAGTTCTGTAGCGAGGGCCGGGTGGTGGGCCTGCGCTATCGGACGGAGGCAGGTCGGCGCCTCGACGTCGAGGTCGAGCCGTGGTTCGTCGTCGTGAGGCACGGACGGTGGTACCTGCTGTGCCGGCTGCTGCCCGCGCTCGACCTCAGGGCCTACCGGGTGGATCGCCTCGACGCCGTCACCCCACTGGCGGGCCGGTTCGACCCGCCCCGTGACGTCGATCCCGTCGCCCTGCTGGAGAGCCACCTCGCCTCAGGCTGGCCCCACCGCGTCGTCTGCGTGATCGACGCGCCCGTCGAGGAGGTCTCCGACTGCCTGCCCTCGCACCTCGGGCGGCTCGAGTCACTCGAGGACGGCACGACCCGGCTCATCGGATCGACGAGTGACCCGGCGATGTACGCCCAGGGTCTGACGCACTGTCCCGCCCCCTTCCGAGTGGAGGACGGCGACGAGGTCCGCGCGGCCGTCCGCGCTCTCGGCGAGCGCCTCCTCGCAGCGAGTGAGCAGCGTCCGCCTCGGGGCCACTGAAGCGGCCCGAATCGCTCACGGGGCGGCGGGCCCCACGGCACGGCCGGCGGTGCGTCCGGCCGGCCGGCCGATGTCGGCGCCAACGGGCAGACTGGTCGGATGGCCGACCGTCCTGACGTCCCCGACGACATGCTCGAACGGCTTCGCGCTGTCGCGGCGGACCTGCCCGAGTGTCGCGAGGAGCGCGCCTGGGTCGGCACCCGCTGGCGCGTCGGCAGCGCGACGGTCGCCCACATCTTCGGCGGCGAGGACGGCCTGTTCCGGATCACCCTGCGCGGCGACCCCGCAGAGGTGATGGCCTTCGAGCACCTCGGCCCGCCCTACTTTCGCAGCGACTGGGGCAGCAACGTCATCGGGCTCGTGCTCGACGACGCGACCGACTGGGTCGAGGTCGCCGAGCTGTTCACCATCTCGTGGTGCATCCAGGCGCCCCAGCGCCTCGTCGCGCGGGTCGACCTTCCGGCTGCGCACGGTCAGGGCTGACCCAGCGGCCGGATCCCGACGGCGCGCGAAGCCAGCCGGTACCGCCCGCGGTGCCCGACTGGTCAGTCCCGGGCCAGCCCGGCACGCCGCTCCGCGGCCTCGACGGTGTTGCGGAACAGCATCGCGATCGTGGTGGGTCCGACGCCGCCCACCCGCGGGGTGATCCAGCCGGCGACCTGCTCGCAGCCCTCGTCCACGTCAGGGAGCAGCCTTTTGCCCTCGTAGCGCACTCCTCCGCCGACGACCACGGCGCCGGGACGTACGTGCTCGGGACGCAGGATCCCCGGGACCCCGGCGGCGGCGATCACGATGTCGGCGTTGCGGGTGTAGTCCTGCCAGTCCGGCACCCCGGTGTGCACGACGGTGACCGCGGCGTTGCCGCCGGGCCGCTTGAGCGAGAGCAGCATCGACAGCGGGCGACCCAGCGTCAGCCCGCGCCCGAGGATCACCACGTTGCGCCCCGCGACGTCGATGTCGTAGTGCTGCAGCAGCGCGACGATGCCGGCCGGCGTGCAGGGCAGCGGCCCCCGCATGCCCAGGGCCAGGCGGCCCATGTTCATGGGGTGGGCGCCGTCCGCGTCCTTGTCCGGGTCGAGCTCGGCCAGCGCCGCCTCGTAGTCCAGGTGCGCCGGGATCGGGTACTGGATGAGCACCGCGTCGACGGTGTCGTCGTTGTTGAAGCCGTGGATCGCCTCGACCAGCTCGGCCTGGGTGGCGTCGCCGGGAAGCTGCACGTGCCGACCGCCGAAGCCCAGCGACGCGGCGCGCTCCTGCTTCATGCGGATGTAGCCCGCGGACGCCGAGTCACCGCCCACCAGGATCGTGCCCAGCCCCGGGTTGTGACCGGCGGCGCGCAGGGCGTCGATCCGGATCGCCAGGTCGGCGAAGACTGCATCGGCCACCGGTTTGCCCGGCATGAGTACGGCTGCCATGGCACGACCCTAGGCACCCGGCGGGCCCGGCGTCGACTCGGTCCCAGGGATGGGCCCCGCGCCGCCGCGCCCCGCGGGTGTGCGTCGCCCGTCCGGGTCAGGGCTTGACGCCGCAGACCACCGGGGTGAGCGAGTTGTAGGCGTGGAAGAACGGCTCGCGCTTGACGAGCTTCCCGTCCTTGTAGAAGAGCCGCTTGAAGCGGACGTCGAACCCGGTCATCGCGCTCTGCGGGATGCACCCGGGGCTCTCGTCGTACACGGTCGCGCCGGGCGCCCGGTAATTGCTGCGCACCGGCGGTGTGGACTTGATCGTGTACACCTTGGTGCTCCACACCTTGACGGTGATCGAGCCCTGGTGAGGGTATTTGCCCTTGGTGTAGGCCTGTAGCACGACGCCGTAGGGCGAGTCGTTCTTGAACTTCATGTCCACCGACACCCAGTCCAGGGTGGCCTCGCGGCCGACGGGGTAACGGTTGAAGTACAGCGAGTGCGGCTTGTGGTAGATGTCCTTGAGCCCGGCGAAGAAGATCGCATTGAACGTGGTGGTGGTGGCCTGCGAGATGCCGCCGCCGAGCCGGGTGACCACCTTGCCGCCGTCGATGGCGCCGCCGGCCATCCAGCCGTTGGCCACCGTCCGCTCGCCGAGGGTCTTGTTCATCGAGAACGTCTCGCCCGGCTTGAGGAAGGTGCCGTTGATGAGCCGGGCCGCCTTGGGAAGGTTGTTCCAGCGGTAGGCGGTGCCGGGGAAGTAGGTGGTGAACTTCCCGGTCACCTGCTTGACCCCCAGCGCCTTGGCGTCGGCGGTGGTGAACGCGGCCGGGAGCGGGGCGGAGTCGACGCTCACCGAGCGTCCGGAGCCCTGCCCGAGGACGCCCGCCGCGGCCGTCGCCAACTGGTCGGCAGCCACCCCCTGGCCATCGACGGAGGCCACGATCTTCGGCTTGCCCTTCGCGATCGTGATGCGCGCGTCCTTGGGGGCCTTGAGCCCGAGCTTCGCCAGGTCGGCCCGCGACTGGTCGACCAGAGTCTTCCCGTTCAGCACCGGCACCAGGGTGCCGCCCTCGGGGGCGAACGAGAGGGCCTTGGCCAGCGACTTCTCGCTGAGCTTGAACGTGCCCTTGTCGGCCACCGCGACCGCGATCGGCGAGGTGAGGGCGGTGGCCTCGTACTGCGCCTTGACGGTCTCGGCGTCGCTGGTGGTGACCTCGGGGTCGGCCGTGGTGACCACCGCCGGGATCGGCTTGCCGTCGAAGAGGCCCGCGGTCACCGCGGCGACGGTCCCCGTCCGATCCAGCGACTGCCCGGGGGTGCCGGGCGTGATCGCCAGGGCACCGTCCTTGACGGCCAGCGTCGCGTTCACCGCCGGGTCGCCCACGTTGCCGGCGACCGCGTCGAGAGCGGCGTCCAGCTTCGCCTGGTCGCGTTGGAAGACGGCCGGCTGGCTGGTGCCGCCGGTGAGGACCGTGAGGATGTGGACGGGGTCGAAGCTCTGCCCCACGCCGGTCCGGTCGACGGAGGCCGCATAGTCGACGCTCAGCCCCAGCTCGGCGGGGGTGGCGGCGGTCTGCTTGTCGCCGACGGTCACGACGACGTCGCGGGCCAGGGACGGGCCGAGTTCCGCGGTCAGCTTCGCGATGGCTGCCTCGCGGGAGAGACCGCCGAGGGCGACGCCGGCCACGGACGCGTTGCGCGGGACGTTGTCCCCGGCCAGGGCGTACCCGGCCGCGTAGCCGCCGCCCAGCAGCACCAGCGCACCGCCGGCCACGCCGGCGGCCAGCCGTTGGGTGTTGCTGAAGCGTCGAGGAGTCGTCGAAGTGCTCACGCGCGGCATCCTTGTTCGGGGACGGGACCCTCCATGGTACGCGGACGCGTCCCGGCCCCGACCATCGCGATCAGCCGAGATCGATGCGGAACGGGAGGCTGAGCGCCCCGCCGGGTGCCAGCCCAAGCCGGCCCGCGGCCCAGTCGATCAGCCCGTCCACCCCGGGCGCCGGTGCCGTCGCCACCCGGACGGCCCCGAGCGACTCGCTCGACTCGGCCGGGCGGAACTGGGTCAGGAAGCCGAACGGGGACACCGGGCGGACCGTCAGCTCGTCGACGCGAAGGCCGGCCAGCGCGGCGGCCCGCTCGATCGCGAGCGCCATGCCGCCGACGCGGTCGACCAGCCCTCGCTCGGCGGCGTCCATGCCCGTCCACACCCGGCCCCGCGCGAGCGGTTCCAGGACGTCCAGCTCCATTCCGCGATCGCCCGCGGCCTTGGCCGTGAAGTCGGCGTAGATGTCGTCCAGCCGGCGGTTCAGCGCCGCCCAATGCTCCTCGGTGAACTGCTGGTTCGGGGACATGAAGTCGGCCCACGGGCCCCCCAGCACGTCCTGCATCACCAGCCCGATCTTGCGCTTGAGCTCGGTGAGCACCAGCTTGCCGGCGAGCACGCCGATCGAGCCGGTGAGGGTGCTCGGGTTGGCAACGATCTCGTCGGCGGGCATCGCCACGAAGTACCCGCCGGAGGCCGCCAGATCGCCCATCGAGGCGACGACCGGCCGGCCGGAGGCGCGCAGTTGCAGCACCTCGCGCCGGATCTGATCCGAGGCGGTGTACGAGCCGCCGGGGCTGTCGACCCGGAGCACCACGGCCCGGACGTGGGGGTCGCGGGCGGCCGCGCGCAGCTGCTGGCAGACCAGCTCGGCCGCGGCCACGCTCTGGGTGCCGCCCTGCGGCCGGTTGGGCCGTCCACCCACGATGGCGCCCCGGACGCCGACCACCGCGATGGCCGGACGGGACCGTTGCGTCACCAGCTCCAGCGGGCCCCCGCCCCCGCGGGAGTACCGGTGCACGTAGCGCAGCTTCGGCTCGGCCTGATCGGACCAGGCGGCGCGGGCGGCCGCGTACACCTCGTCCCGGTACCCGATGTGATCGATCAGCCCCCGCTCCAGCGCCTCGTCGGGACGCAGCGGGCCGGCCTGCGCGGCCGCCGCCACCGCGTCGCTCGACAGGCCCCGCCGCTCGCCGATCACGGCGTGCGCATGCTGGGTGAGGGAGTCGGCGATCCGCTGCATCATCTCCTGGTGCGGCCCGGTGACCTCGTGGGCGGCGTAGGTGTTCGCGGCCGACTTGTACTCGTGGCGCTGACCGAACTGGGGCTCGATGCCCACCTTGTCGAAGACGCCGCGCAGCAGCATGATCTGCGCGCGGACCCCGGCCAGGGCGAGCTGCCCGGAGGGCTGCAGCCAGATGGTCGTGGCGCGGCTGGCCAACAGGTAGGGGATCAGGCCGCCGCCCTCCTCGCCGAAGGACTCGGCGTAGGCCCACGCGGGCTTGTGCCGGCCGAAGGCCACCAGCGCGTCGCCGAGCTCGTCAGCCTGGGTGACGGTGAGCGGACAGGTGCCCACGTGCAGGATCAGCCCGGCGACCGACGGGTCTGTCGCCGCCTCCCCGAGCCCGTCCCGCAGCGCCCGCATCGTCGGCGCGTTGATGGCCTTCAGCGCCTCCAGCGGGTTGTCGGCGGGCGCGGACAGGACGGTGAGGTCCAGATCGATCTCGAGGATCGTCCGCTCCCCCAGGGTGGAGCGGCGCATCAGGGAGTTCAGCAGGGCGAGGGGGTCCATGCCGACCAGCCTAGATCGCCGCGGTGGCCCTCTCCCCGGGCCCCCCGCCCGCCCCGATCTCATCATCGGTGACTACTTTCAGGAAACGTCCGTCACTTTCGCGTTATTACACGACAGCGGTGAACACTTCCCGAAAGTAGATACCGATGATGAGATCGGTGGAGTCCCCCACGGCGCCTGAGCGCGTCCCTGACACCGGGACGTGGCGAGGCCCGGCGGGCTGACCCGCCGGGCCTTCCACGAGGGCGTCAGCTCAGCCGAGGGCGGCCCGGGCCTTGGCGGCGACGTTCTCGCCGGTGAACCCGTACTTGGCGAACAGCACTCGCGCCGCGGCGGACTCGCCGAAGTGCTCCAGCGAGATCACCACGCCGGAGTCGCCGACGTAGCGGTACCAGCCCTGGCCGATGCCGGCCTCGACCGAGACCTTGAGCGCCTCGGCCGGCAGGACGGACGCCCGGTAGCCGGCGTCCTGGGCGTCGAACCACTCCAGACAGGGCATCGAGACGACCCGGGTCGGGATCCCCTCGGCCTCCAGGATCGCCTGGGCGTCCAGGCAGGCCCCCACCTCGGAGCCCGTGCCCAGCAGGACGACCCGCGGCGCGGCCGAGGCCTCCTTCAGCACGTAGCCACCACGGGAGACGTTCTCGGCAGGGGCGCAGGCGCCCTCGCCCCGCTCCACGGTGACCAGGTCCTGCCGGGACAGGATGATCCCGGCCGGACGATCCGCGTTGCGCAGGATCTGGGCCCAGCACTGGGCGGTCTCGTTGGCGTCCGCTGGGCGGACCACGTCCAGGCCGGGGATCGCGCGATAAGCCCACAGGTGCTCGACCGGCTGATGGGTCGGCCCGTCCTCGCCCACGCCGACGGAGTCGTGGGTCCAGACGAAGGTCGTGGGAATCTTCGACAGCGCCGCGAGCCGCACCGGCGGCCGCATGTAGTCGGCGAAGACGAAGAACGTGCCGCCGTAGGGGCGGGTCAGCCCCGACATCGTGATGCCGTTGAGGATGTTGCCCATCGCGTGCTCGCGGATGCCGAAGTGCAGCGTCCGGCCGCCCAGGTTGCCGACGAAGTCGTGCGAGGAGCGCTCGGGCGGCAGGAAGGACGCCTCGCCCTTCATGGTCGTGTTGTTGGAGCCGGCCAGGTCGGCCGAACCGCCCCACAACTCTGGGACGACGCCGGCCAGCGCGGCCAGCACCGCCCCCGAGGCGGCCCGGGTGGCCATCGTGCCCGCCGGGAAGACGGGCAGCGCCTCGTCCAGGCCCGCCGGGAGCTCGCGCGCCGCCAGCCGGTCGAACAGGGCCGCGTTCTCGGGCTGGGCGGCCCGCCACGCCTCGTAGCGGGGGGTCCACTCCGCCTTGGCCGCCGCCGCGCGCTCGGCCGCGTTCCGGCGCGTGTACGCCAGCACCTCGGGGTCGACGGCGAAGTTGGCGTCCGGGTCGAAGCCCAGCTCCTGCTTCAGGGCCGCGATCTCGGCGCCGCCCAGCTTGGAGCCGTGAACCGAGTGGTCGCCGGCCTTGGTGGGTAGCGGCCAGCCGATGACGGTGGTCACCTTGATGAAATGCGGGCGGTCCGTGATCGCCTTGGCCCGCTCGATCACATCGAAGAGCTCGGCGACCTTCTCCTCGTACGTGGTGAACCCGTTGGTGAAGTCGACGTGGTGGGTGTCCCAGCCGTAGGCGGCGTAGCGGGCCTGGACGTCCTCGCTGAACGCAATCTTCGTCTCACCCTCGATCGAGATCCGGTTGTCGTCGTAGATCAGGAAAAGGTTGCCCAGGTCCTGAGTGGCCGCCAGCGAGGAGGCCTCGGCCGCCACCCCCTCCTGCATGCAGCCGTCGCCGGCGATCGTGTACACGTAGCGGTCGAACACCGACTGGCCCTCGGGCGTCGTCGGATCGAGCAGCATCCGCTCCTTGCGGGCGGCCATGGCGAACCCCACGGCGATCGCGACGCCGGCGCCCAGCGGGCCGGTGGTGCACTCGACGCCCCGGGTGTGGCCGAACTCGGGGTGCCCCGGGGTGAGCGAGCCCTCGGTCCGCAGCGCCTCCAGGTCGGACAACTCCAGGCCGTAGCCGGCCAGGAAGAGCTCGGTGTACTGCGTCAGCGACGAGTGCCCGGCGGACAGGACTAAGCGGTCACGACCGACCCAGCTCGGATCGGCGGGGTCGCCCCTCATCACCTTCTGGTAGAGCAGATACGCCACCGGGGCCAACGAGATCGCCGTTCCCGGGTGCCCGTTGCCCACCTTCTCCACGGCGTCGGCGGCCAACACCCGGGCGGTGTCCACCGCGCGGGCGTCGAGCTCGGTCCAGGTCAACGAAGTCGTCATTCGTCCATCTCTCTCTCAGGGAACTCTCACCGGTCCTTAGCCTAGGACCGCTCGACCCCGCGCGGTTACCCCATGCGCCTGGCCCCGGACGCCGTCCGGGGCTGATCGGTCGGAACGAACGTGAATTCGAGACGCCGACCTGCGACAGATTCCCTCAACCATTCGGAGGAGTGGATGCTAGATTCTGACCACACCCCAGTTGCTCCGAGAGGAGCTCAATGGCCCTGACGGCGGAGTTCACTGAAGAATTGCGTGCGCTGCTTGAGGCGTACGCGGGTTCGCCGCTGCCCGAGTGGGAGTTGGTGGCCGAACGACTCACCGAGGTCACGGTCAGCGCCGGGCAGGTGCTGATCGGGTACGGCGAACAGCACCCCTACGTCTACGTCGTCCAGCGCGGGCTGATGAAGATCCACGACACGTCCGCGGACGGGCGGATCCGAATCCTCGCGTTCTGCGACGAGGGCCAGTGGGTGGCCTCGGTCTCCGCCCTGCGCCCCGAGGGCGTCCGCCGCATCTACCAGCTGGGACTGGACCACAATCCCCGGGACCTGGAGGAGGCGGTGACCGGCGAGAGCCGCTCGATCACCACCGCCCTGGAGCCCAGCACGCTCGCCCGGATCGACTTCCAGATCATCGAGGAGCTGGCGCGCCGCCACCTGGGGTGGGCGCAGCTGCTGATCACCTACTTCTACGCCCATTTGCTGCACGTCCAGGCGGACGCCTACCGGATGCGTTTCATCACCCCCGAGCAGCGCTACCGCTCGATCGTGGACGAGCACCCCCGCTGGCCGGCCCGGGTGAAGCAGCGCGATCTGGCCGCCTACCTCGGCGTCAGCGAGGTCGGGCTGAGCCGGATCGCCAGCCGAGTGCTGCGCTCGCTCAACGGCTCCTGACTCTCGCCGAGACGCCCATCCCCACGCGTCCACGGACGCCCGTTGGGGGGCGTCCTCGATTCACGCTCGATACCCTTGGGGGTATACGATGGTGAACACCACGAGCACGGGAGTTTCAATGAGGAAACTGGTCATCCTGGGGGCGGGAACGGCCGGAACGATGGTGGCGAACAAGCTGCGCGCCGCCTACCCCGAGGAGCAATTGCACATCACGATCGTCGATCAGGACGATCAACACCACTACCAGCCGGGCTACCTGTTCCTGCCCTTCGGGCAGCTGGCGCCGCGACAGATCGTCCGCTCCCGGCACTCGTTCATCCCCGACGGGGTGGACCTGGTGCTGTGCGGGGTGGAGCGTGTCGACACCAAGGCCAAGACGGTCGCGCTGCGCAACGGCGGGACGCTGGACTACGACACCCTGATCATCGCCACCGGCGTCCAGCCGCGCCCGGAGGCCACCCCCGGCGGCGACGGCCCCGAGGTCGGCCGCAGCGTCCACCACTTCTACGACCTGGCGGCCGCCGAGGCCCTGCAGGAGGCGATCCGCCGGTTCCGCGGGGGCCGGGTGGTCATCCACATCACCGACATGCCGATCAAGTGCCCGGTGGCGCCGCTGGAGTTCACGTTCCTGGCCGACGCCTACTTCGCCGACAAGAACATCCGGCGCAAGGTGGACATCACCTATGTGACCCCGCTGGACGGGGCGTTCACGAAGCCGGTCGCCTCGCGCGAGTTGGCCGACGCCCTCAGCAAGCGCGGCATCGCGTTGGAGACCGACTTCATGATCGAGCGGATCGACAACGAGGCCAAGGAAATCGTCTCGTTCGACGACCGCCACATCCCCTTCGACCTGCTCGTGACCGTGCCGCTCAACATGGGCCCGGACTACATCGCGGCCTCGGGCCTCGGCGACGAGCTGAACCTCGTCCCCTGCGATCAGGGCACGATGCGCTCGCTGGCCGACCCCGACATCTTCGTCCTGGGCGACGGCGGCACCCTGCAGACCTCGAAGGCCGGCTCGGTGGCCCACTTCGCCGTCGACATCTTCATGGAGAACTTCCCCGACTACCTGGCCGGCCGCCAGCTGACCCACAACTTCGACGGGCACGCCAATTGCTTCATCGAGTCGGGCCACGGCAAGGGGATGCTGCTGGACTTCAACTACCAGACCCAGCCCTACACCGGTGAGTTCCCGCTGCCGGGCATCGGCCCGATGAGCCTGCTGCGCGAGACCCGGGCGAACCACTGGGCGAAGGTGGCGTTCCGGTGGGTGTACTGGAACCTGCTGATCACCGGCAGGCCGCTGCCCTTCACCGCCGACATGTACCTGATGGGCAAGAAGATCGAGGACACCGCGTCCGGGACGTCCACCAAGGACCTGCTGCTGGGGCTCATTGGACGCTCCAGCCACCGACGGACGGCCGCCGCACCCGCGCCGGCCACCAAGCCCGCCGCGAAGCGCCCGCGGCCCGCGCCCAAGCCGGCACCGTCCAAGCGGGCCCCCGCCGCCGCGAAGGCCGCGCCCGAGGCGCCGCCGCCGGCCTATGTACCCCAGAAGGGCGTGGACTCGACCGCCGATCCGGCCGCGATCCTCCCCGACCCAGTCATTCCGAAGTTCTGACAAGGAGCAATGAAGATGCCGACCACACTGATCGCCGGGCGTCCGATCGACGTCAACGATGAGGGTTTCCTGACCGCCTACGACCAATGGGACGAGGAGCTGGGCGCCGTCCTGGCGGGCTACGCCGGGCTGGAGGGCCTGACCGAAGAGCACTGGAAGGTGATCCGCTTCCTGCGCGCCGACTACCCGGCCCGCAAGGAGACCGCCACGCTGCGCCGCACCGCCACCGTCGGCGGGTTCGAGATGAAGAAGCTGTTCGAGCTCTTCCCCGGCAAGCCGGCCAAGAAGATGTCCTACATCGCCGGGCTGCCCAAGCCCAAGGGCTGCGTCTAAGAGAGCTGGAGAACCGATCATGAGCACCATCACCGACGCCCCGATCATCCCCGACTTCGGCGGCCCCGCCAAGGCACCGGCCGCCGCGCCGGCGAGCAAGCCCGCCTCCAAGAAGGCGGCCCCGGCCCC